>JAYUVR010000390.1:0-36088 GCA_043753955.1 Archangium sp. | reverse complement strand
AACACCCGCATTCGTGAATTTCGCCCGCGAATACACGAGGCAGTGCTCGACGAGCTCGAGTTGGAATGAGAGGGTGATTGCACCCATGTCTGCTGCCGCACCTGACTCTGAAACTGGTTTAACGCTCGCTACCGTCGCCCCCTCATTCCCCAAGCGCATTCACCTGGTAGGTGTCGCCGGCACCGGCATGGGGAGTTTCGCTGGCATGCTCAAAGCCGCTGGCTACGAAGTGACAGGGAGCGACGAGAATCTCTACCCACCGATGAGCCACATGCTCGATGCGTGGGGCATCAAGGCGCTGACGCCGTACTCCGCCCAAAATCTCACCGTGACGAAGCCCGACCTGGTCATCATCGGCAACGTCATTCGCAAAGTGAATATTGAAGCCACTGCAGTGCGCGAGCAGCGCATTCCACAGATGAGTTTCCCTGCGGCTTTGGGCTCGCTGTTTCTTTCCCGCCGGCATTCCATCGTCGTCGCGGGCACGCATGGCAAGACAACGACGTCTGCGCTCATGGGCCACGTGCTGACTTCAGCCGGGAAAGACCCCACTTTCCTCGTCGGTGGAGTGACCATAAATTACTCCGGCAACTATCGCCTGGGGCAGGGGCCACATTTCGTGGTCGAAGGTGACGAGTACGACACGGCTTATTTCGACAAGGGCCCTAAATTTCTTCACTACCAGCCAAAGACCCTGATTCTCACCAGCGTTGAGTTTGACCACGCAGACATCTATCGAGACTTGGCTCACTACGAGTCGGCCTTCGAGAAATTGATTGCCTTGGTGCCTGCAGACGGGACCATCGTGGTCAGCGCCAGTTGGCCCAACGCGGTGAAGTTGGCACGAACTTCCAAAGCCACCGTCATCACTTACAGCGCCAAAGAAGATTCAGGTGCTGACGTAACACCTTCGCATCTTCAGCTCGGCGCAGCAGGAGCGCGGTTCAAAGTGAAGCGCCATGGCCAGTTGAGTGGTGAAATGAAGTTGCCTATGGCGGGCGCACATAATGTGGAAAACGCGCTCGGAGTATTGGCGGCGGCTCAGTCGCTGGGCTTGAGTGACGATGAAGTGGCCCGAGGGTTTTCTTCATTCACCGGCATCAAGCGCCGGCAAGAAGAGCGAGGTGAGCCGGGCGGGGTGTTGATTATCGACGACTTCGCGCATCACCCCACAGCAGTCAAAGAAACCATCGCCGCTGTCGTCAGCCGCTACCCAGGCCGCCCGGTATGGGCCATTTTCGAGCCGCGCTCCAACACCTCACGTCGTAACATTCATCAAGAGGACTACGCGCATTCCTTCGCTGGAGCACAACGCGCTTTCATCAAAATCGCTGAGCGACACGATAAAATTCCTCTCGGCGAAGAGTTAGACGTCTCGAAGTTGGCGCGCGATTTGAGCGCTCAAGGCATTCCCACCATCGCGGAAACCACGGTGAGTGCGCTCATCGAGCTCCTGGCCCGAGAAGCCCGAGCCGGCGAGGTACTCTTGGTGATGTCGAATGGAAGTTTCGGCGGGTTGATTGAATCTCTCTTGTCGAGATTGGCCGCCCGGTGAAGCGCCTTCGCGCATTGATGGTGTTGACGTTGGCCAGTTGCTCTCTCAAGCCGCCATCGCCCGTGGCTGAAAGAAAAGACGCTCTTCTCTCAACCACGCTCGAGCCGCTCGAATTGCACCTGCAGACATACCCTGAGCGTCAACCGTGGCTCCTTTCAGCGAGGCGAGGCCATGTGGTGCTCCTCGACGTGTGGGCCACCTGGTGCGAGCCCTGCCTCGACGCGCTTCCACATTCGCAGCAGCTCCTCGAGCGCTTCGCCACCAGAGGCTTCGAAGTCTACGCCATCAACATTGACGCAGACCCGCGGCCCATCGCTTCATTCTTAAAAGAAGCGCAGGTGACGTTGCCCGTGGTGCTCGACCCCGAGGGGCGTCAGGCTGAAGAAAGACTGAAAGTCAGTCTGATGCCCACAATTCTGTTGATTGATAAGCGGGGGAAAGTGCGCAGTGTTCGCGAAGGGTTTGATGAAGAACAACTTGTGAAGTGGACTTCAGAAATCGAAGCCCTGCTCAACGAGCCCTAAAGTCTCTTTAGAGGAAACTCTCAGGAACGAAGATGATGTCACCCGGAACGAGATGAAAATTTCGCTCTCGGCCAATGACGATGTCTTCAACTTTCACGGGCAACTTCACTTCTTTGCCGTCGACCACCCGGGTGACATTCACGCTGTTCTTCGCAGCGGAACGAGTGAGCCCACCCGCTTGAGAAATGGCATGAATGATGGTCATTCCTTCTTCGTAAACGAATGAACCCGGCTTCGAGACTTCTCCGAAGACGAATACCTTCTTCGAATTGAATTCTTTGACCCAAGCTGAAACTTGAGGCCTCCGCACAAAGCCATTCTTAAGACAGGTATTGATGGCTTCAGCGGCTTGGGCGGCGGTGCTTCCTCCCACCACCACTTTCCCGCAGAGAGGAAAATCGATGCTGCCACTCGTGTCGAGTCGATAGACGCCGCTCAAATCTGTCTCTTGCGACACGCGCACTTCCAACAAATCGTTGGCTGCCAGAGTGCTCCCACTGCTGATGGCTTCTACTGGAGCTTCAGGAGCCAACCCGCCGCCCGAACTCGGGTGGCGGCACCCCGAGAGGCCGGCGATGAAGCACACTGCTAAGAGCATGGGTACAACAGAGGGACGCATCGCGCTTAGTAATGGAAAGTAAGGCGTAACAACGCCTCATGTCGCAAGAAATTGACTGTAGAAAGGGCCGCTACGCTCGATGTCCGGTAACTGAGCGTGTAGGCGGCCCCAATATCGAAAATTGAATTCACCGAGAAGGTGGGCCCAACGGTGCCGCTCACTACAAAGTCGTTGCGCCGGGTCGGGCTGAAGAAGGTCAAATAGTCGGCGGCTACCATCGCATTGAACACCAGCCGGCCACCAGCAAACCCGATTCCCCCGCGAAGGTAGGCTTTGTCATCAAGCATCGTCCCAGCTGAAGGCACAGGTACCGCATTGCGCATGTAACCGATGACCAACCGGGTCAATTCAGAAACGGTATACGCGAACTCAGCGGTGCCGATAACCGTGTGAATCAGGTTGTTCGCCAGGTCTCCGCTGTAGCCCGCCAAGAGCGTAACTGAGATGCGCGGCGAAATGAGGCCAGCCAGACCGCCTTGTACGCGCAGAACCGTTGAAAGAGGGTTGGTCGAACCTGCTCCAGCAAAGTACGTGCGCCAGTCAAGATTCGCATCGAGTACGATGGCCGTCTTGGGCAAGAACTTCCATCTCGCGTTCAACCCAAAGGCGACGTTGTTGTAATTCATGAGGAAAACCATCTTTGGGTCGCACGTTGAGGTGCCTTCGACACAACCTGGAGGCAACACAGGACTGATGGCTTCAAAAAACTCAACTGTCCAACCTACCCTGGGTGTCACTTCGAGAGCTCGGCCACCGGGGTGAATGGGCGCCGCTAAATAAACATTATTGAAGAGTGAGAGCAGACCGATTCCCGAAAGCGGGTTCTGCGTGCGGTCGCTTCGGGTCATGCTGTCGCCCAGCTGCACTTCGACCGCACCGTCACGGTTGAATCGCGTATCTAAAGCCACATTCGCTTGAGCTCGAGAGAGCGAGGTTGAGAGCCCTTTCGTGAGGAGACCGGTGTACCAAAGCCCTTCACCTGAACCGTTGAACTTCACCAGCGTAGAGGGCGTATCAAGTTCGAAACGAAGCCCACCACGGCCATGGAGAATGACTTCAGGAGACGCCGTTATAACGCTGCTGTTCTCGTCCAGCTGAAAGTAGCCGGCCACAGAGTCATAGCGGCCATCCAATTCAATAAATGGATGAAGCCGGCCCTCACCAATTTTGATTCCTGGTGCCTTGGCAACTTGTGCATAAGCGGACGTGCCCAACAGAGCGCCAAGCATCAGCGCCAGTGGCGCAGAATAAGATGTTCCCCTCACCCAATTCATCGCGGTCTTGGTCCTTAACACAGCAAAAGCGTGGGCCAAATTCGTTTCAATTCGTCTTTGTGCCGAATGTCACAACGTCGCACTCGCAGGCGGAGGCCTGCTGTCGATCGAGATAGGCGGTGGCATTTGTGTAGGATCTCCGGCCGGCAAGTAGTCGGGAACATCGACCTCTACAGAAAGGTTTTCATCTGTTCGAAATGCCAATTGCCCGATGCACTGTTCCGCCTCGGCTCGAAGTTGATCAACCTTTGATTTGGCAATAGTGACCTTGATGAACTCATGGTCAGCGGTGGTCGCCTCTTTGCGCGACACGGCCTCTTGAAGCTGTACGTCAGATTGCTCAGAGATGCGAAGCAGCCCTTTAATTTGAGTCAGCTTCTCATTCACACAGTTGAGCTTCACCACGTCTTTAGTGCTGCGAGCCTCTTCAAGCTTCTCCAAAACTTCTCGGAGCGAACCGCGCATACCGCCGACTGATGCGCTACTTCGAACCAGCTTGTCTGGATCACTTACGTTGGCCGCATTGTTTTCTTGGGGAGCAATAGGCGCCTGCCCAAGAGCCAATGTTGCCGCAGCTACAGTCAGAATGATGATGGCTCGACGGATCACGTTAGCCTCAACCCTGCAGAAAGGTTCCAAACCCTAACTTTCGAAAACACCTAAGTCAACGAAAGTACTTATTCCACTTTAATTTCTCTTCAGTTCCCTCAACCACTCACCCGATTCAAAGACCCCTACCACGGCTCAGCATGGGGCCACAGCGATTTGACTCTTCAGGAAGCGGGAGCGAACACAAAAGGGTAAGCCACGGCTACATCAGAACCCGGTTTGAAGGGGAAGACCCAGCCGCGAATGGTGGTCTTGATACAGCTGGCTACAGCTTCATTCCCCAGCGTGTTCTCTTCGATATCGATCTCACTGGTTCGACCTGCGGGGGTGATGTTGAAACGAACGACCACTTTTCCCTTCAAGGTGGGGTTGCGCTTCAATTCTTTTTCATAGCATTGCTGAATGGCGCCCTTACGACTGCGCACATAGGCAGCTAATTTTTCCCGGTCGACGTCGCTTGATTCGACTTCAGGAGCCTGCATCGAGACGCCACCGCGAATGGTGGCGTTCCCTTTTTCAGCCAAGGCGACATTGCCCCCGCCTGTGGTTCCCAATTCACCAATGCCCGCCGCTGAACCCGCCGTGCCACCTTTAGGCCCACCTGCCGCCAACGATTCTGCAGTCGCAACCCCTACGCCGCTCGCGCCCGAGAGCGCGCTGGCGACGTCACCTACACCGCTTGAACCGCCCAACACATCTTCGAAAGCGCCACCCCCGCCTGCAGAACCGATGACTTTGAGCAGCCCTGACTTGGCCACTTTCGCATCGAGCGCGGCCCTCTTGTCGGCGTTGTTCGTCGCTTTCTCGACCTTCTTTTCACCAACCTCTTTTTTCTCTTCTTTAACTTCTTCTTCTTTCTTAGTGGTCGAATCAGCCACTTCTTTGACGGGCGGAGCCTTTTTTTCAACAGGCATCATCGCTTTGACAAAGCGGTCAGGCAGTTGGTCCAGCGTCAGTTCATGCTCTTCAGGCTTGGGCTGACAGGCAATAAATGTAGCCCCTGAAAAGTGCACAAAGAGCGAGGCCGCCAAAATCGCGAAGAAGAATTGGTCGATCTGCTTGAACAGGCTCCCACGTACATCACTGGGGAGTGCAATTTTGGCTGGCTCAGGCGTGGGCGAAACGAATTGAAACAACAAAGACACTTCACCCAGTGAGACTCGACCTTTGGCACTTTCGCTCAGATTCACCACGTAGACATCGCGGCGTTGAGTGGCCACCTTTTTGGCGATGGCTTCTTTCAAGGTGACGTCTTGCCCGTTGACTGAAACGCGACCGTCCATCGCTGCAGTAAAAATCAGCGAGTACTGCTCGTTATTGACCTCAAACAAGGTGAAGGAAGGGGGGAGGTTCGAAACGGGCACTACGATGGTATTGGTGGCGTTTTGGCCCACAGAAACCGCCGTGCGGCGCTTCAGCGTTCTGTCTTCGGTAATTTTGCTGCCCTGAATGAGCGCGATGCGCAGCAACTTCCGACCGTTCTTCGGTTGGTCCATGACGTTTCCTTAAAGACAGCCACCGGGGAGCTTTGGTTCCTCCCCGCTCCCTCCAACGCAACCCGAAGAAGACTTGAACACTTACCCTTGGCGCAACCACTTCTCAAGGTTCAGAATGCACCCTTTTCGACGCTTTTTTCCACCTTGGGTACAAAAGTCTCAGCCCGATTCAATTCATCGAAGTTCAACGTACTTCGTTGCAAAATGTAGAAGGCCTGAGGCTTTTGAATTCGACCTTCCACCGTAATGGCATCGAGTCGAATCACCTTTTTCTTCTTCACTGGCGCTTCTTGAGCGAAGGCCAGAGAAGTCATCAAGGTAAAGGTGAGAGTTAGAATTCGCATCACTTTTCTTCCTCGCCCAACTTAGCCCCGGCTGGCTTGTTGGGGCCAGCTTCCTCTTCTTTTAACTTCGATGGGGGCTTGGTTTTTGTCGCCGCGTCGTCGTCAGCCTTCTTTTTCTTGGCCTCATCATCGGTCTTTTGGGCGTTTTCGACTTTTTTCAGCTGATCTTTCTTTTCCCGTTCCCGTCGACGCTCTTCTTTCTCGATGCCCTTGTTAGCATCTCGAATGTATTGGTCGACCCGGTCGTCTTTGCCGCCTCTTTCTTTGTATTGAGTGAAATGGGCGACGGCAGTCTTAAAGCGCTCGATTGAATCCATGCCCGTGATGTCTTGGTCGAGGTACGTGACGCCTAAGTTAAACGAGACCTCGGCCAAATCGGGCTTTGCGCGCTGAACCAACTGATACTCGCTGATGGCCCGCGCGGGTTGTTGGAGACCTCGATACGCGTTGCCGAGGTTGAGGTGCGCCAGCGTAAATTCAGGAGCTGCCGCCACCGCGGCTTCAAGTTCCTTAATTGCCGCCTCAAAATCGTTGGCCTCGTTGAGGAGCGCTCCGAAATTGTTGCGGGCTTCCGCAAAGTCAGGCTTGAGCAACGTCGCTTGTCTGAATGATTCCAACGCTTGCGGTCGTTGTTTGAGCTCAAGCAACACCAACCCCAACGCATTGTGGGTGGCGGCGTCGTTGGCGTCGATGGTGCGAGCGTTTTCCAACACCAAGCGAGCCAGTTCGACTTTCGACTCTCGGAAATAAACCTGCGCCAGAAGCTGCATCGCTCTGACATTTCGCTCATCGGCTTTGAGTACTTTTTTCGCTTCAGCGGCCGAAGGCTCGAGCTTGTTTTGCGCGAGTAATACATACACCAGGGCATTGCGAGGCCCGATGGCCGCGGGGTTGTTAGCGATGACTCCCCGAAGTTCGGCATCGATTTGCGCGCACTTTCGTTGGCGACACGAAAGGCGCGCCAAGTAGTCCCAACCCGTGTCCTGAGCAGGGTCGAGTTCAATCGCCTTGCGATAGTTTCGTTCGGCCTCTGAAAAAGAACCGCGCCGTTCTTCAATCACGCCCAGGTTAGTCCACGCGTACGCCGCCTTATTGTTGCGTGAAAGAACATCTTTGAAGGCACGCTCAGCCGCATCGACTTTGCCCTGATTGAGAGCGCTGACGCCTTCCTTAAACCGGGACTGCGTCGCGGTGTCGAAGGCCTGCGATGAAGCGCTAATGCCGTTTGCGGGTTTAGCGCTGGCGGGTTTGACCTCGGTGTTTGCGTGCGCCGTTCCTTCCGGAATTTCGCCTGTCTCGTTGGGAGCAGGAGAGGGAGGAGCACTCTCTGGAGTGGTGGCGCAAGCCGCCAACATCACCATCAATACCGCGCTGAAGCTTGCACGCCTCACTTGTCACCCTCTCCAAGTTTTTGCGGAGCCACGAGAGCGCGCTCATTGCCCGTCACTGCGCCAACTGCCCCTTCAGGGAAGACCTGCTCACGCGAAACCAACGATTTGGGTTCCTTGAGCATGGGGTATTCTTTAGGGCGGAACCGGTTGAGCGATTCGAGTGTTTTTTTGGTCCACTCGTTCGAAACCCGATATTTTTTGGCTTCAGCCCAAGCTGCCGAATACACCTCGACTGCCTTTTCTTCGAGGGCGACAGTCTGGGTCGACAGTGCATCTTGATATGCCACGACCGCTTCATCACCCAGGCGCTTGATGTCAGGAGGGACCGGCGTTTCTAAAATGGTCTGTGCGAAACGTTCGAGCGTGTGGCCCTTGCGGTAGAAGGCCGCCAGAATCCATTCCACTCGTTTGTATTTCATCACCGCGTCGTAGGCGTCGTTGACTTTTTTCACCCCGGCTTTTTTTACGGTGAAGCTGTTGGCCAAAGCTTTTCCTGCGCCTCCGATGCGAATCTTGTCGAAATCGGCGAACACACCTTCTGCCAGTTCAAAGCGCGAATAGGCCGCCGCTTCTGCGGCCACTGGCGACGAATCAGGTTTCAGATTTCGTCGGTCAAATTCCTCGGCCGCCGAGAGGTAGGCTTTCATCGCGGCGCCAACATTCTTCTGCTTCTTGTGCGCGTCACCGATGCGTTTTTTTGCATCGATGACCAGTTCAACTTGCGCCGGCTTGTTTGAAAATTTTTGTATAAATTCGTTGAGAGCAGCGATCTCTTTGCCGCTGTTGTTTTGCTTCTCGTAGATGAGCGCCGCACGAAACTGATTCTTCGGAGCGTCATCGCTGTTGGGGTAGACGTCGGCGTAGCGAAGGTATGCGACCGCGGCTTCATCGTAGCGCTGGAGCCCTTCGAGCAAACGAGCCGTATTGAACAGGGCTGACTCACGGTCTTTGCTGCTGGGGTAGTCCTTCACCAGCTTTTGATATTTTTCGATGGCCTTGTCGAAGTCGTAAGACTTCTCAGCGTTGACCGCGACGCGGAAGAGGGCCGCATCGGCCAACTTCGAATTGGGGTACTCGCTGAAAATACGCTCATACAGCCGCTGTGCAGAATCAAAGCGCTGCACGTTTTCGTAACAGACGGCGGCATTGTTGAGCGCCTTGTCCGCGAATTCGTGTTTGGGTTCTTCTGCGACCAAACCAATGTATTTTTTTGCCGCTTCGTCGAACTGACCTTTAGCCATCAATTCTTCAGCCAACTTAAAACGGCCACCGAGTTTGAACTTGGTGAGCTCTTTATAGAGTTCAGACTTGGGGTCGATGACGTCGGTATTGCCCGCCAAGCGCGCTGAAACTTCTTCGACCTTCGCCCAGTTCTTATCGACCAAGTACGACTCGATGATGAGGTTGGTGGCGAACTTCGCCACTTCTGCTTTCGGGTACGTGGTGACGATTGACTCAAAACGCCTGCGTGCTTCGGGCAATTGATTGTGGGTGTAGAAAACTTCTGCCGCGCGGTACGCGATGCCGGGCACCTTGTCATCGCCTGGCTTGGCTTTCGCCACATACTCATCTGAAGCCGCTATCAACGCTTGTTCGAGGTCAGTGAGTTCAATGGGGACGACCTTGTCACCCTCGGGGCGATCCGTTGATTTGAGCACCGGGTACTGCTTCGACGTGCCGAGTTTTACATTGAGGTCAATCTGTTTCTGATTCGCGAGCACCGCCGCATACGCGGCATCAGACTGATACTTCACGTCTTGGCTTGAATCGCGCACAGCCACATAGCGTTTGGCGGCTTCACCAAACTGAAACGAATTGTACAAACATTCGGCCAAGTAGAATTCCATCTCGTAGGCATTCTTCGAGCGGGGAAAGCGTTGCAGGTAGCCGTCATACGCTTTTGCGGCTGTCTCAAAGGCCGCCTTTGCAAGGTCGAACTTGCCCTCTTGCTTGTAAACGAGAGCCTGCTGATGATGATAGATGGCCGTCGAATACAGACTCTTCTCAGCCATTTCTCCCGCTGCTTGCACGACGTCTGGGTCTCGTTTCCACCGCTCGTACCAAGGCGTTCCGCCCACGAACATGTTCGACAGTTTTGAAGCCTCAGCGAAGGCTTCTTCAAGGCGTCGATCTCGCTCATACGCTTGCACAATGCGCTGCTGAATCTGAGGCGCATCTTTGACCAGTGGATCTTTCTGCAGCACCAGGCGGTATGCTTCGATGGCCTCAGGGTGTTTGGTTTGGTCGAAATAGACGTCGGCCATGCGCCGGTAGACTTCGCTCTCGTAGCGGCGCCCGCCCAGTTTAGCGAAGGTCGCCTGTGCCTTCGCCAGCGAGCCCCATTTCTCATCGACAAAGCTGACCGCGGTGTATTGCAGCGCTTCATTTCGAAGGTCGCCGCCGACTTCTTCTTCGCCGCGTTTTCGAGCGTCGGTTTCGTAGTAGTCGATCAAATTCAAGAATCGGCCGACCGCGTCGTCGAAGCGATCCAGTCGATAGTAGGTCCACCCCAGTTTATAGAGGGCCTTGTCGTAGAGAGGGTGCTTGATGTCAGCCACCGCGTGCTCGTACGCATCGACCGCTCGGGTGAGGGCATCGGGCACGTCATAGGCATCGAAGTAGTATTCACCGATGCGTACCCACGCTTCGGTAGTGAACCGCGAAGCGGGGTAGCGGGCGATCAACTGCTCGTACGAGCCGCGCGCCTTTTCGAAGTCTTCTTGTTTTTCTTGGCAGTACCCGAGCAAATAGTAGCTGGCGTCATTGAGCCGGTACGTGGGGAAGTTGTTGATGAGTCGCGTGTACAGCGCGATTGACTTGCTGAAATCAATCTTGGGCTCGGGCGGCAGCGTCGGGTTCGTCTCAGGGTCGATTTTCTTTAAAACCTCTTCGTATTCGCGCATCGCTACGGCGTGGTCGTCTGAACTGCGCTCATAGTAGAGCTCCGCCAAGCGGAACATCACATCAGGGGTGAAACGAGGGTCATTGGGGTAGCGAACCAAAAACTCTTCGAAGGCGGCGATGGCGTCGAGCCGCTCGCGGCGCTCGAGTACTTCGAGATCTCGAATGGCGCGCTCATAACTGTTCGCCAGACCGTTACGCTTTTCTTCGTACTTCTTCTCGACCAACAGCTGCACTTCGCGTTTGAACTCGAGAGATTCCGTTTCATACAGCATCAGCGCGCGCGACAACTCGTCAAGCTGAGCCTGTTGCTCTGGAGTACCGAGCGCTTCAAAAAAACGAGTTTTCTGCTTTGCAGCAGGGGCGACATCACCCTTGCTGGCTTCGCTTGGCTGCCCCGCGTCGGGTGTTGCTCCAACTGAGGTATTTTCTAGAGCTTGCGCTTGTACTTGTGCGGCGCACGTGGCGAAAAAGAGAAAGCTGAGGCGGGCGATCGAGCTCATCAGTCGACGTCCTTGAGCACTTCTTTAAACTCGTCGTCGAGCTGCTTGAGCTCACGATCTTTCTGGGCGGCGAGTGTTTGGATTTGGCTCGTTTTGTCTTGCTTGCGCTGGAAAGAAACGTCGACCACGCCCACGTCGGCCTTGAGCACGAGGTCGTAAAAGCTTTGGCGCACTCGTTTAAAACTATCGAAGGCGATTCGGCCCACCAGGTTGCGGGTTTCGCCCGTCACTTGAGAAGTCTGACTGCGATAACTCTCGATGGCTTGTTGCTCGCGCATCACCTGTTCTCGAAGTACTTGCGCCTTGTGTGCCACGCGGTCGCGCACGATGGTTTTGCTTCGCGTTACGCGTTCGCGCAGCGCCACGCTCTGCGCTCGCACCGAATTAGCGCGCGAGAGTATTCGTTGCCCTTCAGCAGAGAGCCCCTGACGCGATTGGCTGAGCAGGGTGCGCTCTTGTTCGAGCAGCTGTTCGTAGTCTTGCTTGAGCAACCCCTCGCCTCCCACCGCCTTGTCTGCATTGCTTCGCTCTGACAACAGCGCTGCACGCAATTCACTCAACTCGAATTGCATCGCGTCGAGCGCATTTTGCTCGAGAGTGACCTTCTCGAGAAACGCTTTCTCATCTTCAGGAGTGTCTTTGCGCTGGCTCTTGGTGTCGTCGACGAATTTCTTGATGGCGGTCAGCTGGCCCAGTTGCGATTGCATATCGATGCCCAGTTGAAAAGCCTGTTTGTCCAAGGCATCAATAGCGGCCTGAATGCGCGCCTGACGAGCGCGAACTTGCTCGCCGGTGGTGGGCAGAGTGGCAATGCGTCGCTTCAATTCAGCCATCTTGGCCTTGATGTCTTGGAGCTGTTTCTTCTGCTCCCCATTCATCAGACCTTCCACCAAGGCTTCTTCAACGTGCGTCAACGCCGTGTCTGCGTTGGTCAGCGACGTATCGATTGCATCGGCGCGGGTATACCCCTCTTGCAGTATGGGGAAACTTTCGACGCCGCGCTCGTCAAGGGAACGAAGAATGCGCTCAGCGATGATCTTCGACTCTTCGATGACAATTCGCGACGCATCAAGAGCCGAGGTGATTTCGACCGCTTCAGCGACTTCTTGTCGGGTACTGGCCCACTTCAGAGCGATGGGGGGCAACAGCCGAGTGACGTCGAGCGTCTTTTCGTTGCGGGCCAGCAGTTCATCGAAATACTGAACTGGGTCTTTGGCCATGTTCAGCAACGCGTTGATCTCTTCCCACACCGGCGTGTACGTATTGATGACCTGGTTGTAAGTATCGATGGCGTTTTCGTACTTCTGAAGCTTTTGCAACAAAGTGCCTTGCAGAATCTTCGCCTCTGGCGCCAGCACCGAATCTTCCGCCACCATCAGCAGCAACTCGGTCGCATTTTTGGCTCGAGCGAGATCGCCTTTGCGCACGTAGCTCCACGCGATTTCATAAAGCGAGTCGGGAAAATTGTCTGACTGCTGGCCGATGCGGCTGTAGCGATCGATGGCGTCGTCGTACTTGCCCATTTCGAAATACACGCGCCCCATCGAGAGGTCAGCGAGCTCTTTGATCGCTTTTTCTTTTTCGTCTCGAGCTTGCGCCTGCGTCACCAGAAGGAATTGAGCGATGGCTTGTTCCCAGTCTTTGAGGTGAACGGAGCCAACACCGATGAAGTAGCGGGCTTGAAGATGAAAAGGACCGGTGGCGTCGGTAGCGAGACCCTCGAAGAGCGCTCGACTCTGAGCAACGCGCTCATTCACCTTGAGGTCATGCCGGCCAAACATCCATTTGGCGTAGACGTAAGTCAGTTCAGGGGGCAGGGTGCCGCCCGACAAATTTCTCGCTTGAACGATGTATTCGTCGATGCCGGCAAACTCATTGAGGCGACCCGCAATCTCAAGGTAGCGAGCCAATGCTTCTTTGTAGTGACCGGCGCGAAGGCCCAACAAGATTCGCAGATAGAGGCGAGCGCCCAAATAATTCTTCTGGAGGTACAGCGAATCGGCCAAATAAAAGAGCGCGTCGGCGTAGCGCGGGCCTTTTCTGAAACTTTGGTTTTCGACCAAGTCGTAAAAGAGCACCGAGGCCGTGGGGTAGTCTTTCAAAAGATACTGAATCTCTCCGTCAGAAAAGCGCTGCAATGACGCCGCTTCGTCTGAGGTTTCTTCACGCAGGGTGTATTGCTTCTCAACCAAATCGATGTTGTCTCGCGCGGCATCGACCTGCTTGGCGATGCCTTCGACTTGGTTCTGCAGCTCACCGGTAGACCGTTGCTGGGCCTGTGCGCTCTGAGCGGCGCACAGCACCATGCTCAACACTCCTGTTTGTAGAATCCTGTTGATCATGGGCGTGGGTGACGGTCTTTGCGTCACTTCGACTCGGTCGGGGTAACAGTCTTGGTTTGGTCCTTCGAGGTCGAGATGTCGTAACGAATGGTAGGCTTGTCTTTGATGTCGGTCGTCATGCCCCCTTTTTCGTAACCCACCACTTTCACCGTGGTCACTTTGCCAGCTTCGGCGGTGAAGGTTTGGTTCGACTGAAGTTTAAATTTGTACCCTTCAAGGTAGCTAAAGATTCCGTAGCCATGGCCTCGGTAAACCATGCGCACCGCGATTTGATGGTTGCCAGGCACGATGCGGCCGCTGAACAGCTCGAATTCTTCTCGCTTGTCGAGGTCGCCGTTGGTGTCGACTTTGGTGAGAATGGGGGCTCCGTCGAGCGCGTAGGCCACAGATTCGAGAATGAACTGAGAGCCCATTTCGTTGCGGTGGTAGAGCACTGCTCGGGCACCGCTCGACAAATCGCCTCCTAAAACCGTCTCTTGCAGGAGCAAGAGTCTGGCTTTGGTGCGGAAGATTTTTTCTTTCAGGTCGACGACTTGCTCTTCCAGCGTTTTGACGCGCGTGGTGAAGGCTTCATCAGCCGTTTGTGCCGACGCCGATTCTGGAGCTGCGGTTGTGACTCCACCTGTTTTCGCTGGGCCTGTTTGCGCGAAAACGCTCGTTGCCAAGAGCATGGCCAGCGCGGGCCACCATTTCCCCCTCGGGTTCATTTCACTGACCACCTTTCTTGAGCTCGGTCAGCACGAGTTTGGCCACGTCTTTGAGGGTATCAAACACCCCCACCCCGGTCGGGGCGACTGCTTGCCGTTCTGTGACGTTGCGCGGGTTGAGCACTTTTCGCAGTTCTTCAATGGGAACTGCATTCGGAAGATCGCGTTTGTTGTACTGCATCACGAAAGGCACTTTGTCCAAATCGTAACCTTGTTCCTTCAGGTTGATGCGCAGGTTGTCGAGCGACTCGATGTTGGCTTCCATGCGCTCGACTTGACTGTCGGCCACGAAGACCACCCCATCGACGCCTTTGAGAATCAGTTTACGGCTGGCGTCGTAGAACACTTGGCCTGGCACCGTGTAGAGATGAAAGCGCGTTTTGAACCCGCGAATTTCGCCTAAGGACAATGGCAAAAAGTCGAAGAACAAGGTGCGATCAGTCTCAGTTGAAAGAGAGATCAGCTTGCCCTTCGTTTCAGGGTTGGTCTTGTTGTAGATGTACTGCAGGTTCGTCGTCTTCCCGCACAAACCGGGGCCGTAGTAGACGATCTTGCAGTTGATCTCGCGGCTTGAGTAGTTGATGAACGACATGGCGCGGGCCTGCCTTACTCGCTGAAGAGGTTATCGATGTCGGCGTCAGAGATCTCGGCAAACGGCGAGCCGGCCCCTGGGACGGAGGCACGTATGGCGAGCGCTTGAAATACTTTTTCAAGCTCGTCAGATGCCTTCTTGATGCGGAGGCGAACGAGCCCCAGCGAAGTGCGATTGTCAAAAATCACCACCAAGACCACTCGCCCGCCTACCAGAGTCATATACAGCGAGTCTCGGGCGCCTTCGTGAAACTGATTGGGGAATTCGTTCTCACCAATCAGTTTTGCAAGACCTCCCATGGCGGCCACATTGCCGGCCGTGAGTGAGGCCAAAGAAGTCGTGTCGATATTGTGCGTCTGGCCAGCCGCCGAAATCAGCTGACCATTTTTGTCGACGAGAAAGACCACCTTTGCGTTTGCGTCCTTCGTGAGGCGGTCGCACACCGCATTGATCCGGTTGAACTCCTCTTCGTACATCACCAGCGGCGTGGCCATGAGGTGGAGGTGCTCCTGTCAAACGGTTCCGGGGTCTTAACAGAGGGTACACGGTTGTGCACATTTTCAGGAGGGAAAACACCGTCGTGTCAGGGACCTGGCGCAGTATTTACAAATCTCTGCGGGCAGCCAGAGCTCTAGCGAGGGTCGCTTGGTCGGCATATTCGAGGTCACCTCCCATCGGAATTCCTTGCGCGAGGCGCGAAATTTTCACCCCAATCGGCTTGAGCAGCCGGGTGAGGTACAGGGCCGTAGCTTCCCCTTCGACATCGGGGTTGGTGGCCACGATGAGCTCTTCGATGGGCGAATCTTGGAGCCGTAAGATGAGTTCTCTGATGCGCAGTTGATCTGGCCCGATACCTTCGAGGGGCGATAGTACGCCGTGCAAGATGTGATAGCGCCCTTTAAATTCTCGCGTTCGCTCGATGGCCATCTGGTCGGCGATACCTTCCACCACGCAGACTATTTTGTCGTCTCGACGACGGTCGTTGCAAAACCCACACAGCGAATCTTCAGGGCCATCGTGAAGGCTGAAGCAACGGCTGCACAACTTAACCCGGTCGACCACTTCGATCAGCGCGCTCGCCAAGGCCCTCGCATATTCGGGCGGCGAACGCAGTACAAAGAAGGCGAGGCGTTGAGCGGTTTTTTCGCCGATGCCGGGCAGCTTGGCGAGCTGAGCAACCAGACGGCTGATGGCATCGGGCGTCATGAGAATTAGGTGATGCCAGGAATTTTGATGCCGCCAGAGACTTTGCCCAGTTCGGCTTGCATGTGCGCCTTGCTGTCGGCCAGCCCTGCATTCACCGTGGCGATGAGCAAGTCTTCGAGCATGCCGATGTCGCTGGGGTCGACTGCAGCGGGGGCAATTTTGATGCTTTTGACTTCTTGAGCACAGTTCACGATGACGGTGATGAGATCGTTGGGCGACTTCTTTTCAACCGTTTCTTCCGCGAGTTCTTGCTTCCGCTTTTCGATCTTTTCCGTCAGCTTGTTCGCTTGTCGGATGAAGTAATTGAGGTCGACACCAGGCATGAGAGCACTCCAGAGGTAAAACGAAGGATGTACGTCTCTAGTCGACAGGCGGCCCCGCGTCACTCTCGTCGGCAGAAGTCGCCGTCATCTTCTTGTCGGGCGCCTCGAGGTACGAGATGTGTTCCAACGCCCCACCCAAGTGGCGAATGACGGCTTTCAAGGCCGGGTGCGATCTTATTTTGTCTTCGATGCCGCGTTCTCGGGTGTTGCGATCAGTCGCTTCGACTTCAGCGATGCTCTTTCCTGCACCCTGAAATGCTTCTGCGCTGTTGTCTTCTATCAGTCGGCACGCGCGCCCCAAGGCCTTTGAGAGCTCGGTTTCGACCATCGAGCGGCTCATGCCCGTCACTTGTGATTTGTGAAATGCGGCGTCAGCGGGAAAGGCGATACGCGCACCTTCAGCCGTGAAACCTAAGAATCGAGCGTAAGACAGCGACTTGCCGTGTCGCGGTGACACCTGGCGCAAGGTGTCGACTGCGCGTTTCCATGATTCAGCGTCACGGGTGCCTTCATGCGCGACGCTCGGAACGGGAGTGACGGGCGTAGCTGAAGAGAGCGCTGACTTTGGAGTGGAAGTGCCGCGCACGTTTTGTTGCGCTGGGTTCTGGGTTGAAGTGAGGGGCGGGGTTTGATTGCGCGCTGTACTTGCAGTTGAAGTGACCGGAGCGGTTTGCTCCAGCGCTGCGCTTCGAGCGGCATTTGTTGGCGCAGTTTGATTCGCAGCTGTGTTCCGAGCGAAAGCGGCGGGAGCAGTTTGAGGGGACGGCGTACTCGGAGTCGAAGTAATCGGAGCGGTTTGCTCCAGTGCCACGCTTTGAGCAGAACTTGTTGGTGCAGTTTGATTCGCAGCTGTGTTCCGAGTGGAAGCGGCGGGCGCGGTTTGAGGGAACGCCGTACTCGGAATCGAAGTAATCGGAGCGGTTTGCTCCAGCGCCACGCTCTGAGCGGAACGTGTTGGTGCAGTTTGATTCGCAACTGTGTTCCGAGCGGAAGCGGCGGGCGCGGTCTGAGGGAATGCCGTACTCGGAGTCGAAGTAATCGGAGCGGTTTGCTCCAGCGCTCCGCTCCGAGGATAACTTGTTGTGGCGGCTTGCTTCGCAGAGGCGTTTAGAGCGGAAGCTGCGGGCGCGGGTTCACGCAGTGCTGTGCTCAAGCCGGAAGTCGAGGTCGCAGATTGATGCAGCGCCGTGCTCGAGGCTGAAGCGGCGGGCGCGGTTTGAGGCAGCGCTGTACCCAGAGCGGATGACACGACCGCGGGAGTCTTAAGCGCCGTTGTGCCCGGAGCAGAAATTACCCCCCCGGGCGCGGGAGAAATACCCACGAGACGAGAAGCGAGAGAAGGCGCCTCTCGGGCGGGAATTTCAGACGCGAAAGGTCGCCGGGCTGGAGCGACCTCCTTGCGCTCCAAGAGAACTGCCGGTCAGTTTTTCAACGCGGGCGATGAGCTCAGGGAGCGCGCCTGCGGGTGCCAAATAGAGAGCCTTCAACAAAGCCATTTCGAGCGCCAGTTTGGGCTGAGGCGCTCGAGCGATTTCCCACACTGCTGAATGCACCACATCAAAGAGCCGTGCGACTTGAGCCGCATCACTTTCGCGGGCTAACGCCATCACCGCTTCGCGATCTGAATCGGCCAGTTCTTCAGGTGCTTGACCAGCAACTTTAGCCACGAAGACATGCCGGAGATGCTGGGCGAGATCTTCCGCAAGGCGCCGCAAATCGACGCCCCGGTTCCACATCTCTTCGACACTCGTCAACAGCGACGCAGGTTCGCGCTTAATGAGGGCGACGGCAAAGGCGTGAATCACTTTGCGGTCGATGGCTCCTAATGCTTCGGCAACGTCAGCATCAGAGGGTGACAGGCCGCAGGCACTGATGACTTGGTCAAGCAATGACAACGCGTCACGCATGCCGCCCTCGGCCTGGCGCACGATGAGTGAAAGCGCCGACCCAGAAACCTCAACCTTCTCGAGGCCGCAAATTTCCTCGAGTCGTTTGAGCATGGCGGCTGCAGAAATGCGCCGAAAGTTGTGCCGCTGGCAGCGCGACAAAATGGTGTCGGGAAGTTTGTGCGCTTCAGTCGTGGCAAAGATGAATTTGACGTGCCCAGGCGGTTCTTCCAGCGTCTTGAGCAAGGCATTAAATGCGGCCTGCGAGAGCATGTGCACTTCATCGATGATGTAGATCTTAAAGCGGCTGCCTTGCGGGAGATACTTGGCGTTTTCCCGAATTTCGCGCACATTTTCGACACCGTTGTTTGAAGCGCCGTCGATTTCAGCCACGTCTGTTGAGGAACCGTCGCGAATTTCAGTACACGCTTTGCATTGGCCACACGGTTGCGCGGTAGGCCCTTTTTCACAGTTGAGCGCGCGCGCCAGCAATCGGGCTGCAGTCGTTTTTCCTACGCCGCGGGGGCCGGCAAAAAGGTAAGCATGCGCCACTCGGTCGAGCTTGATGGCATTCTCAATGGTGCGCACCACATGCTCTTGACCCGTCATCGATTCGAAGGCCTGAGGCCGGTATTTTCGGGCGAGGACTGTGTAACTCATATGGAATGCTTGTACCCCTAAAGTGCTTGGCGCAGGGCAAGTTGATCAAAAAAGGAAGCCTGCTTCAGCTAGAACCCACTCTTCACCGCCAACAAAGACCGACCGCTGTTAGAAGCAACGTCTTCAAGATGGAAGCCTTGTCATGAGCCTCGGCACCCCTGACCCTTTCCTTCGCGAGTATGCGAACACGCGTCGCTATCTTGCAGGTCGCCCTGTTTGCGTGACGGTGACTCCCGATGGGAAGTCGGCGCTGTTCCTCCGCAGCGAAGCGAACGATGCCCAGCAAAAACTCCTTGAACTCGATTTAAGTACCCAAGAAGTCAAAGTCTTACTGACACCCCACATGGTGCTGGGCGAGACCACAGAAGAATTGAGTGTGGCGCAGAAGGCACGCCTTGAACGACAGCGGGTCTCGGCTCGTGGCTTTACCAGCTATCAACTGACCGACGATGGCGCTCATATTCTTGTCACCTTGTCAGGCAGGCTTTTCCTGCTGCATCGCCCGAGCGGAAAGGTGCTTGCACTTCGTTCAGGGCCCGGTGCGTGTATCGACCCGAAGCTCAGCCCCGACGGTACGGCCGTCGCTTACGTGCGCGACTTCGATGTGCGTCTCCTCACCTTTGCAGACAATGTTGAGCGCCAGCTGACTTCAGGAGGCAACGAAACGAAGTCCCATGGTTTGGCTGAATTCGTTGCCCAAGAAGAGATGGGCCGTTTCTCGGGTTTTTGGTTCAGCCCCGATGGAAAGTCTTTGGCTTTTCAGGAGACCGACCATTCAGGAATGGACCGTTTGGCGATGCTCGACCCGATGAAACCCGCGGTTCAACCTGAAACATTTTTCTACCCCCGACCGGGAAAAAAGAATGCCGCCGTTCGCGTAGGAATAGTCAGTCTCGCCGGGGGCGCCCCCACTTGGGTATCGTGGGATGTTCAGACCTACCCCTACCTCGCCAGCGTGGTGTGGAATGATGGACCATTGACGCTCGTGGTGCAGAACCGAGCGCAGACGTGCGAGCAGGTGTTGGCGGTCGAGGTCGTTTCAGGGAAAAGCACCGTGCTGCTGACGGAAGAAGATTCAGCGTGGCTCAACCTCGACCAATCATTCCCACTGTGGTGGAAAGACGTTGGCTTTTTTTGGGTCACCGAGCGAAATGGAGCGCCTGAAGTCGAGCTCCGCCAGCCGAACGGAGCCTGGCTGGCCAGTTGGGTGCCGCCCACGGCTGGGTTTGATGAGGTGGTCGGCTTCGATGAAGACAGCAAAACGCTCTATTTTACCGGGGGCCCGAACCCTACCGCTTCATTTCTTTTTCAAGTGACGCAGGGCACTGCGCCTCGGCGGGTGAACAGCTCAGGCGACGCGCTCTGCATGGTGAGCGCGAACTTGACCGGAGCTGGCCGTTTTTTTGCCCTCAATCACACCTCGACCCGGGCCATGCCGGTGCATGTGGTGATGGACGTTTTGGGCGATTCATCATGGGTGGTGCCATCAGTAGCGGTGGAACCCTCGATGTCACTTGCAATAGACATTGTGCAGCTGCCTTCCGACGGGCCTTGGGCCGCGGTGCTCAAGCCTGCCCACTTTGTGAAGGGCAAGAAGTACCCCGTAGTGCTGAATGTGTACGGAGGCCCCCGGCACAGCGAAGTGTTGCAGAGCATGAGGGAAAACGTGGTGCTGCAGTGGTTGGCGAACCAGGGTTTCATCGTGGTGAAAGTCGATGGGCGAGGAACGCCTCGGCGTACTCGGGCGTGGGAAAGGGCCATTCATCAAGACCTGGCCGCTGTCCCTGCACATGATCAAATTGCAGCGCTCAGCCAGTTGGCTGAGCTCGTGCCTGAAATCGATCTCTCCCGCGTGGGTGTCTACGGCTGGAGTTTTGGCGGCTACTTGGCCGCATTCCTCGGTTTGACTCGCGGTGATGTCATCAAGAGCTGCGTCGCTGGAGCTCCAGTAGTTGATTGGTATGACTACGACTCGCATTACACCGAGCGCTATTTGGGTTTGCCCGAGACGCATTCTGGGCGCTACGACGAGTGTTCATTGTTGACTCACGTCGAACATGCGTCATGCCCGATGCTGCTGGTGCACGGCACTGCAGACGACAACGTGTATTTCTCTCACACGCTTAAATTGTCAGACGCGTTATTTCGCGCTGGAAAAGAGCACTGTGTTCTTCCGCTCACGAATTTCACCCACATGGTCCCTGACCCGTTGGTGACGCAGCGCTTGTGGGAACGCATTGCCCAATGGTTCAAGGAGACGTTGTAATGCCGCTCGACCCCGCCTTCGTCGATGACTGCCCGTATGCGCCAGAGGCACTGTTGCTCGATGAGATTATCGAAATCGATCGCGTTCAAAGCCGAGTGGTTGCCCGCATGGCTGTGCATGCAGAGCTTCCCATCACCGCCCATCAAAAGGTTCACCCGACGCGCCACCCGCGGCACATGAATGGAGGGCTGATGGTACACATGACGGGGATGTTGGGTTTTGTGCACGCCTACTACGTGCTCGAACTGCGCCACCGCGAAGGGTGGATAGGGTACGGTGCCAAAATTCATCACGCCCGCTTTTGCGCGTTGGCGACGCCTGGCGTGCCCCTCACTTTGGCGGGGTGGGCCATTCGAAGTCGACGCATCAAAAATTCTCACTTAGTGCGCTATCGCTTCGAGTTTCACCAAGGTGAAAACTTGGTCTACGAGGGAGAGCACACCGCGATGTGGCTCAAAGTGCAGGAAGGCGAGCCATTGCCGCCGGTTGGTTTGTAGTGCGTCGTTCAGTCGAATTGAGCGGTTAAGAAAACCAGTCCACCGCCAGCAAGGGGTGCCGCGGTCACCTGGGTTTTTCCTGGCTCACCCAAGAGGAACATGGTCACGGCCGTGCCCAAACCCGCTGCCGCGACGCCCACCATCACGTAGCCAATGGTGGCTTCCCGCGGGCCTGTGTCACGGTAGGTGGCGGCTTTATCAACAGGGGCAGTGCCATTGTTCAGCGCATTGTATTTGCTACTCGCAGAGATCAGCATGCCCGCGCCAACGCCTCCCGCTGCCAACCCGACCACGCCCGGAATCCACGACAAGGCTCGAACTGAAGGCCCTTGAGGAGGCGGCGGCACCACTGCAACAGGAGCTCTTTCTTCAACCCTGTTGGGTCGCAATTCGAGAAGGGGCGGTGCACTGAGCTCTTCTTTCTTTTCGACAGAAGGCTGCTCTTCTTCCTGTTGCCGTTTTTCGTCAGCTTTTTGAGCTTCGACCGACGAAGCGAGCATCTTGCGAACACTGGCGCGTGCCTTCTCTGCGAGGGCACTGACTTTGGGTGATACGTCGAGGGGAAGACTCGCCTCGCTGTCGATTGAAAAGCCAGTTTTGAAAGCCGCCAGCGCTTTTTCTTCGCGGCCCATGTCGGCGAAAATCACGCCTCTGAGCAGCGAAATCTTCGCGTCATCGTAGGGCCCTTTGTCTTTAGACTGGTCGGCGTTCGAGAGTTGTCGCAGCGCCTTTTCATATTCCAGATTTTCGTAGAGCCCGATGGCGGCTTTGAAATGTTTTTTCACCTTCGCACTTTGCGCGAGCGCTGGCGATGAGAGGAGCAACGCCACGAAAAGCAGGGTTCGCATGGTCACTCCTTGAGGTTTTGTTTAACGACGTTCAACCCAGGTTTAATAACGATGAACAACTCAATATCTTTCGAAAGAGCTGGGTTGACTAGGCGCAGCGAATGTTTCCCTAATGGGAGATCTAACGGCGCCAAAGGCGTGTCTCCCAAGATGCGATTGTCGAGATAGACGGTCGCGTAGGGCCTGATTCGCAGTTCGAGACGGCCCATTTTTGTGTTGGGAGAAATTGGGTTTTGCGGGGCCACTTCGCTGCCCGCGTCGAATGAAAGAGCAACGCCTTCCTCGGCGGTGGGAACAACAGCGATAGGAGGGGGGTCGTTTTCAGCGTCGACGCGTTCTCCCGCGTCAAAGTCTATTTTTGCGCTGTGAATGCCTTGGTTCTCTTCGATGACCCGCGGCGAACTGGTTTTGAGAGCGAAGACGATGGCTCCAGCCAGTACCACCAGACTTAATACCAGCGCTCCGACCAGAGGGGTGCGGCTCTTATGGAGAGCCGTATGAATGAGCGAAGGGCGCTCGATGGCTGCTTTGGTCTCTGGCAAAGGGTAGCCGAGCTCAAGGGGCGCCTTTTCGTCGCTGCCCCCGAGAAAGGGCCGGTCGGGCTCTCTCGCCGCCACATCTTCGTCGATGAAGGCGCTTTCGATAAGCTCGTTGACCTCTTTGGTGTCAACCAACCGGGGGGTAGGGGTGGTGGCATCGAGCCCCGGAGTGACTGCACGGGTGGCTTTCGATTCAGCGTGAGGGCGAAAGACGCTGTTCACCAATTGCGCCACTTCGCGGGTGCCTACCGATTTACCCGTGCCGCGAATAAATTTTTCGAGGTCTGCCTGCAGCGCCGCCGCAGTGGGGTACCGGTTGTCGCGATTTTTCTCGAGGCACTTGCACATGATGGCTTCGAGAAAAGGGGGGCAATCAGGTCTTCGATTCGAAGGCCGTTCGAGGGGAAGCGGGCTCAAAATCGCCTGCATGATGGTGACTTCGCTGCTGGTGTCGAAGGGCATCACCCCGGTCACCAATTCGTAGAAGACGATACCCAACGAATAGATGTCGGCTCGACGGTCGAGGCGTTCTCGCGACAACTGCTCGGGAGGCATGTACGCCAATTTTCCCTTGATCATTCCCGCATTGGTGAGGTGCGGTTCGCTTGACGCTTTGGCAATACCGAAGTCGACCACCTTCACCGCGCCATTGCGTGACACCAAGAGATTGTCGGGGCTCACATCGCGGTGAACGAGGTTGAGAAACTCGCCCCGCTCGTTGTGAAGCTCGTGCGCGTAATGCAAACCGTCAGAAGCCAACGAAATAATTCGCGCGGCCAATGGCAATTGCATCGGCCCTTGTTGTCTTCGGGTGTGAATATTGAGCACCCGAAGATTCGGGCCATCAATGTATTCCATCGCGAGGTAGTACTGCCCGTTGGCTTCGCCGAAGTCGAATATCTGCACCAAATTCGGGTGATTCATTTCAGCGGCGAGGCGCGCTTCATTCAGAAACATTTGAATGAAATGTTGATCGTCGTTGAACTGGGGAAGTATTCGCTTCACCACGCATGTTTTGGCAAAACCCATGGGGCCAGCCGCACGCGCTAAAAACACCTCAGCCATACCGCCGGTCGCGATTTTTCTGACCAGGGTGTACTTGCCAAGCGTCGTGCTCACGGGAACTTGGGCGTACAATCACACAGCTTAGCGTCTCGCCAAAGAACAAGGGCCCGGTCCCCCGACCGAGCCCTTGCGGTGCTGCAGTGCAAAACCCGCCTAAGAATCAGCTGGCTTTGACGTTTTGCGCCTGAAGGCCCTTAGGCCCTTTCATGAGCTCAAAGACAACTTTTTGGCCTTCCGCCAAGGTGCGGAAGCCGTCCATCTGGATGGCAGTGTGATGGCAAAAGACATCTTCGCCACCGCCATCTTGAACGATAAAGCCAAACCCCTTCGAATCGTTAAACCACTTCACAGTACCGGTAGCCATGCTTCGCTTCTTTCTTGCGTGCCCGTCAGTAGAAAAACTGGGGGACCCCCCGCACTTCCTCGGCAGAAGGCAATCGCGAGATTTATCTACAGTTGTTTTGCATTGTCACTTTTTTCGTCGACTCCCCTGTTTTTGCAAAGCAGTGCCGCCTGTTTTTAAACCTCAATCAAGATGCGTTCGGGTGCTTCGAGACAGTCTTTGATTCGCACCAAAAATTGCACCGCCTCCCGGCCATCGATGAGTCGATGATCATAGGAAAGCGCCAAATACATCATGGGCCTCGCGACAATTTGCCCGTCGCGTACGACAGCTCGCTCTTGAATATTGTGCATGCCCAAGATGCCGGTTTGCGGGGGGTTCAGTATGGGAGTGGAAAGCATCGAGCCGAAAATGCCCCCGTTGCTGATGGTAAAAGTCCCCCCTTGAAGGTCGCTGAGTTGCAGCTTGTCGGCTTTGGCCCGCACCCCAAAATCAGCGATGGCTTTTTCCAACTCAGCCATCGATTTTTGGTCTGCATCACGAATCACGGGAACCACGAGGCCGCGGTTGCCAGAAACCGCTACACCTACATCGTAGTAGTGGTGAAAGACCACCTCATCTCCTTCAAGGTAGGCGTTCACCGCAGGAAAGGCGCGCAGAGCATCAAGCGCGGCTTTTACGAAAAAGCTCATAAACCCAAGCTTCACGCCGTGTTTCTTTTCAAAGCGTTCGCCGAACTCTTTGCGCAGTCGCATGACGTTGCTCATGTCGACTTCATTGAAGGTGGTGAGAATCGCGGCGTTCGATTGGGCTTGCAGCAGTCTTTCGGCGACGCGCTTTCGCAGCGGGGTCACTTTGACGCGCTCTTCACCGCGCTGGCCCGGCTGCGGCGCTTGCAGTGCGTTTGGCGTGGCCGGCTTTCCGGTGCCCTCGGCGGCCTTGATGACGTCTTCTTTCATCACCCGCCCTTGCACGCCGGTGCCTTGCACGGTGGAAGGGTCGATGCCTCTGTCTGCGGCTACGGCTCGGGCCACAGGGGTGGTGAAGGCTTCCGTGCTGGTTGGTGTTGGCGCTGCCGCAGGTTTTGCTGGCGTAGGCGCAGGGGGAGCTTTGCTCGACTGAGTTTTGGAAGAATCGATTGAACCGATGACGTCGCCAATCTTGACCTTGGCGCCTTCAGTCGCGGTCAGTGTTTCAATCACTCCGGCACTCGCCGCTTGCACGTCGATGGTGACTTTGTCTGTTTCGAGTACAGCGATGGGCTCATCAGCAACAACTGCATCGCCTACTTTTTTGTGAAACTTGCCGATGATGGCTTCAGTGATTGATTCGCCCAGGGTGGGGACCTTGATTTCGACTGATGACATAGTGTGTGTACAAACCTTTCAGGGCAACAGGGCTTCGTCGACAAGCAATTTTTGCTCGTATTGATGCGTAGAAAGAAAACCGGTGGCTGGGCTGGCACTTTCGGGTCGGCCCACATACTTGAGCTGAGGTCGATTTTTGAGTTCTCCCAACAGCGTTGAGAGGGGCTCGAGCAGGTAGCGCCACGCGCCTGAGTTTTTTGGCTCTTCTTGCACCCAAAACACTTCTTTGAGCGAAGCGTAGGCTTCGAGCGTTTGTTTCAGTTCGGCTTCGGGCAACGGGTAGAGCTGCTCGAGGCGAACCACTGCAGTGGTAGTGTTTTTTGAAGCGTCGCGCTGCTTGAGCAAATCGAAATAGACCTTGCCGCTGCACACCAACAATCGAGTGATTTTTTGATGGTCGAGAGCGGTGTTGGTTTCGCCGATGAGCCGGTGGAAGGTGCCTTGCGTGAAATCAGCCCAAGTGCTGGCGGCTTCAGCCATGCGCAGCAGGCTCTTGGGCGTCATCACCACCAAGGGTTTGCGAAGAGGTCGCACCACCTGCCGGCGGAGCAAATGGAAAATCTGCGCAGAGTTGGTGGGGTAACAGACTTGAATATTGTCTTCCGCGGCCAATTCAAGGAAGCGCTCGAGACGCGCGCTGGAATGCTCGGGCCCTCCTCCTTCGTAGCCGTGGGGCAAGAGCAAAGTGAGCCCGCTCATGCGCTTCCACTTGTCTTCGCTGGCAGCGAGAAATTGGTCGACGATGACTTGGGCGTTGTTCACGAAGTCGCCGAACTGAGCTTCCCAGACGATGAGTGCGTCGGGGCAATCGAGAGAATAGCCGTACTCGAAAGCGACGCAGGCCATTTCAGACAGGGGGCTGTTGGCGACGGTGGCAAAGCCGGGTTTGATGTCGCCCAAGGGGAAAGCTTGGCGCCCCGTCTTTTGATCGTGCAACACCGCTTGCCGATGAGCGAACGTGCCGCGCTCCGTATCTTGCCCGGTAACGCGAATGCGAAACCCTTCATCAAGCAACGTGGCGTAGGCCAAGTTTTCGCCGGTGCCCCAGTCGATGGGTTCGTCGCCTTTGAGCATTTTTTGACGCTTTTCGATAACCCCCTTGAGCACATTCGGGTGCAAGGTGAAGCCTTCCGGCGTTTGCGCGAGCGGCTTGAGCAGCGCCTTGAGGCGTTCCAACCCAATTCCGGTTTCGACTTGAGGAGTGCCTTTGTCTGGGCCGCCATTGTACTTGGCCCACACGCCGTTGAGGTGATCCGGGTCTTTCACCAAGCTTTGCGTCTTTGACTTCGCAAAGGCTTCGGCAAACTGCGCGACGCAGCTGTCGTAGATGGCCTGCGAATCTTCAACGGGCATTCGATTCTTGCTCGCCAATTCTTCGGCGTACAAGGCCCGCACGGTTTTGCGAGCGCTGATGAGCTCGTACATTTTGGGCTGGGTGAAGCGCGGCTCGTCGCCTTCGTTGTGGCCGTATTTGCGGTAGCACACCAAATCGATGACCACGTCGGTGCTGAACTTTTGGCGAAATTCAGTCGCCACGCGCATCACATGCACACACGATTCAGGGTCATCGCCGTTGACGTGAAAGATGGGAATGTCGAGCATCTGCGCTTGCCCGGTGCAGTACAGCGGAGTGCGACCTTGGCGCGCTTCGGTGGTGTACCCGATTTGATTGTTGATGATGAGGTGAATGGTGCCGCCGGTGTCGTAATCGGCGAGGCCTCCTAAGTTGAGTGTCTCGGCGATGAGGCCTTGGCCTGAAAAGGCTGCGTCGCCGTGAATGACGAAGGGCACCACGCCTTGTTTTGCGGCGAGGTCTCCTCCTGCGCGTTCTTGTTTGGCTCTCACTCGACCTTCAACCACAGGGTGCACGAAGCCCAAGTGCGAAGGGTTAAACGCCATCGTCAGATGAACCTTCTGGCCGGCCTGGGTGGTCAAATCTTTCGAGTACCCCATGTGGTACTTGACGTCGTGCCGGTTCAGGTACTGTTTGGGGTCTGAAGGCCCGGTGATTTCACTGAAAATTTCTTGAGCCGGTTTGCTCAAGATATTCGCCAAGACGTTGAGTCTGCCTCGGTGCGCCATACCGATGACTACTTCTCGCACACCCAACGAGCCTCCGAGCTCGAGGAAGGCATCAATCATCGCCACCTGCACTTCGCCGCCCTCAGCTGAAAAGCGTTTCTGCGCGGGGAACTTCGTGTGCACCGTGGTCTCGAAAGTTTCTGCCTCGGTGAGTTTTCGCAGAATGCGTGTTTGCTCTTCGAGCGTGAAGGCGGTGCTGTTTTCAGTCGATTCCATACGGCGCATCAGCCAACGACGACGTCGCGAATCATACATCTGGCCGAATTCGACCCCGATGTGATGGGCATAAGTACGGCGCATGCGCTCGAGCACGCGTTTGAGCGGCATGCGGGGCTCGTCGAAACTATCGAGCGGCGATACCAGCGCGTTGAGCTCTTGTTCATCGAAATGGTTTTTCGAGACCAGCCCGAGGTCAGCCACGTGTTCGAGTGGAGGCCGCGGTTCCCCGAGCGGGTCGAGTTGCGCCAAAAGATGCCCGCGCAAGCGGAAGCTCATGATGGTGTGGTCGACCTTCGACTGAAGCGACATGTCTTCAGCCGATTTGCCCCCAACCAAGGCTCCATTTCCCTTCTTGCGAGGGGGGAGCGTCAGCCCATCAATGATGAGGGGTTTTCCTTCGCGCTGGAGCGTGCTGAAGAGCGCTTTCCAACTGGGTTCGACCGAATTGGGGTCGGCCAAAAAACGAGAATAGAGCGCTTCGATGAAATCGATGTTGGCGCCGGTAAGAAAGGAATCAGACAAAGTCGCCATGGCAGAGTTCTTTTATTCGGAGGCGAGGCACCGCTCCATGTTTCCTTTGCTGATATTTGTATCACTGCTCTCATCAGCCACGGTTTGGGCCGACCCACCGCTCTTTTCGTCGGGTGGTTTTCACTTCCAGATTCAATATGGGCCGGGCTTTTGGACCATGGATGGCGCCAAACTTGACCAAGAGGTGGTGAAGCAAGACCCTGGCGGGGGCACGGCATTTGTCGCCGACCTGGCCAACACCCACACTGTGTCACTGAGCGCGAGCTACAACATCTTCGGTCATGTCTCTTTGGGGGCCGACATCACAGGCACCGGGTGGAACCTGTTTTCCGCAAGGCGCGGAGGGGCGGGCTTTGCCATTGGGAAAGTGGCTTGGCACCCGTTGCAGCTCATCTTCTTAAATAAAGAGAAGAGGCCCATTCCGCTCGATTTTAGTACCTCGTTCGGGCTGGGCTACGGCATTGCCGGCCAGTTGAGAGGTATGGACGGGCTGCTCTTTGAGTGGGGAACCAATCTCGATTGGTTTTTTACCCGGTTTTTCGGGCTGGGGTTCTTCTCTCGTGGCGTCTTCTTCAATTGGGAAAAGTACTACCTCGACTACAACAATTCAGACCTGCCGGGGAACATGGTGCAGCTGAGTGCGCCTTCTGGCGGCTCATTCTGGACTTTAGGTATCGCGCTGACTTTCCGCGCAGGCGATTAGGCCGTGGTAGAGGCGTTGCCATGCTCCTTCAGGGAAAGAAGCTTCTCATCACCGGTGTTTTGACGCCGCAGTCCATTGCTTTTGCCGTCGCTCAGCATGCACAGCAGCAAGGTGCCGAAGTGATGTTGACCAGCTTCGGCCGGCCTATGTCGTTGACTCAGCGCACCGCGAAGAGGTTGAACCCGGTGCCCGAAGTGCTCGAGCTCGACGTCACCAACGCGGCGCACTTTCCCGCGCTGCACGACACCATCAAAGCCAAGTGGGGGCGACTTGACGGAGTGCTGCACGCCATTGCGTTTGCGCCTGAAGATGCCCTGGGCGGTAAATTTTTAACCACTCCGTGGGAATCGGTGCAGACCGCTTTTCATGTGTCGGCCTTTTCGCTTAAGGCACTTTCGGCTGCGCTTGCGCCTCTCTTCGACAAGGGAGGAGGCATCGTCACCCTCGACTTTGACAATTCAACTCAAGCTTGGCCGCTCTACGACTGGATGGGCGTGTGTAAGGCGAGCCTCGAAGCCATCGTGCGTTACCTCGCGCGCGATTTGGGGCCGAAGAAAATACGAGTCAATTCACTCGCGGCAGGTCCCATCGCGACCATCGCTGCGAAGGGCATTCCCGGGTTCAAGTATTTAGAAAACACCTGGGGTCTTCAAGCTCCGCTCGGTTGGGATGCGCGCGGTGAAGCGTCGCTCGATGCAGTGGCACGCACGGCCTGCGTGTTGATGTCTGATTGGATGCCCGGCACCACCGGTGAACTCATTCGCGTCGACGGCGGTTTCCATGCAGTCGGCGCCAAAGCCATCGATGGCGAGCCGAGCCCTGTTCAGCCCGCCTCGACGTAACGCTCTGCGCTGCGAGCGGTGGCCCACACTTGATGTGCTTTTTTGAAGTGATGCACCGAGTATCTTCCGCGCTTCGAGGGTGGCTTGCAGCGGAAGGGCCATGCTCTCAAAGGAAGCTGAGCCCTTAAAGCCAGCCCAACGAGAGGTAACTCTCTGCGCTGCGGCGAATCGATTCGGCGATGGTTCGCTGCGGTTGGTAGCCCAAAACGCGACGTGCCTTTTCAATGCTGCACGTCCACCCTGGCGCGAGCATCTGCCGCGCCAATTTCCGATTGAGTGGCAAGTTGCGCCCAGTGACGGAACTGATGACGTCAGCTGCCGCTCCAAGCGTGGAAAGCAGCACTTCAGGCAAGAAGACTGTGCGGGGGTGAAGCCCAAGCACGTGTGCCACCATGCGCATCAACTGCTCGATGGTAGCTGTCTCATCAGAGGCACAAAAGAATGCTTCCCCCACTGCTTCTGAGCGCTCTGCTTGAAGGAGCAGTTGGTCGACAACATCTTCCACATCGACAAATGAAAGTCTGCGCTCAGCACCACCAATGCGAAGCACCATTCCTTTCTTCACCAACTTGAAGAAAGACAAATTCTCTTTATCGCCGGGGCCAATGATGCGGGCGGGGCGACACGAAGTGACTTCAAGTTTTTTTTGAAAACCAAAGGCGATGCGTTCAGCTTCCGCCTTCGATTCGCCGTACCACTCTGTCGGGTTAAATGAATCTTCCTCGAGGCGAGGGCGGCCTCCGATGGAAGGACCCGAGGCTGCGAGTGAACCGACGAGCACCAGCCGTTTGCTCCCGGCAGCCACCATGGCCTCGGCCATGTGCAAAGTGCCCTCTGCATTCACTTTCATAAAAACGTCGCGGCTCGTGCCTCTCCGCGTGCCTGCCAGATGAAAAACAGTGTGTACGCCTCGGGCAGCGGCTGTGAGAGAGGGTGGGTTTGTGACGTCGGCTTCCACGAGCGTGGCACCCGTTTTCTCGAGGGGAAATGCGTCGCTCCCTCGGCGTACCAAGCAGCGAACAGGGTACCCACGGGCAATCAACGCCTTTGTCAACCACGTTCCTAAGAAGCCATTCGCCCCGGTCACCAATACGGTCTTGAAGGTCATCGCCAAGCGAGTTTCCCTCGAAAAACTGAATCGAAGGGCTGTTTTTCCTCGAGGGAGGTGCTAGCAACCAGCTCTCGGTTTTCGTAACAAGAGAACCGACATGTCCCCGGGGAGGGGGCCTTCAGTCCACCGCAGTCCCAAAAAAAGGAAGAACGATGGCCGCTAAGAAGCCCGCGAAGAAGCCCGCGAAGTCTGCTCGTAAGCCCAGCGCTGCTTTTATGAAGGAGCTCACCCCTTCAGCGCAACTTGCCGAGGTGGTTGGCGCAAAGCCGCTGCCCCGCACTCAGGTAATCAAGAAGCTCTGGGAGTATTTCAAGAAGAACAAGTTGAACGACGGTCAGACCATCAACCTCGATGAGAAGCTCAAGGCTGTTTACGGTAACAAGAAGACCATCAAGATGACGGAGGTCTCCAAGGCCTTCTCGCACCTCAAGGGCTGATTTGCCGTACGGGATTGTGTTTCTACAAGGGCTCGCTCCTTCAAGAAGAGGAGCGGGCCCTTTGTTTTACTTTTCGAACTACAACTTCACATCACACTGAAAAATCGGTGGGAGATGTACGAAGGAAATGCTCGCTGAGCGGCCCATGAACCCGCGGGCCTCTTCGATGGCTTCCGAAAGAGTATCGGTGCGGTCCCACCCTAAAATCGCGGGCACGTGATTGTTTTCTGCTCCGGCGGCAATCACTTTGCCGACGTGCTGACGGCCGTTCTCGCCCCAGTACCACATGTAGAAAGGGTGAGCGCCGTGGTAGCTGTTGCCTTTGCGGTACAGGTGCACGTAGCTGGGGTTCTTCGCAAATTCGCGCTCGTACTTGTGAGACAGCACGTGTGCATCACGCGTCTCGGTGAGACAGCGATTGAAAAATTCGATGTACGGAGCGTGATGATCTGGGTCGAACTCGTCGTAACAGGGGTGCGTAAGAATGATGACGCCGCCCTTTTTCACCAGCGGCACGCCGCGATTCAAATTGTACAAATAGCCCAGCGCCATCACCTGTACCAAGAGCGGGTTCAAGATGCTGTTGACGTTGTACGGTGAAACGTACGGCATGCCGAAGATGACGATGTCGCTCTGGCCTTGCACCGGTACTGAGTACTGTTTCCAACTCATTTCGAGCGTCTTCTCGTGCGTTGGTTCAGTTGAGCCAGCGAAGACTCCGGTGACGTCGTAGGGCGCATAGATGTTGAAGAACATTTTGCGCTTCATCGGCCGAGGCATTTTCGAAAGCGCGTATTTAAACGACTGCAGTTTGAGGCGATCGAACTCGGTGAAGTCTTCTTCTTTCTTCATCAAAAAGCCGACGGGCTCTTCGAACATTCGGTTGTTGATGGTGGTCTCGATGTGGAACACCTTTAAATTTTTGTCGATGACGCGGCCGATGCGCTCAGTGGAACGGTGGAGCTGGCTCTTGCTCGGTTCCATGTACGAAGCTGAATCACGAATGGTCTGCGGGTTGTGATGCGCGCGCAGCGACTCGTAGTTGGTGAGGCCGGTACCTACCGACTTGTGGCCGCCGTCCATGGGGACCAAATTGATATTCACATAGATGATGAGGTCAGACTCAGCGGCGCGCCGGTTGATGGCCACCACTTCATTTTGCGAAGTGCGCTCGAGTTCAACAATGCCGTCGGGGTCTTCGGCGTCATGGTTGTAATAACGGTCAGGCGCAAAGGCGTCGTAGATTTTCGCGCCCACCATGCGCTTCATTTCGGCATCAGTCATGCGCCGGTGCAGCGCATTGGCGATGATGAGGTGCACATCGTCGACGCCCGAGTCAGCGAGCAGTTCGAGCACGATTTCGCAGACGGTCTGCCGAATGTCTGGCGTCTTCATCGGCGGCAAGGGCAGCGAGATGTCGTCTAAGGCGATGGTGACTTTCATGCCCGGCTTGAGCAGCGCGTGGAGAGGGTCCATGCCTTCGGGGTGATTGATGGCGTAACGAATGGCGGCCTTGACGTTGGGTACGCCTTCAAGGGGAGGGCGCGGAAAAATGACGCGCGTACCAACCGGTAAATCTTCTACCCAAAAGTCTTCACCATAGAACATCACCCGAGGGGGCGAGCCCTTTTCCTGGATGACGATGTGGGACTCTTCGTCGTACAGCTTCTTCAACGTCTTCAGGGGGCGCATCGAGCCGGGCGTTCTCGCCCTCCCGGAGCTGGGAATCAAGCCCCTTCGGCTTTAGCGAACGTCGAGAATCGGCCAGTTGTAGCTGCGCGCCAGCGCCCGCAGGCGCATATCGGGGTTTACCGCAGTGGGGCGGCCTACCACGGTGAGCATGGCGTAGTCTGAGGCGCTGTCGGTATAGGCGTAGCTTTTCATCAGTGAAATGCCTTGGGTCTCGCAGTACTCGCGAATGACGTTGGCCTTGTTCGCGCCCTCGATGATGGGGGGAATGACTTTGCCGGTGGCTTTACCTCCGACGAATTGCATGCGGTTGGCGATGAGGTCGTCTGCGCCCAGGTGGCGGGCCAATGGGCGCATGGTGAAATCGAGCGCTCCGGTGACGAGTACAACGCGGCAGCCTGCGCGTCGGGCTTCGTCGATGAGATCTTTCGCTTTCGGGTAGATGGCGGGTTTCACCACGTCTTCGAACAAATCTTCAGTCAGCGTCAGCAGTCTGTCTTCTGTCAGCCCTGCGTATTGCCGGTAGAAGTACTCGTTGAAGATTTTTCGGTCGATGAAGTTGAGCGCGCTGAAGAGGGGAATCTGGGCGACTGTCGAAAGTGAGCGCCCCAAGATGCCGGTGAGGCTGCCTTCATTCATCGCGTAGTAGCCGTAGGCATGCACCACGTTGGTGCTGATCAACGTGCCGTCGATGTCGAAGAAAGCTGCCTTACCCGTCAGCGGTTTCGAATCGTGCCCAGTGTGAGGTCCTTGCCCATGCATCTTCACGCACGGGCGCTGTAGCACGTCAGCTCAGGCCTCGGCAGTAGTGAAGGTCAATTCGAGCCCTGAGCCGTCAGCTTTCACCTCCGCAAAGGCTTTGCCGCCATTCTTCAGGGCGCCAAACAAGAGCGCCTCAGCCATGGCTTTCTTCAGGTGTTGATCAACCATGCGGCCCATCGGGCGGGCTCCGAATTCAGGCTCGTAACCTTTTTCAGCCAGCCATTCGCGGGCTTTTTCTGACAGGGCCACGGTGACGTGTTTTTCGGTGAGAAGCGCCTGCAACGCGCGCACTTCTTTGTCGACCACCAAGAGCACCACATCTCGAGGCAGGCTGCCAAATTGAACCACCGCGTCGAGTCGATTTCGGAATTCGGGGCTGAACATGCGCTCGAGGGCTTCTTTCGATTTGCCTAAGTCGATGGTGGGCCTGTCTCCAAAGCCCAACGACTTGGCCTTCATGTCTCTGGCTCCAGCATTCGTCGTCATGATGAGAATGATGTTTCGGAAGTCGGCCTTGCGCCCGTTGTTGTCAGTGAGCGTGGCGTGGTCCATCACCTGCAGCAAAATATTGAAAAGTTCAGGGTGCGCTTTTTCAATTTCATCGAGGAGCACCACCGCGTGTGGCGCCTTTCGAACTGCGTCAGTCAGCAGGCCGCCTTGATCAAACCCGACGTACCCCGGAGGAGCGCCGATGAGCCGCGAGACCGTATGTCGCTCTGAATATTCCGACATGTCGAAGCGCAAAAAGTCGACGCCCATCACTTTGGCCAACTGTTTGGCCAACTCTGTTTTTCCCACCCCAGTGGGGCCAGCAAAAAGGAAGTTGCCTACGGGCTTCTCAGGCGAGCGTAAACCTGACCGCGACAGTTTGATGGCCGCACTCAATTCTTCGATGGCCTTGTCTTGGCCGAAGATGACGTTTTTGAGTTCCTTCTCAAGATTGCGCAGCTGCTCGCGTTCATCTTTGGCCACGCTCTTGGGTGGAATGCGAGCCATCTTGGCCACTACGGCTTCGACATCGGCGACGGTCACTTTACCGGTGGGCTGGTCGCGCAAGCGATCGATGGCACCTGATTCATCGATGACATCGATGGCTTTGTCAGGCAGAAATTTTTCATTCACATACTTGTGCGACATTTCCGCGGCGCTGCGCAGTGCATCGTCGTCGTACTTCACCTTGTGATGCTCTTCGTATTTCGGCGCTAACCCCTTCAAAATGGCGATGGTGTCTTCGACTGAAGGCTCGCCAATGTCGATGCGTTGAAAGCGCCGAGAAAGGGCGCGGTCTCGCTCGAACGAGCTCTTGTATTCTTGGTACGTGGTTGACCCGATGCATCGCAACTTTCCTGAAGCCAGTGCTGGCTTGAGCAGGTTTGACGCATCCATCGAGCCGCCCGAAGTCGCACCCGCGCCGACGATGGTGTGAATTTCATCGATGAAAAGAATGGCGTCTTCATGCGATTGAAGCGCTTTGAGCACGGCTTTGAGGCGCTCTTCGAATTGCCCGCGAAATTTGGTGCCCGCAAGCAACGAGCCCATATCGAGTGAAAAAACCTTGGCGTTGGCCAAAGTGGCGGGAACTTTTTTCTCGTGAATGGCGAGCGCTAAACCTTCAGCGATGGCTGTTTTCCCAACGCCAGCATCGCCCACGTACAGCGGGTTATTTTTTCGGCGACGACAGAGCACCTGCACTGTGCGCTCGAGTTCCATCTTGCGGCCGATGAGGGGGTCGATATGGCCTTTGGCTGCTTCAGCATTGAGCTCGGTGCAATACGCTTCGAGAGGGTTTTTGGCCGCGGGCGCGCCTTCGTCGTCGTCGCCCATGCTCCCGACACCTTCGTGTTCTTCACCGCCA
>JAYUVR010000389.1:0-4365 GCA_043753955.1 Archangium sp. | reverse complement strand
GCGCAACATCTCAAACTGGGTGCGAATTTGACCATCGATGGTGCCAAATTCGGTCTGAATCACGCAGCCGCCGCGTTCCACTTCGGCGTCGTCACGAATAGAAACATCGATGGCGCGGCCGATGAGTTCCATCAACCGAGGGCGTTTTTCGCGCAGCAATTTACCGTCTTCGGGGTGCACTCTCAAAATCATCGCCTTGGCACTGCGCGCAGACTCAGTGCAACTGGCGACGATCTCGAGCAATACATCAGGTTCTCGCTCAAGGTCGCGACCGATGATTTTCGCGGCGACCTTCAGTGCCAAGTCGAGCACATTTCGTTCACTGTCTGAGACGATTTGGCCGGCCTGCATTTTCGCTCTGGCCAGTTCTTCAGCCGCGCGCGCTTGAACGTCAGCCTTTGCTTCTTCTTTCGCCTTGGCGAACACTTCTTCTTTAAAGCGCAGCGCTTCGGCTTTGATTTCTTCAGCGCGCGCTTGAGCATCAGCGATGATTTGTTTGCCCGCGGTCTTCGCCTCAAATTCCTCGGCGTTCAGCACTCCAGCTCGCCGTGCAACCGGAGCGGCCTTTTCAGACAAAGGCAAGCCCTCGTTGTCACCTTTGATGACCTTGCCCATCACCCGCGAAGGTGATGACCCGGTTCTTCGATCGTCGCGCTGCCCGTCATCCATCTGGCGCCGCACTCTAGCGCGAACGAGAGAAACGTCCACGGGCGCAGGCGCTATAACGCATACAACCTAGTGTTTCTTCGGGCGTTTGGGGTCTGTCGGTACACCTGGAGAAAGAGACCCTCCAGTCGGTTTCCGGGTCGGAGGCGGCACCAGCACTCTCGACGACGGGTTTGCCGTAGACGAAAGGGGGCCTCGAGGCTGAGCAACGGCTGCGCTCGGTTTCATCGGGTGCAATCGCAACGGCCGGTCAATGATGCCTTTTTGCGCCAAGCGTTCGAGTTGCTCGACAATGTCCAGCCGGCCTCCGTCGCCCTTGACCGGTCGGGTTTTCTCTTCGCGAAGCCATTTGAGAAGAAGCGGCCCCAATTCACCGTGATGCCGCTGCGCGAAGCTGGTCGCAAAGTCTGCCGACTGGGCATAGCAGGCACGCATGATGCGCTGCACTCCGGCGCTGCGCATGCCTTGAGAAGGGTTTTCCACCGCGTCGTGCATTTCTAATAAGCGCTTGGCATCGTTTTCACTGAGCCGACGGGCCTCACCGGCTTGGGCGGATCTCGAAGCCAAAATGCGTTGATCAGGCGGCAATTCAGCAAGAAATTTCGCTCGATCATCTGCAGACAACCCTGCCACTGCAGTCGCTAACACTCGAGCGCCCATGCGATCTGCGACTGCAAAAATCTCTCGCTGTTGCATGGTGATGAGATCGGTAAATCGAAAACTCCCCACTTGGGGCGTGCTCGATCTCATCGCATCGTCCAACTTCCAACGAACGATGGAAAGTACATCGGCCTTTACTTCTCGCCGCAACTTCACCGCAGGCACCGTTCCCAACTCTGCACGAACCGCTTCTGCCAATTCGGCCCCAAGACCGCTGAGGACCACCTCGACCATCGACGGGCGTTCCTTCTTCAACAGAGCGGCCAAGCGCTTCGGGTCGGCACTCGACAGGTGGCGACGACGTTGAGTTACCAGGCGCTTGATTTCTTGCACCAACAACGGAATGCGCTTCTCTCTGGGTATCTGCAGCAACGAAGCCGCTCGATGCTTGAGCAATTCTTCTTCGGCTTGATCAAGGTGCTCGTAGGCCGCAACCGAATCAGCGCCTCCAAAGGCCAACGACGTCAACAGCAACATCGATTGTCGCTTCGACAGCGACGTGAAGAACTGCTCCACGGGCTCAACCTTTCAACAAAAAGCGCTTACCCTTCCTGTGCGCGCGGGCGCGCTGGGCGGCTTCCTGATGGTTTGCGAATGACGAGAAACACGATGACCGCAGCCATGACGATGAACAAGAGCGCAAAGCTTCCGATGATCAACCGAAAGGTGCTGTAGCTCTCGGTGGCCATGTGCACGCCCAGATGCCGTTGCATTCGCGTGTCATCACCAGACTGCGTGACGGCTTTTGACTCCGTCATCAGCACCTTGACATGTTCCTTTTTTAACTCGGGTACCGCGCTCGCCACGAAGGCCTGAATCTCATCTTCTGCCACCGGAGGCTTGCCTTCGACGGCGATGAACTTGATGAGCACTGATGCTGAGGGCAGCGGCTTTTTTTCAGGCTGCGTCAAATCATTGATTTCGGGCAGCATCACAATGGTTCGGGCTTCAAGCACCCCAGGTATTCGATTCAGCGCGTTTGAAACCTCGCCCCCGAGCGCCTCGATAAACATGGCTCGCTCTTCAGTCTGCGTGGGAATCATGCCTTTGGTCATCTTGAAGATGGCCAACCCATCTGACTTTGGTCGAGGCAACGAATGCTGCCGGAGCAGTTGCGCCGCGCGGGCCACGTCTGCCTTCGGCACCGCAATCACGTAGCGGGCGTCTTTGCCTTCACCCTCTTTGAGCTTGGTGGCGTCAATGCCTTGATTCGTCAAAAGGACATAGATGTCATTGGCATCGTCTTCCATCAGGTCGTGCTGCAAATTCAACGTGCACGCAGAAGCGAAGAGGACCACGCCAACACAACATGCAGAGCGCAGCAAACGACCCATAGGGGCGGCGACCATACTACGGGGAATAGAAAAAGGCGTTTCTTAGACTTGGGTCTTCAGGGTGTCTTTCAAACCAGAGGTCGCCTTCTCAATGACCTTCGAGCACAAGTCGAGCTCTTGAGTGTATTTGTACATACCGGCTTGCATGGCCAACAATTCTTGATTCGACATGCTCTTGCCCGAGAGCCCGCCGTTGATCAGCTTCTCAATGTTGACTTGGCCCTTCTCGAGATTCCCCATCATCGACATCATCATCGAGGTCGATTTGCTGACCTCATTCTTCTGGGCAACCGGGTCAATCGCTTTGCTCGAAGCGTTTTTGTCGAACTTGTTTGTGGTCGACTTTTCAGTTTTTTGAACGTGTGTAATCTGATCGAGCTTTTGAACGTGCTGGGCCTGCGCAACATGTTGCACGCCGCCGACGGCCGAAGGGCCCTGCATGCTCGAATCAAACTTGCTCGGCCCCGGCTTAGCCTGAGCTGCGGCCTGTTCTGGAAGCTTCTGCTGGGCTACTTGTGCTGCCGAGATTCCTGCCAGTGGTCCGGCCATGATCGTCTCTCCGATGCGGTTCACCAGAGTTATCGTCGTCGTCTTCCAAAAGTTGCTTCAACGACTCAACCGCTCGGGCATGCAGGCGACTGGCCCAGCTCTTTGACTGGCCGATTTCAGCACCTGCTTCTTCAAGCGTCTTGCTTTGGAAATAATACCCTTGCAGCAATTTCCGCTCTTTTTCCGGGAGCTTATCGAGAGCGGCGCGCACCCGACCTCTCAACTGCTCAATCTCGATTCTTTCGTCGGCTGGCAGCTGGTCATCTGAAAGCTGAAGTGTTTCATCGGCTTCCAGGTTGGTGGCGAAAACAATCGCCAAATTGCTGACGGCGCTGGAAATCTCGCGTACGTCATCATCAAGCGAGCCTGCTTTGCCCGAGCCGCTTCGATCGGACACATTGGTCAGGTAGCTGTTGGCTCGCGACGCAGCGGCAGCCCCGCCCTTGAGCACGCCCATCTTCCGGAGCCCGTCGTAGATGGCGCCTTTAATTCGATAATGAGCAAAGGTAATAAAATTAGCGCCGACCCGAATATCGAAACGATCTGCGGCTTCGAGCAGACCGATTTGCCCCCAAGCGACCAATTCATCCATCTCGAATTGGGCTTTGAATTGCCGGTGGATCTGCGCGGCGAGTGATCGCACATAGGGCCCATACTTCTCGAGGAGACGAGTCTTCGATTCCCCCAGGGCCACGATTTTTTACTCCTGTTCCTGCGCGTTACTCCACAATCGATCGAGCGTCTGGCTCAGCCGGGGGTCCTCTTTAAGCTGCTCAAAAATTTTGTCTGCCAATTTTTGCGACTGAGTCCTTACATTTTCCCGGAGGATGTCAGTCACCAGTTTTTTCGTGGCTTCATCTCGGCTGCTCAGTTCACCCGAGCGCAGCTGACGTATCAATTCCAACGCTTGTGCGGTGACGGGGTCCGTCGACGTCAGCGACGCGACTCCCTGAACCCCACTCGCCCCGGCCACCGACTCGGCCGGCGCCACTTTGGCAGCGAAGGCTTTTCCCGCCTTTGATGAACCACTCGCCCCTGATGCGCCACTGGCGCCCCCTGATTTTCCTCCGCGGCCGACTCGACCTGGCATGGCAGTCCTTTACTTGCTCTCGCTTGATGTTGGTTTGTTGGGTGGAGGAAGCGCACCAATCTCGTG
>JAYUVR010000388.1:0-8902 GCA_043753955.1 Archangium sp. | reverse complement strand
TCCCAACCCGAAAAGAGATCAGTGCTCGTGATGGACTTCGTTCTCGTTTACCGCTGCGGGGCAGCCTCGGCATTGAACCGAGTTCCCTTTTCAGCTCTTAAAGCGAACCTTAAGAGCACCAACACGGCGCGAAATGTATGGCGGCCCGATATTGATGGTCAATCAAGATGTCACGCACACACTTCACGCCAACAGGCGCTCAAGCGCGAGGCGCGTTTCAGGAGGTAAATTGGGCGTCAAACGGAGTGCACGACGCGACAGCAATCGATAGAGGCTGCCCAATTCGGCAGGGAGCGCCTCAAGATGTGCTTGCACCACGCTCACGTCACCTCGAACCACCGGCCCCGTGAGTCCTTTTTCTAAACCTCGGGCCTGCACACCTTTGATCGCGGAGTGTGAAAGCGGCAGTAGCGCTTTGAGAGCGACTTCACGATTGAGTCCCGCTTCTTCAAATGCGGCGACGGCACCGTCGAGCAAGGCTGCGAGCAAACCAGCGCTGAGCACCGCCCCAGCGTGGTACATCGCGCGCCCCGTCTCAGGCACTTCGATGGGTGACATCTTCAACGCTAGCGCCATGGCTTCCAAGTGCGCATGCAAACCGCGATCAGTCGAAGCCAGGGCGACGGTGTGCCCCGCCAGCGAATCAAGCGGATCAGAGATCGCTGCGAGCGGGTGAAATGAGCCTACCGGTCGTTTGCTCCGGGTTCCTGCAAAGACAGATAAGGGGAGCGCTCCGCTGCAATGCACCAAACCGGTGGACGGCCCGAGATCAGTTTCCACCAGTTCCATCGCCGGAATGACGGCTGAATCTGGGACAGCGAGCACACAGAGCTGCGCTGCCCGGAGATCATCGTGATCAGCCAAGAAGATGCGTAACGCCGCCGCTCGACGCACCGAATCTGCAGATCGCGGCAGCACCGCTACATTCCAGCCGGCCTCTCGCAAACCAGTGGCCAGAGCGCCTCCGACTCTCCCAAAGCCCACCAGTACCACCCGTGGGCTCTTCGCTCGACGCGCAGGTGCGCTTTTCTTCTTAGGCTTTTTCAATTCACGTTCTCGATGGGGCGGAAACGAAGTTGGCCTGCTGCCAATTCCACCCGCACTCGATCTCCGTGCGCAAAATCACCTGCCAAAATTCGCTCGGCCAATGGGCCTTCGACCAGACGTTGAACCGTCTGCCGCATCGGGCGCGCTCCCAAAGACGGGTCAAAGCCGCCACTTTTAAGGAGGTGTGTCACCACATCAGCCGTGGCTTCGTAGGCGATGCCTTTTTCGGTCTGCAATCGCAGGCTCGACTCGGTCAAAAGCAACGAAGCGATCTGTGCCACTTCAATCTCTTTGAGCGGTCGGAATGCGCACCGTTCATCGATGCGGTTCCACAATTCAGGAGGAATCGCTTTGCGTGCAATATCGGAAGCTGCCTTTTCACCTGAAACACTGGCGCTTTCAGCACCGAAACCCATCGATCGACTTTTAGGAGAAAAGGCGTCAGCGCCCAGGTTGGTGGTGAGAATGACAATGGTGTTCGAAAAGTCGATGTGCCGACCCTTGCCGTCAGTGAGGCGACCTTCTTCCAACACCTGCAGCAGCAACATCAGCACTTCGCGATTGGCCTTGTCGATTTCATCAAGCACGACCACTGACGAAGGCTTGCGTCGCACAGGCTCGGTAAGTTGGCCGCCCTCGCCGAAACCCACATAGCCGGCTGGTGCACCGATCAACCTTGAAACGCCATGCCCTTCAGACATCTCAGACATGTCGATGCGAATCATCGAATCGCGGCTGCCAAACACCACTTCCGCAAGGCCGCGGGCCATCTCTGTTTTGCCTACGCCGGTAGGACCCAGAAAGAGAAAGCTGCCCATGGGGCGTCGGCTTGCAAAGCCCGCGTAGTTGCGGCGAACAACCTTCGCTACGCGATCGATCACTTCTTCGTGACCGATCACTTTTTTGCGGAGATCGGCTTCCATCGAGAGGAGCCGCGCTGAGTCATTCATCAGCAGTCGTTCTTCTGGAATCTGGGCCAGCTTCGCGACGACTCGCGCCACATCGGCGGGTTCAACCAGGGTTTTACCTTCTCGATGACAGCGAGAACCGGCGAGATCTAAAACGGAAATCGCCTTGTCCGGCAGAAATCGATCAGTGATGTACTTGGCGGCCATCGATGCTGCCGCTTGAAGCGCATCGGGCGCGTACTTGAGCCGGTGATGCTGCTCGTAGCGCGCGATAATTCCACTCAGAATGTAAACCGTGTCAGGTATCGACGGCTCGTTGACCGTCACGGGCGTGAAGCGACGCTCCAGCGCGGGGTCGTTCGAAAGGTGCTTTCGATATTCGTCGTGCGTGGTGGCCCCAATGCAAGGAAACTCGCCCCGTGACATTGCTGCCTTGAGCTCGTTCGCCGCGTCTTGAGGGCCATCACCCGTCGAGCCTGCACCCATCAGCGTGTGCAACTCATCAATAAAGACCACCACTCGCCCTGCGTTCTTAACCTCATCTTTCAAAGCGTTGAGACGCTCGGAAAATGAGCCGCGCAACTGAGTGCCGGCGACCAGAGTACCGATGTCGAGCTCGACGATTACCCGTTCACCCAGCGAGCCCTTGAGCGTTGCCAACTGCTGCGCAACGCCTTCAACGACGGCGGTCTTTCCTACGCCGGGTTCTCCGAGCAACACCGGGTTGTTCGTTCTTCGCTTGCCCAGAATATCGATGACTTCATCGATCTCTCGCGCTCGCCCGACGACGGGGTCCAATTTCCCTTCTCGTGCCAGAGCGGTGAGGTTTTTTCCCAGTGACGCCAGCAATGGAAACGTGCGTGGATCAAGTTGCCATTTCGCCGATGTCTTGGTCGGAACAGCGACAGGTGGGGGAAGAATAGGCAACGCCGCCACCTCAGCCACTTCTTCATCAGAAATGTCGTCGACCAAATCTCGAATCGACATCACCGGCTTCAGCGTAGCGACGAGGGGAACCGTCGCGGTGCGAGTCGGGGGCGCAAAAGGGAGCGGCGGCGCGCCGAGCGGTCTCCCCGAAGAAGCGCGCGGAACATTCGGCGGGAGCTCTCGCTGCAACATCAGCCGGCGCGGCATGCGGCCTGAGGTGAAATAGGACAAAGCGGTATTGCGCAGCGCCGTGAGGTCCATGCCTGTTTTGAAGAGCAGGTCTTGCGCTGAACACCGTACGCGAGTCATGGCGATCATCGCGTGCAGACAATCAGCCTCAAGAGAGCCGCAATTGGCAGCGATCTCTTTGCCTTTTTCACGAAGCTCTTTGACCAAACCATCGGGCTCGCTGGGAGCAGCCGTCAGCAGCTCGAGCAAAATGTCTTCGTTGACACCTTTTTCGGTGAGCAACATCGCCGCACGGTTCTCGACCGTGAACATGGCGAGCAAGACGTGCGCGGTGGTCAGGCGCTGATTGACACTCTTGGCAATGTCCTCGGCCTCCAACATCACTTGAGCAAAGTCGGTGCTTTCGACCATGTGGCAGGGGACTCCAGGTTACGAAACGGTTGGGGCATAGGTGTACACCGCTGAGATCTCTGGCTCAATTTTTCCGCTACAGGTCGCGACACAATGGGAACAAATGGGCCTGCCTGTTTTCAGTACGTTGCATTTCAACTCACTTTTCCGTAGCGATTTTAGAATCTTTAGTGAAATCAGATTCAGTCTTAATCGTTGTGTGCCCGCCGCCCACCTTCAGAGCCAATGGAATCACTCACTTTGCCGCTGCGTACTTTGCTCGACCCGTTGGGCGCCATTCCTCGAGCGGTTGAAGCCCGTCGATGGCTCTGGCCTCTCTTGTTGGTGGCCGTACTGACTGCCACCGCAGGAGCATTGATCGCCCTTCGCCTCGATGCCTCGCGATTGGTTATTCCCAAAATGCAGATGAGTGGCGAGTTGCTTAAGGCGAGCGAACGCGAAGTTAATGAAGCAGTTGAGCAGGCACAGCGGGTGGCGTTGGTAGGCAACATCGCCAAGGGGCTGTTGTTGATGCCGCTGCTGATGTTGCTCTTAGGTGTCGTACTCAAATTCGCCGCGTGGCTGCTCGGGCGCAAGGCCCTCTTCATCGACCTCTTTACTGTAGCCACGCTGACCATGCTTCCTATCGGGGTCTTCCATGCGGCTGAAGGGTTGGCGGCGATGCAGCTCGAAGTGATTACGCCTCGCCTCGCAGAATCGCTGATTCCCAGCTCAGTCGCTTCGGTGAAAGCTTTTACTGCTCCCAAGCTGATGGGTGTTTATCGCGCGCTGGACTTCTTCAATATCTGGGCAGCGTTGGTCATGGGGTTGGGTTTTGCGGCTGCTTCGAAATGGAGCCCAGCGAAAGGCGCAACATTTGGCCTCTTTCTCTACGTTCTTTTCGCCGCAGCATTTTACGTCGGTCTGCCTGGGCTGATTCCAGCTGAAGGCTTCGGAGGAGGGTGAGATGAACCTTTTGAGTATTGCGTTGGTCGCCCAACTTGGCGCCACTCCGCTGACATTAGAAGAGGTGAGAGAAGCATCGCGACAGGCGCTCGATGCAGTGCGCGCTCAGCTCGACGTCACTCGGGCAGAGAGCCAAGTCAAAGCATCGCGTTCGGTCATTTTTCCTCAGCTCGACTTCACTTTAGGTATCGGTGGCACCTTCGGCGGCCCGCAACGTATTTTTTCAACGGTGCCGCAAAGTGAGCCTGATGGAACATTGACCTTCGTTCAACGCATTGTTGATACGCCTTCCTTTGTTCAGGGCCGCTTTACTTTGGGGCTTCAACTCACCCAGCTCATCTACGACGGCGGCCGCTGGTGGAATCAAATCGCTCAATCGGGAGCTCAAGAAGAAGCCGCTCGCGGGCTCCTGGCTGAGCAACGCCTGGCCAGTGAACTCGAGGCAACGCGTCGTTTCTTCGAATTGGTAAAGGCGCAATTGGCGCTGCGTGTTTTCGACGAATCGGTCAAACGGAGCAAAGAGCAACTTGAGCGGGCCAAAGCCCTCTACGAAGCAGGCCGTGGTCAGCGGGCAGCTGTTTTTGACGCCACGACGAACTTGGGGAATGACGAGATCAACGTGGTGCGCCAGCGCCAGCGAATCGGGCAAGCGAGACTCGCGCTCTTGCAATGGCTTGGTCGTGGAGACGCAGATGTCGTCGCGGTCGTTCCCGCTGAGTTACCTCCGCTGGTTCTCGATGGTCCCAAGGCGTTGGATACCGCAAAGCGGCAACGGCCGTTGTTGAAGTCCCTTGAGGCTCAACTTCGCGCCGGGGAAGCCGGAGTGCGGGTGTCCCGGTCTGATTACTTTCCTCGCCTCAGTGCGACCGCGGGGTATCAACGCACTTCGCCAGTGGCCGACCTCTTTTTCGCCGACTTTACCAAGCAGAATGCGGTGATCGTGGGCGCGAATGTGTCGTGGGATATCTTCAGTGGCTTTCAGCACGATGCGCAGGTCGAGCGTGCTCACGCAGATCTCTCTCAAGCTCAAGTTCAACAGCATCAGTCGGTGGTCGACCTTGAAGCCGAAATCTTTCGATCCGTTGATGCGTACCGTGCCGAGGCTGAAGTGCTTTCCATTTCAGAGAAAAATGTCGGCTTTGCTAAAGAGCAAACTACGCTTGAAGAAGAACGTTTTACCGCTGGGGCTGGGTCGAGCCTCGAAGTTCGAAATGCGCAGATTAAGTACATTCAAGCTCAGCTTTCGGTGTTGCAAGGCAAGGCAGATGTCGCCACCGCCCGAGCCGCGCTCGAACGCGCCGTCGGAGGCTCGTTATGACGTGGTGGAAAGTGGTGATCGCCGTGGTGATCGTCGCCGGAGTCGGGGCCATCACGTTCGCGGGGCTCCGGGACAAACCGCCGCCAGCCACTGAGGTTCAGTTCGGGAAGGTCAAAAAAGGGCCTATTACTCGTACCGTCACCGGGGCTGGAAAAGTCGAAGCGGCGACGACGGTGAAGATCAGCTCGAACCTTTCGGGTGATCTCATTGAACTGCCGGTGAAAGTGGGTGACACGGTCAAGAAAGGCCAAGTGCTGGCGAAGCTCGATCGACGCCGTATCGAAGCCAGTGTTCGCCAGGCTGCCGCTGCCTGGGCCGCTGCAAAATCTGAGATGAGCACCGTGCAGGTGGAAATTGACCGGCTGGGTCGAGATCTCGAAAGAGTGGTGGGGTTGGTGGGAAAAGGGCTGGCATCGAAGGCAGAAGAAGATCGATCTCGCTCTGATTTGGCCAGTGCCAAATCGCGTCTGGCAGCGCAAGCCGACAGAGCCGCTCAAGGTGCAGCAGTTTTAGAAGAAGCACAGAACACTTTGGGCAAGACGACTTTGTTTTCCCCCATCGACGGCAATGTCATCGAAGTCACTCGTGAAATCGGTGAGCGAGTTCGTGGGTCAGACTTCAATGAAGACGTGGTGATGACTTTGGCTGCGCTTCATTCGATGGAAGTGAAAATCGAAGTTGGCGAGCACGAAGTGGTGCATTTGAAACAATCGCAGAGTGCGGACATCAAGATTGATGCATTCGACGCTCAGACCTTTGAAGGCACGGTGGTTGAAATTGCGCAGAAGGCACTCATTCGCAACCCGGGCACCGAGCAAGAAACCACCAGTTTCCCCGTGACAGTCGCGCTGGTGGCTAAGCCCGATGGTGTACTTTCGGGCATGAGCGCCGAAGTCAAAGTCACTGCTGACCAACGCGACTCAACCTTGATTGTTCCAGTGCAAGCGGTGACCGTACGCCCAGAGCGCTCTTTGGGTGACACTGCTGCCAATGTCGAAGGCAACAAGCTGACTGCTCCGAAAAAGGGTGAGACCTTTGCCAAGGTGGTCTTCGTGGTCGACAGTGAACGGAAGATACATGCTCGAAGAGTGAAGACGGGCATCTCTTCAGACACAGACATCGAGATTCTCGAGGGCTTGAGCGAAGGCGATGAGATTATCGAGGGTCCCTATCGCACTCTTGCCAAAGATCTCAAAGAGGGCGACCTGGTAGAAGAATTGAAACCAGGCGGCAAGGGCGGCCCCGGCCGGAAGCGCGGTTGAACGGCGCCATGCTGATCGAACTGCAAAACATTTCTCGCGAATACACCGTCGGTGGCGAGCTGGTGCGTGCACTTGATGGCGTCAACATCGGTATCGAACGTGGTCAATGGGTGGCCATCATCGGTCAATCAGGCTCAGGCAAATCAACCTTGATGAATGTGATCGGCTGCCTCGATACCCCCACGCGAGGCTCGTACCATCTCAATGGGAAAGACGTCTCTTCGATGGGCGACGACGAGCTGGCGGGTATTCGCAATCAAGAGATTGGTTTTATTTTTCAAAACTTCCAACTGCTCCCGCGAGAAACGTCACTCGCGAATGTTGAACTGCCTTTGGTGTATCGGGGGGTGAGCGCGAAGGAACGCCGTGAACGCGCCACCGAGGCGCTTCGAAAGGTCAAGCTCGAGTCGCGCATGCATCACAAGCCGACTGAGTTGTCTGGCGGCCAACGCCAGCGTGTAGCCATCGCTCGCGCATTGGCGGGGGCTCCGTCTTTGTTGTTGGCCGACGAGCCTACCGGCAACCTCGATTCAACGACGGGCGAAGAAATCGTGAGGCTGTTTGAAGAGCTTCATCGCGCAGGGCACACCATCGTGCTCGTCACGCATGAGCCTCGGCTGGCCGCGCGGTGCCCACGCGCTATTCGTTTGAGCGACGGCAAAGTGGTCGGCGATGGCCCCGGAGAACAGATTGCCTTTCAAGACGCGCCGTTGAAGGTGCACTCGTGAGTCTGAAGATCGACTTGATCGAAGGTTTTCGCATTGCGATCAAATCGCTGGCGAATCATCGCCTGCGTACGTTGTTGACGACAGTAGGCGTTGGAATTGGCGTCGCGACTTTGTTGGCAATTTTGGGCATCACCCAGGGCATGGACACCAGCTTTCAAGCGCAACTGGCCAGCTTAGGGAGCTCGAGCGTCTACATCTCGAAACACCCTTGGGTGCAGATGGGCAACTGGTGGGAATTTCGCAATCGACAGAACATCACTTTGGAACACATGGAAGCGGTGCGGGCTCAGTGCACCTTGTGCCAGGCCGTGGTGCCCATTCTCGATGACAATGACGACGTTCAGTTTATGGACCGCACGTTGAATTTTGTCTCGGTCACCGGTTCGACCAGCGAGTACCTCACCATCAGCGGTTTCGAGACCACTTCAGGGCGCTTCATTACCGACGCAGATAACGAGGGCCGCAGGCTGGTGGTGGTGATCGGCACGGATATCGCCGATACGTTTTTTCCTAACATCAACCCCCTCGGCAACACCATTCGCGTCGCCGGGAAGCCCTTTACCGTCATTGGCGTGCTCTCGCGCAAAGGCAAGATTCTCGACCAGAGTCAGGACCTTGCGGTGATCATCCCGTTCAATTCTTTCAAGGCGTTTTTTAAGGGACGCCGTTCCATCGATATTGGGGTTCAAGTCACCGATCCCGAAAGTATGGAACAAGCGGAAGATCAGCTGGTCGGCATTCTGCGCCGTGTCCGTCAGACGCCGCCTGAAAAGCCTGATGATTTTGCCATCAATAAGCCTGATCAACTTGCTTCGACTTATGAGCAGCTCACCGGTGCACTCTATGGAGTCGCCGTTGGCATCGGGTTCATCACCTTGTTGGTGGGCGGCATTGGCATCATGAACATCATGCTGGTCTCGGTTCGCGAGCGGACTCGTGAAATTGGCATTCGACGCGCGCTCGGAGCGAAGAAACGAACCATCATTACCCAGTTCGTTCTCGAGGCGACATTGGTGTCCGCCGTCGGTGGTGCGGTCGGAACAATCGTCGGGCTGGGTGGCGCGAAAATCGTCAGCCTGGTCACTCCATTGGCCGCGACGGTGAAGCCCGGCACCGTGTTCTTCGGCATCGGTTTTGCGGCACTGGTGGGGTTGGTCTTCGGCATTT
>JAYUVR010000387.1:0-2164 GCA_043753955.1 Archangium sp. | reverse complement strand
AAATACAATTATGACGCTTCAGGCGCCTTGGCTGCCGTCATCAATGTCTCTTCTGGCGACACCGTCGCCTCATGGGCGCACTTGCAAGATGGCCGTGTCTCCGCCCGCACCGTCAATGGTGTCTCCTCGACGTACGCCTGGGACGCCTTCGGCCGACTGGTGAGTGCCACCACCCCCGCTGGCACCATGGCTTTTGAATACGACGGACTCGGCATGCGCCGGAAGTCCTCTGGCCTCAGCAATGCCAATTACACCTGGGTGGGCGAGTCTCAAGTCGCTGAAGGCAACCAACTCCTCGCCTCCGTCGGCCCCTACCTCCTCGCTCAAGGCCCAGTCCGCTTTAGTCACGACGCTTTGGGCAGCATCGTCAGTCAATACAAACCACCCGCCCCTCCGCTGCTTGAGGCCGCTTCTCAAAACCAATTCGGCACCTGGGGCCTCCCTCTCGGCGGCACGCAGCTGACTTCCAATTCACATACAGGCCACCGCTTCGAAGAGAAACTCGGCCTCATCGACTCTGAGCAGCGATGGCGTGACGTGAATTTCGGCGTGTGGCTGTCTAAAGATGAACTCGGTGCTCATGCTTATTTGCAGACACCAAACGCCATCGGCTCGTGGTCCTACGCCAGTCATTCGCCTGCAAGGTACGTCGACTTGGATGGCCGACGCCCGCAAACGCCAGAAGAGGTGGCGGAAATTGCCAAGTGGCAAAGTGCCCTAGCTGAGATTCGCTCTAAATATGATGCGCTGCCGATTTGGAACCAGGCTCTTGCCTTTGGGTATCGAAGCGAAATCGGAATTCTCGAGCGAAACATTCGGCAGCGCAGCGACGCGATTGAGCGCGCACAGCCAGGCCGACAGCTTGTCATGGAGGGTATGTCGATTGGTTTGATGGATAATGTCCCGCTTCAAGAGGTAGCCGGGGAGCTGTTGCCGGTCTTTCCCGCGTGGTTTGCCCCAGACTCGGTGGATGCGTTCGAAGCACACATGGCCAAATCACCGCACCACGCCATGAACCAAGCTATTGGAGTGGTCGGCGGCATCGCAGTTATTGGTGCCGGCGCCAGCAAATCACTGAGGCCACCGCCACGCACAAGTGATGCTCGAATTCTCCGACCGCCTCCAACATTCGGCCCGCAGCCTGAATTCGTGCGAGGCGCCCCGGTAGAGCCCGTGGGGACTCCGCGTCCGCTGAATGCCGAGGCAATCAAACTCCTCAAGCCGACCTCCCCAGCCATCCGTTTCGACATGCATCGCTTAATCGACGACCCAGCACAACTCTGGGGGCTCTCGGCGGAAGAAATCGCAGCGGAATTCAATACTCATGGCTTCACGGCGATCATTCGTCAATCAACTAGAGGCTCAGGCAAGGCCGTGATTGTCGAGGTCAAAGGTCATCCCGAAGTTGCTCAAATACAGGTCCACCCGGGCGGGGGACGGCACGAAGGAAGCTACGTCAAGCTCTCAACGAACAAAGGTATTCTCAAGGTCGTCGACCCGAAAACCTACAAACCAACTGAAGGCGAAAAGGCAAAAATCATATTTGCTCCCCAATAGGGGGGCTGCCGAGCCTACGAATCAGCACCGACATAGAAATCGCCTCGCTTGCGAGGAGGCGCCGACAGCGACCACCCGAAGACTTCGAGCACTTCACGAGCTGCCTTCCTGATACCAGTCCACTCTGGCGCGCTGTGGAGAGCTTCGTCAGTCCAAAGCTCTTGATGCGAGGGGCCGCTCATTTCCTCCAGAAGACTGTCCAATCCTCCAAGCACTTGCTTTTGAAATGTAGAGAGTCCGTATTCGGCCGACTGCACACGACGCCAATGCTCATCAAACTCGAGTGCCAATTCGTCCGCGACACAGACGAACGAGGGAAACAATTTCAGCTGCTCATCGGCTGTCTGCGCAAGCCCACGAACACTCCATTCGAGGCGAGTAAGCTCTGATTCAACGCCAGCACCCATAACCTCACCCAACCTTTCTACGGCCGACGGGGCGCACAGCAGATTCAACGCGGTGACGCACAATAAGAGCATCGATGAGTTTGATAGCCGTTTCTCTGTCGTCTTGAGATGCGCTTTCCAAAGCCCGGAAGCGCTCCAGCAGTCTTGTATTGTGGAGCGGCTTCTCTTCAGCACCATCGCCCGTAAGCAGGTAGTCGACG
>JAYUVR010000386.1:0-13677 GCA_043753955.1 Archangium sp. | reverse complement strand
CCGCAACGCGCCGTACCTGCCTGACCTCCAATTTCGTTTGGCTGAGTTGTACGTCGAAAAAAGCCGGTACGTGTATCACCTGCAAGCAGAAACGAGAGCCGAGGGAAGTAGGGGAGCATTGGTTTCACCCGAAACCAAACTGCTTAAACAGAAGGCCATGCAGATTTACAACCGTTTGCTGCGCGAATTTCCTGACTTCAAAGATGCAGACAAAGTGACATTCTATTTGGCCCATGAGCAACGCGAGCTCGGCGAGTTCGACACCATGCTCAAAACGCAGGCCGATTTGATTCGAAAATACCCAAGCTCACCGCTGCGCCTTGATGCAGAACAAATCTTAGGTGACTACTGGTTTGAAAAGGCTGACCTCAAACAGGCAGAAGAGCACTACCGAGCCATTCTCGATGCTCCGCCTTCGCCAGTACACGATTTGGCCCGCTACAAAATGGGGTGGATTCGTATCAATCAGCAAAACCACGCTGACGCGGTCAATTTCTTTGAAGCGTCTGCCGCCAGTGCTCCAGTGCAAGGCGTGGACGTCGCCAAAGCCCTCTCGGTAAAAAGAGAGGCATTGCTCGACTTGGTCTATTCATACACCGAAGCAAGACCGCCCAAGGGCGCCATTCAATACTTTGAAAAACTTTCTGATTCTCGAGCTACCTTTTCTTTGGCCTTGGACAAGTTGGGCAATCGATACTTCATCAAACAACAATACGAATTTGCGATACCTGCCTTGAGAAAGCTGCTCGAAATTCAACCTGACCCGGAACTCGAAGTCGAGCGAGTCGAAAAGCTGTATGACTCGATTAAAGCAACCAAAGGCAAGGTGCTCCCCAAGCCGGAAGATGTCGCCTATCTGGTTCGCGCGGCTGTACAGATTAAGACAGACCCCGCGCGAGATGAAGCGAGCCGCAAAAAGGTACTGACAGAATTAGAAGAGATGGCGCGCGACCTTTCTACGATGGTGCATGTACAGGCACAAAAGCGCGAAGACAAAGCGCTCTATGGCGAAGCAGCTGCGGCCTATGAGCAATATTTGAGCCTTTTTCGCCCCAAACAATTTGCCACGGTGATGATGCAGAATCGCTCTGATGCTTTGTTTGCAGCCAAGCGCTTTCCTGAAGCGGCGCGGCAATTTGAAGAATTGGCCCGCTACCTTGATGGCAACGTGAATAGAGACAGTCACCGACTTGATCTCACCAGAGAAGCCAAGAAGCCAGAGGGGCCCAAAGACAGCAAAGCAGCAGCGATTGCTTCTGTTTCTAATACGGCGGGGAGCAAAACCATCGGCGGCGAAATGAAAACGCATGATGAGGCGCTCTATGGCGCTCTGCTGGCTCACTACTCGTCTCTCAAACCGGGCGAAGTTGAGCGACTCAATGCCTTTGAAGTGGCAGACGCACGGCAAGCACTTAAGCTGTTAGGCGCGCAGTACATTGCTCGCTACCCCAAGAGTGACCATGCGCTCGAGGTCAAATTTAATATTGCTCGCGCTCACTACGAAGACGGCGACTACAAAAAGGCAGCTGAGCTCTTCAAAGAGTTCGCGCTCAAACATTCGGAGCACAAAGACGCTCCTGTCGCGGGCAATCTTGCCTTCGATTCGCTCCGTCAACTCAGCGACTTCAAGGGCATTGAGGAGTACGGGAAAGCTTTTGCAGCCTCTAATCTTCCTGCGACGTTCAAGGCCGATTCGCAGAAGATTTTGAGTCAAACCAAGAGCGAAGAATTGGGTGCCATTGCGCTCAAGTCATCTGAAGAAACCGGTGACATCGTCACTGGTTTGCTCAAGGTCGCTGACGAGAACAAAGGGCAAGAGATTGGTGAAAAGGCGCTGTATGGCGCTTTTGCTGCCGCTCGTGAAAAGCGAGACCTTCGTCACGAGCGAGAAATTGGCGATCGCATCATCAAGGAGTACCCCAAGAGCCAATACGTCTCTGACGTGATGCTCACTTTGGGAAGGCACGCTGCTGAGGCGGGTCGGTTTCAAGATGCAGCTGCGTACTATGAGCAAATGGGTCGACTCTTTGTGGGCGACTCGTCGGGTCTCGAATCGATGCTTGCCTCGGCACGGTTGCATACGGCCATGGGCAACTTCCCCAATGCGGCCAAAGTGCTCGAGGGCTCGGTTGACCAAGCCGGAGCTCGAAAAGCGGAGGTACTGGTGATGTTGTCGCAGACCTATTTAAAAATGAGGTCTTCTGCCAAAGCCCGAGCCATCGCTGAGCAAGCACTCAAAGTAGACAAAACAAATGCTGCTGCGGCGGCCATTGTGGCTGAAGTTGCCGCTGGGAACCCCGGCGAGAAAATCGAACCGTTGGTGACAATGATGGCGCATGTCACTCAATCTCCGCAGGGTACAGGCGAAGATGCAGCGCGGGGCCTTTGGTACATCGGCGATATTTTGTACCGGCAATTCAAAGCCATCTCTGCAGACAAAGTGGAAGACAAGGTTGCAGCGCTTCAGCAACTTCAGGGTGTGTTTCAGCAGGCCGCATCAATGGGTAGCGCTGAATGGGCCGTGGCTTCGTTGTGGCGCATCGCCAACGGTCTTCAACACATCGCTGACGTGGTGGAAGCCACCAGTGCCCCTGCTGGCTTGAAGGCCAATGAACTTGAACAGTTTCGAGCCGCGGTCAAAGCGCAAGTCGACCCACTCAAGGCCAACGCCGAAAGCACTTTTGCGACCTGCATCAGTCGCGCTGAATCACTCGAAGTGTTCACCCCAGCGGCCATCGGGTGCCGGAAAAGGGTCGACGAGGCTTCGTCGCCGCTCAAAGCGCCTCCTTCAGAGCGGCCTGTCAACGTCGACGAGCTTCAAAAAAAAGCAGAAAGCACCCAGAACGCGGCCGACTTCGAAGCGTTGGGAATGGCGTACTTAGGTGCTGGGCACATCAACCAAGCTATTCTCAATCTCAACCGAGCCATCGAACTTGAAGATGCAAGAGCGTCGGCCCATTCGGCGCTCGGTTATTGCTTCTTACTTTCTGGCGATTCAGCTTCTGCTCGTGCGGAATACGGCCGCGCGATGGATGCAGACCCCACATTTGACAAAGCGCGAGCAAACTTAGCCGGCCTCAAGTGCCGGTATCTCGATGTTGAAGGCGCGAAGCGAGAGATCGCGGTGCTCAAGGACACCAATCTCAACGGCGCTGACGTCGACCCTGAATGGAGAAACTGCAGATGAGTGGCGGGAACCGTCACCTCGCCACCGTGGTCTTCGCATTGCTGAGCTGCGGCTCCGATTCTAAAAGCCCTCCGGCCAAATTTACACTCGAGGGAAGTCTCGGGCAGGTGATGAATGTGGGCTACGACGAAACTCGAATTCTGCTCGCTCCTGAAGACGTTTCGCTTCTCTTCGTTCGAGTTCGGCCCTTGGGCTCGGGTACAGAGCAAAGCGACGCCGGCAATGCTGAGCCCATGATGCAAGGCACCTCTGAAGATTACCCACTTCAGATTGCATATCGACTCTTGGGTGAGCCGATGCCCATCGGCATGAATGTCGACTTGGCTGCGCTCGACGGCGACGGGCAGCCGCGCGGAGTGTTTTCTCGCAAGGTGAAGGACGACCCACGCACCACCCTGCCTTCTCTGGTTCGAGGTGAAGTGCGATTTGAGAGCGCCCTTGAACCCGATGCGGTGGTGCGAGGCGATTTTCATCTGACGTTCGAAAATGGCATCGAAGCGGCCAGTGGTCGAACGGTGTTTTCAAGCTTCTCTGCTCGGGTGCAACCATGACGCGTTTTTTCTGCTGGTGTGCCGTGCTGATGTTTGGCTTTGGCTGTGGGCTCAAACGGGTGCCGCTCAATGTGCTCGAAAAGCTGCCCTACGAAGCCAAAATAGAATTGCTCGAAGCCGAGAATGAGCTGGCACTCGCAGTTGACCGGCTCGACGAAGCGCACGCCGAAGTGAGTCGGGCGAGAGAACAAATTCGACGAGGGAAAGACCGATTCTCTGCAGCTCAAGATGAAGTGCGCGCAGCCGGCGATAAAGGCAGTCAAGAAGTGGCCCAATTGGCCGTGGTAGAAGCAGACAAACGAGTCGAGTGGCACCGAGCCAAACAGCGCCTCAACGTTCGTGAAGAAGATTTGGCTGAGCAAAATCTGGTGTGTGCGCAAGCACGCTACGAAGTCGCCCGGCTCGCAGCAGCGCGAAAAGCAAAACTCGAAGGCAGTGAACGACTTGACCCTGCGACTTTCGATGAGCAACTCAAACGGTGCGAGGCCGATTACGCACAGCTCAAAGAAAAATCAAAAGAGAGCAGCGCTGAAGCTCAAACCATCCGTTCCGAGTGGGACCAAGCTCGCGCTGCTTTGGCGAAGAAGACTTTCGATGCCCGTGCCAGCCCTTTCGTGGAGTGAGTAATGACACTCTCTATCGTCCTTGCTTTGACGCTCGCACAGTCAACGAATGATGCCGAGGCGCTCCGTCGAACCGTTGCTGTCGAATCGGCCGCCGTCGAACGCACGCCCGATGATACCGAAGCACTCTACCGACTGGGGCTTGCTCATCTTTCTTTAGGTGAAGCCAAGAAAGCCATCAAGGCACTCGAAGAATTGGTGAAAGCCGACCCAGAATCGGTCGATGCGAAGTTACTTTTGGCGCGCACCTATCGCGGAGCCAATGACATTGAGAAAGCCAAAAGCCTTCTCGACAAAGCCATTTTGCAACTTCCCGAGGACTCATCGCTTCATGCAGAACGAGGGCAACTGGCAAGAAGCACGGTGGATCTCCCAGGTGCAATCGCTCACTATCGAAAGGCAGTACAACTGGCCAGTGATGACCCAGAGCTGCTGTTTAATCTCGGTGAGGCGCTCCAAGCCAGTCGCAATCTCAACGAAGCCATCGCCATCTACAAAAGAGCCATCGCCTTAAAGAAAGGCGATACCTCGAGAGCTAAAATTAATTTAGGCAAAGCCCTGGCGGAAAAAGGGCTCTACAGCGAAGCCAAAGAAATGCTCGCGTCGGTCAATAAAGAAACGATGACTGACGCAGAGGCGCACTACAACTTGGGAGTCATCTACATGCGCGAGGGCGCCATTGGGCACGCCACTACCGAGTTCGAGCGCACCTTGGCCATTACCCCCAAACACGCCCAAGCACTCAACAACCTCGGCGTCGCATGGGACGCTCGCGCCGATACCAAAAGAGCACTCGAATATTTCAAAAAGGCCACCGCCGTCGACCCTGCCTTTGCTGAAGCGTTTTTCAACCAAGGCATGAGCTACATGCAGTTGAACCAACCTGCGTTGGCAACAAAGTCTTTTGAACAAGCGCTCAAACTTGAGCCCGCTTCAGCTGGGCCCTATGTGCAGTTGGGTGAGCTGTACCTCAAACAAGGCAAGAAAGATCGCGCGCTCGAAGCCTTCAAAAAAGCCATTGCGGCGACTGACGATGAAGAGAAGAGCGCGAGTGGCTTTCGAGCCCTTCGAAAATTAAACGATGTACGACGCACGAGCGATGCGTATCGCGGTTTAGCCCTCACCTATTTAGCAATGGGCAAAGTCGATGATGCCGTTTCTGCCCTCAAAACAGCGGTATCAAGAATGCCCAAAGATGCCTCAGCTCGCGCGGCCTTAGGCGAAGCCTTTATGGCGCAGAATAATTTCGATGGCGCCATTGACCAGTTGAACGAGCGCCTTACCCTCGAGCCGACCAACGAGGCGAAGCTCGATTTGGCGCGCGCCTATGCCCGCAAGCGGGTGGCCAAACAAGCCGAGCCCTTGTACCGAGAAGTATTGAAGAACGAGCCTGGGCACCGTGGGGCACAGATGGGCCTGGTTGATTTGTATCTTTCAATGGGTCGGTTTGCTGATGCAGAAACGTTGCTCAAAGACGTGCTCAAAGCCGATGAGAATGATCTCCAGGCCCTTTCCCGGTTGGGCATTCTCAAATCGCGAATGGGGCGACCCGACGAAGCACTTGAACCTTTGGAAAAAGCTTCAACCCAAAATCCCCTGCTTTACGACGCTCGGGCTGAGTATGCGTTTCTTCTTTTCCGAGGCGACCCCGCAAACACATCTCGCTGCATCGCCACAATGACAGACATTCTCACTTCAGAACCAAGACATGTGCTCAGCTTGCACTACTTGGGCGTATGTCTGTATGCCAAGGGAAATACGGCGCGCGCCGAAGAGAGCTTTAAGACAGCCATTGCCATCGACCCCGCCTTCGCTTCAGCCTATTTTTCACTGGGCGAACTCTACGAAAACCAAGGCAAGAAAGATGAAGCGAAGAAGGCCTACGAGGTGGCCGCGAGCTTCCAACACAGCGAGGCTCGCGAGGCGATTAAACGCTTAGCCGCTTCTAAATAGACACGGGGCATTCAGCCCGGCCTGCATTGATTGTTGACGCATACTTCGCCTGAAGCGCACGTACTCTGGCCACTGCCAGTACAACCGGCTCGCACGACTTGGGTACTCCATTGCCCGATGTGATTGCCCGTCGAAATATTTTGAAATGGCAACCTGAACGCGGGGAAAGTCGGGTCGTCTGACACGGCCGCTCGAGCGGGGTCGAAGGCTACCATCCACAATTGTGTTTTTTCGTGGGCCGCAAGTCGAAGCCCATAGGGTCGAGCGCTCGAAAAAGTGAGCCACAGCAGTTTACCGCCTGTGTAGTCGTGTCTCACCGGAGCCCACTTCGGCCACGAACTGGGCCCGGGGTCGCTGGCCTTCGACAGGCGTACGGGGGAACCTCCATTCGAAGCGACCACCCACAACTCTCCGTCGGGAATGACGCCTTCTTTCGTCACGGCTGCGTTCGACGACGATTCTGAATTACTGGGAGAACGATTGAACACCACCCACTGCCCATCGGGGGAATACGCAGGGTAGTAATTGTTCTGCCCATTGAAAGGAACCAGCGTCACCGGAGTGTCCCACCCACTGCCATTGAAGTGCATGGTCGCAATCGCCGCAGACGACACTCCAGGGGTGGGGAATGAAGTTGGAGGTGGCTTCGCATAGGCCATGTGAAGCCCATCGGGCGACCAGTCTGGCATTGCGCCCGGGCTGGTCACTGATTTGATGGTGCCAGAGACGAGCTGCTTCCAGTCAATAGAAACACCGGTCGAGGTCAGCAGATGTCTTTCATCAGGCGCGAATGAGAAGAAATTCGATTTTTGGCTGGAAACGTCTGTCGACAGCGCCGATTTGTTAGGCACATAGAGGGTGGAATAGGCAGCTGGCAGTGGGTTGTCTCTGCCAACTGCAATCAGATTCCCCTGCCGCGACAGAACATGACAACCAACACACAAAAACCCTCCCACTTGAGCCGTGGTCAAATACGTTTGGGGAGGCGCATTGGGATACCCATAGTCATAGCGCTCAACCGTTCCTGAGGTGTTCCAGTAATAGAGACCGCCTCTCAGGTCTTGTTCGCTAAAGCCCATCAGCTGCGCTGTGGAACTGCCCACAGGGTTATTCAGGCCGCTGCCGTCAACACCGCTCACTGTCCAACTGACTGGTGCAGTCCCTCGGGCATAGGGCACGAAATCCGACCAGAAGCCCGGAGCAGGCGTGTATACGCAACCGCCGCCCACGGCCGTGCACCCGGTGTAGACGACGAGAGTGGTCGTCGGTGCTTGAAAGGTGAAGCGGAAAAGCGTTTGACCTGCAGCGGGCACGAAGTGAAATTCTATCGAATTGGTATTCGGTGGGAGCATCACTCCGCTGGGCGGATACACCACGCCAATGCTTCCGCCCTGACTTGCGCTCCCAAATTTCGTAGGCGCCGTGCTGTCGGCTCCAGGGCCGATCACCACCGACGTGCCTCCATTGCCCACCAGCGGCGGGTTCCGCCCTTCCGCAGGAATGAGCCACCCTCCGTCAAAATCAAAAAAGGTACTGCCAGTACCTCCGCCGCCAGAAATGCCTCCGCCCGAACCCGAGCTGCCACCGGTACCGCTGCCTCCACCGGTCGGCGCACTTCCACCGCCGCCAGAGCCTCCACCCGTGACAGTGCCGCCACCGGTCCCTGCGCCTCCTCCAACGCCATTGCCACCACCCTCGGCTGAACCGCCCCCACCGCCACTGCCATTGGCTCCTCCGCCCGTCGCCCCAGTGCCGCCGCCGCTGCTGGAAGGCCCAGCATCATATGGGCACGACGTGCAGCGCCCCTCGACGCAACACCCGTCACACCTGGCAGGATCACAAGTCAAAACGGGGTCTTCACAGGTGCACGAGGCCAACGAGGTACACAACACGACACTCAAGAGGCGAAGACGAATGGACATAGGGAACTTCCTTCCGAGCGCGCGAACATCTCACGAGCGAGCGAGGGGGACAACGTCAGCGTGATTTCTCTCGAGTCGAACACTTCACGACTCGGCCTTACACAAATTGGCATTCGGCGGCTTGAAAGGGTAAATCGGCGCTTAAAGGGTTCATCTGGCATTTTGCTGCTCTTGGAGAGTATCCACCATGAAGGTTTCTCATTTAAAGACATACATGCTGTTTGCGTTGGCTTGCATTTTCGCAGGCTGCGAAGGGTGTTCACCCACAAATGGCCAGAGCTGTGAATCAAATACAGACTGCCAAGCGGGTGAAACCTGTACAGCCAAAGTATGCACTGTCTCTGATGGCGGCACAGGTGGCGGTACCGGGGGCGCGGGCGGGGGGAACGCAGGCGGTCAAGGAGGCGGCAATACAGGCGGCGGCCAGCAACAGCCAGGCGATTCAGATTGCGATGGCATTATGGATGCTGACGAGCTGAATGGAACCTATGGCTGTAATCTCGACCCGGCGAACCCAGACAGTGATCTCGACGGACTGGTTGACGGGCTCGAAGTTGGTGTGGTCGGCCCCGGCCCCGATAGCAGTTGCATGTATGAAGCGAGTACCTTCGATACCAACCCCGCGACCACCACCAACCCATGCCAATCAGATTCTGATGGTGACGGTGTTTTTGATGGCGTCGAAGATTCAAACCGAAATGGGAATGTCGACCCTGAAGAATTAGACCCCAACAATGCTACAGACGGCGAGGGTCCTACGGGAAAGGCGTGCTCACAGGCCAATCTGCGCCCGGTCACTTTTCAACAAAACGATGTGCCTGACATTCAGCTCGCGCTTTCCAGCGGCTTCGATTCTGCGTCGGGTGGTGAACTCGCCACCATCACCTTGGCAGGCGTCGCGAAAGGTTTGATGGGTTATGACGCCACAGGCAAAGTCGCCTTCATCGCCCTCACCCAACCCGCCCCAACGGGCTCAACCAACCCCACAGACGATGAAGTCGGTATACGGGCAATTCTCAACTCAAAGGGGCTCATTTCCACGCCCACCAGCCAAACGTTCTCAACGTGGGACGGCCACTTTGGTTTGGTCTCCACCTATGCCCAAGCTGGAACCGCTGACCTCAAGACGCAAGCCAACGAACTGGCCATAGCGCTCTTGGGCACTGGAGCCGGAGCGCTGACAGGAACTGCCGGAGTCACAGGGCCATTCACCTTACAAGCCGAGTACGTGCACCGCTCGGATCAAGCGTTGACGATGGTGATCGCCTTAACGCCCACCGCGAATTTCGTAGAGCCCACAATTTTCACCGTCAAAGACACCGCAGGCGGCTCAGCGCTCGCTGCATTTCCAGACGCGACAGAAGTGCAATGTGAGCCTTTTACAGCTTCGAATCAGAAGGTCGATTTTCTCTTCTCAGTAGACGACAGCGCCTCGATGCCTGACAAACAGCAAGCACTTGCAGACGTTGCCAACCTCATGGAACAGAAGCTGAATAATTCGAGTCTCGACTGGCGAATCGCGATGGTGGGTACCTCATATTTTGCGGCGCCTCTCGCCAACAGCAATCATGGAGTCATTCGAGGCTTCACTCGCGACATCAAACAATTTCAAGCATGGATGACCAAAGACAGCATCTGTATGACCAACACGTGCACCAAGGTCACCCCAGCTCCAGCCTGTAACTCGAATGGGCCCGCCGCTGACGGAAGGTGGGGCGGCTGTTGGATAGGTGCGGGCGGAATTGGCAACGTCGCAGGTGAAGCCATTTTGGGCGTGGCTCGTAAAGCCATCGACGACCTCACGCCCGCAGTGGCTCCCGAACAAATTGACCGTATTCGAGAAGGGGCTCAAGTCGTCGTGGTCATGGTCGGCGACGCCGATGATCAAACGACGGGCTACGCGACCTCTGCCGAGGCGTGCGGAGCCGCTGGCAAGCCCGCCTGCGAACCCGTAAAACATTTCGTCGATTATTTTCTGGGTACGGGCCTGGTTCCCGAGGTGGACAAAAACGAGCTCGGCAAACGTATCGTGGTGCACGGCATTATGTGTTCGGACGGTGAAAATTGTGGAGAGACACAATCGAACCCCCGACGAGATCTTCAAGTCATCGCGGCAACGGGCGGCGTAGTCGGCAACATTATCGATTCAGCCTCAATTCAAGTCGCGATGGATGCAATTATGCAAAGCATCATCGGCGGAGCAGGCAAACGTTTACAACGTCCGCCCATCGGCGCATCCATCAAAGTGGCACTCGCTGCAGTGCAGACTCCTGCGATGTGCACTCAAGATGACCTTCCTCGAAGTCGAGTGAATGGTTTTGATTTCGATGCACTCAATCGAACCATCTCGTTGTACGGCGCCTGCCGAGCACCAGAAGGCACCGCAGCGGCCGTCTCGTACCGAGCTTGGGTGAAGAAGACTTCAACGGGTTGTATGCCAATCAATTGTGGCGGGCCTTGCGCTCAACAGTCTTACATCTGCAATACGGCCACGTGTATTTGTGAGCCCGGCATCAACTAGCGAAATGGCACTGTTTCCATTTGCGGCCACTCCCACACGGGCAGGGCTCATTCCGAGCAATGGCTGTGATGGTCACTTCAGGGGTGCCTGAGCCATAAAGCCAGCGCCCCTCGCGCTTCTTAAAAGTGCTGCGCTCGTGAAGCGCATGCACTTGAGCTCCCTCAAGGTATCGGGCGACGAATTCGACTTCGCCCGTTTCATCATTCGGCTCACCATGGTGCTTCGAAAGAATCTCTAACGAAAGCCACAGCACTGAGTTGGTCCAGGCCTCCGTGCCTTCCCAACTCGAATCAGGCTGGGCTGTAAAATGCGTCGCTTTGAGGTAGGCGACGTCGCCGCGAGTGAACGCGGTGTATCGACTGCGCATTAATGCTTCTGCCGTTTCGGCCGGCTGCAGGCCACTGAGGCGAGGCCCACAACACTGCTCAAATTGAGCATTCCCACACGGACAACGACTCATTCTCTTTTTACCGGAAGCGGGGCTTTAGGAGCGCCGGTGTCTGTAATCAATCGAGCGCTCCGACTGAAGGTGAACCAGGCCCAGGCCCACTGAATCACCACCAAGATGCGGTTTCTAAAGCCAATCAAATACATGACGTGAATAAAGAGCCACGCACACCACCCCAGAAAGCCCGAAAGCTTAAACGCCCCCGATTGAGCAATGCCCGACGCTCTGCCCACCGTTGCCATGATGCCTTTGTCGAAGAACTTAAAAGGCTCGGTAGAATGCCCCGCCGCTACGGCCATGATGTTTTCGGCAGCGTGCTGCCCCTGCTGAATGGCCGTGGGCGCTAACCCAGGCAATATCGTGCCATCACCTTGCGTAAAACACGCGAGGTCTCCCACTACGAATGCACTGGGGTGCTGTGGAATAGAAAGGTCGACGTTCACTTTGATGCGGCCCAAGCGGTCCAGCTCGACGCCCAGCGATTTCGAGAGCGGTGAGGCAGCGACGCCGGCGGCCCACAACACCGTGCTGGCCGCAATGTGCTCACCTTCCAGTGCCACCCCATGCGCATCAACCTGGGTCACTCGAGTTGAGAGGCGCACTTCGACACCCAACTTCACCAGCGATTCCAACGCCCGCGCAGAAAGCTTCTCGTCAAAAGCCGCAAGCACTCGCGGCCCTGCCTCAATGAGAATCACCTTCGAGGTGCGTGGGTCAAACCTTCGATAGTCTTGAGCCACCGTAAACCGAGCCAATTCGGCGATAGCACCTGCGAGTTCAACCCCCGTCGGGCCCGCGCCAACGATGACGAAGGTTAAGAATTTTGCCCGCTGCTTCTCATCGCTTTCTTGTTCTGCCTCTTCGAATGCAGTCAGTACCCGGCGCCGCATTTCCAAAGCGTCGTCGAGCGTCTTCAACCCCGGGGCAAAACGTTCCCATTCGTCGTGGCCGAAATAGGCGTGGCGCACTCCCGTTGCCAAAATCAAAAAATCGTACTCGAGCGCGCCATCGGCCAACTGAACCCGTTTGAGAGAAAGGTCGATGCCCACCACGTCGCCCATTCTCACTTCAACATTCGACTGCTTGGCCAAAATCGAACGAATCGGAGTCGCGATATCACCTGGCGAAAGACCGGCCGTGGCAACCTGGTACAGCAGCGGCTGAAAGAGATGGTAATTCTGTCGATCTACAACCGTCACTTGCGCGGAGCTTCGAGCCAGTCGCTTGGCTGCGTACAATCCACCAAACCCTCCTCCGACAATCACCACCCTCGGCGCCATGCTTGCTCCCATTCAAAAGAAATGACTTCACCAAAACTTCGCCACCAAACGCACACCCGCTGAAAAAACATTCGCCGGTCTGGTGTACCGACCAGGAATCAAATCGCTCGACTGGTAACGGGCGTACACCTGCAAAGGCAAGCCAACTCGCAACAATGAAACCGTGGCACCCACTCTCACGATGTTCTTTTCCCCGGGCTGCCAGTACTTCTCGCGCTCGTAGTCCCACTGGGGCGACTGACTTTTCCAATCGCTCTGAAACGTTTGTACTCGGGTGTAACTCAAGGTGAGCATCACCATCGGCGGCAGCGCTTGAGCAGCCTCGAGAGAACCGCCAGAAACGAGCGAAGCCCGCGCAGGCCCGATAAATGGCACCGCATCAAATGACACTGTGCCGGCGACCCAGTCACCTCCGTCGACGAGATAACTGTCACCTACATAGGCTGCGGTGTTGTTCAGAAGCGGGTTCTTCACCCCATGGCCTGCGAAATACTGCCGCGGCCGAAAGAAGGCGTAAGAGAGGTCAGCGCCAACATTGAGCCGATACACGCCGTATTCATCGACCAGAAAATGTTTGTCTGCAGAAAGATGTGCTTCCACATCGCCCGCTGCGTGGAGTTCCCACAAATTGGTGCCCACACTGATGGCCTCTTCTGGGTCAAAATTGCTGCCTGTGGGTAGAGCGACTTGAAGCGATGCACTCCAGCGAAAGAAACTTCGCGTCATCCATTCGAACTGAGGCAACAGATATCGCGCCCCCACCACAATGTCTGAAAGCTGCACCCCGCTTTCCCATGCTGCTGGTACCCTCTGCTGCCCCATGGAACTCGCCCATTCCCAAAAGTCATCTTGGGTGTATTTGCGCCCCAGCTGCGATGAGTAGTCACCCTCTTCCCACGAAAAATTGGTGCTGACGCGGGAATGCAAGACCAGAGGCAAGTACAAAGCGGCAGTGAGCCTGTCGGTGATGCCGTAGAGCACCTGCACCAGAAGAAAATCGAACTGTCCTTCTGGTCGAGCCCTCAAAACGCCCTGCAGCCCTGCGCCCGGCTCGTAGCGTCGGTTTTCGGGAACCAGCGGCAATGCTTGGCCATCGCCGCTCCACTGCTTGTTCAAACTGGTGCGCAGATACCCAAAGTCGAAAATGAAAGCACTCTGCGGGAGCACTTGGGTTTCCATGCCCCAGCTTGCG
>JAYUVR010000385.1:0-3546 GCA_043753955.1 Archangium sp. | reverse complement strand
CTGATAGTCGGCGGGCAGTTTGGTCGAGTCTAAGTCATTGGCTCCCAGCGTGACGTGACCTGCTTCTGAAGGCTGGCCGATGACGAAATTCCCGGCAGTCGAATGAATGTCATCGAAGTCGGGCCCAGAACCGTAGCGTCCATGGCCTCCGTACATCACCACTTCTGACTGCATGCCTTTTGCGAAGCGACTTTGTGCTTGGGCTGTATCAGCCGTAATCAACTCAAGCACTACGGTGACTTGTTCTTTTCCCGTCGACAGCGTTCGCGTGAAATAACGACCCTCGTCGTCGAGGCTAAAGCGCTTTCTTTCTTCGGGGGAAACTTCGCGATACCCGCGCTCGCTCAGCCCCTTGAGGACGATGCCATTTTCTCTCAGGTGCGAGCTGTACTCGTCGTAGCCAACGGCCATGGTGGCTTTGAGCACTCCGTCTGAGAAGAGTGCTTGATAGTCAGGCGAAGGAGGCGAAGCAGCGGCCTTTTCCAAAGCCCCCAACGTCTTGGCATCGAAAGAACCCGTTTCAGGAAGTTGGTGGGCGCGCTGAAAACGAGTGACAGCGGCCGCGGTTTCGCGACCGAACTGCCCATCAGCGCCAAAGCGAGGAAGGCTGTACCCAGCCACGAGAAGTTGGTTTTGTGCTGCTTTCACTGTTTCGCGGTCTGCTGCGCCAGCGGCGGAAGTGAGCTCTTCTGGGGACACGAGGGTTGAATCGGGAGCGGAAAGACGCATTGGGGAAAAACTCCAGTGGGTTGCGGCATGAGCGCCGTGTGGACACACCGGAAAGCAACCGAAAGACCAACGTAACCCGCTGATATTTAAGTCCGAAGTGGTTGGCCGACCCGCCCTGGCCAAATGGTGCGTAGCAGCACCCGGTCAACCTCTCAGTTGCTAAGAGAGACTTGAGGGGAAGGGTGCGATTGAATGCCTCGAGCGTCGGTTGCGTTCGCTTTAACTGGCTCATCGCTCTCTTAAGGACCCACCCCATGCGTTTGCAAATCAAGGGAATCACCACTGCCGTATGTGCTGCCGCGGTGTTGCTGTTGTCGAGTGGTTGTCTCGTTCGAAGCTACCCAGCCAGGCGCGCGATGATGACTACAGGCTGTGACCCCAATTACCCGTGCACGAATACGTATTACTGGGACGAGTGGCGAGGGTGTTACGTCTTTTACGACGGCTATCGCTACTACGATGCGTTGGGGACGCCGGGTTCGTACCCTCTTCCGAGTTCGAGCCTCTTCATCAGTTACCCCCCGCCAGGGTACGTGCCGCCTTCGTATTATGTGCCGCCGCTCTACAGCTACCGGGCTCCGCGAAATTACGTTTCTCCTCCACCGCGATACCATCAAGCGATTCCGAGGCACTGGCATGACGCGCCCCCGCGTGCTGCTCCTCCTCCGCCGCCTTCGTCATACGGTTATGGCCAGCGCTCGGCACCTCCTCCACCTTCGTCGAATTTCGGGAACGCGCCCCCGCCGCCGCCTTCTCGGAACGCATACAACGACAGGTCTCCGGCGCCACCCCCTTCGTCAGCACCAAACCCGCCGTCGCAGTTGAGGCCCTCTGCACCGCCCCCTCCTCCTGAGCGAATGGTTCCTCCGCCACAACGAGAGATGCCCAGACAAGCGAGCCCCGCACCTCCTCCACTGAGGAAGCAGCAATCTGCTCCAGCGCCGGCACCGTTGGCGCCTCGGCCGATTGGAGGTCGACCACCACCTCCTCCGCCTCACTAATTTTTTTTACAGAGAATGAAGTGCTCATCAAAGGCGCTGATTCCTTTCGCGGGAATTGGCGCTTTTGATTTTTTCGTAGGCTACGGTGCGCGCCTTCTTTGCCAAAGGGTGTGCCGTGGAACGATTTCTCAAGCTGTGTGCGTTGTGCACTGCAGGTTTAGCGCAGGCTTCTGGTTTCTATCTCGTCGACAACGGCGCGAAGGCGATGGTGCAAGGCGGGGCATTCACTGCCCAAGCCGACGACGGTACGGCAATGCAATACAACCCGGCGGGGCTGGCGAAGCAGTCAGGGTTTTCATTTTTGGCTGACGTCGAGGTGCTGCGTCACGACGTCACCTTCTCGCGGCAAGATGTTGGTTTTGATGTCAATAACCCGTCGACGGTGGCCGAGACGGTGTCGAATGAGAAGACGCCATTTTTGCTCCCCTTCTTTGCGGTGAGCTACGGGTTTCCTCTCGCGGGGCGGACATTGACAGTGGGGTTAGGGCTCTTCGCTCCTCCGTCACAGGGTGAGTATGTCTACCCGACACCAGATTATACGAAGGACGGAAATAACTTCGTTCACTCGCCCAAGAAATTTGCCCCTCAGCGTTATGCGTTGATCAACACCAATATCTTGATTGCATACCCCACGTTGTCGTTGGCGTATGACATTCACCCGCGTTTTCAGGTGGGCGTCTCGGCGCAGTTGACGCTGTCTCGCTTTAAGCAAAAGCAGACACTGTACGGAGGTGATGCGCTGTGTCCTGCTCCTCCCACGCCTTGTCTGGGCGATTTAAACCCAGACAAACAGCTTCAGGAAAACCCAAACTATGACGTCACCGCTGAGATTGATCTCCCCGGCCAAGTAGGGTTCACCGGAATTTTGGGCCTGATGGCAAGGCCGACTGATTGGCTTTCAATCGGCGCATCGATTCGCCCTCCGATTCCTTTCAAGGCCACCGGAAAATTGAATGTCGAACTCTCACCTTACTTTAAAGAAGCAGGGGCAACGCTCGAGGGAGATCAAGCCACGCTTCAAATGACGCTTCCTCTCGAAATCAGACTCGGGGCTCGGGTCACGCCCATTCGTAACCTGGGAGTGAATTTTGATTTCGTTTATTTTGGGTGGAACTCCGTCGACCAATTCTTGCTCACGCCGCAGAATTTGATGTTGAGTGCGGCTCCAGGCGCAGAACCGAGCCCGGTGCACGCGTTTGGTCTCAAGAAGAATTGGATGCCCGCCTGGAGTTTGAGGCTTGGAGGCACCTACAAAATAATCGAGTACCTCTCGGTGCACGCGGGTGCTTTGTATGAGACACAAGCGGCGCCGACGGCCACCTATTCCGTCGACTGGACCCACCCAGCCAGATTCATGTTCACGGGCGGAGTCACGGGGCATTTGGGGCCCATCGATGTCATTGCCGGAGCGCTCTTCACTCCCACAACCACGACCGTCGTCACGGACAGCATCGTCGTCCGTGGCCAGACGCGCGACGACATCACTCCGCCAGCCGTGGGCAATGGCGTTTACACCTCAGGGGCTTGGGGTCTCATCTTCGGAGTGCGCGGACATTTCGGAGATGCGCCGCCCGCCGCTCAGCCGACTCAAGTCAGTTCGCGGTGATGAAGTGTCAGCACCGTCAACTCAGGAGCTGAGTTCAAGCGCGGCAAACGAGTGCCTTTGCCGAAGCCTAAGCCACGATTGACGTACAGCTGATTGCCCCTCACCGAATAAGCACCGCGGTACCAAGGTTGACCTGCGGTGCGGTACACCCCTTGAGTGAGGTGAGGAATGTCCCACTGGCCACCGTGGGTGTGCCCTGACAAGCACAAT
>JAYUVR010000384.1:0-2089 GCA_043753955.1 Archangium sp. | reverse complement strand
ACCTTTAAGCTGGGCTCATTTTGCAAACCTGACGAAAATGAACGCTCTTCGCGCTTGAGCAATTCATCACCTTCCCACAGCTGAAGTTCGAGCTTCGTGACTTCGGCATAGGAAACCGGGAAGCGGTAAATCACCACCCGCTCAGTGGGCCAAAACCCGAAAAAACCAGTGCGCCACAGCACAATGCCCAACCCCAGCACCGCCAACAAGAGGAGCCTTTTCCACCCTCGTACTGACCGCACTCCCTTCACTCAGGCTCTTCGCCTTTCTTGTGCTTCTTGCTGTAGCTGGTCTTCAATTCGCTCACTTTGATTTTGGGCAAAAGAGACGGGGCTTGGCCTTTAACGCGATCAGGCACCAGCTTCACTTCAGCCCGCACCTCGAGGGTCATGCCGGCGATCATCTTCAGAAATTCGTCTCTGAGACGATCTGATTGAAGCAGCTTGCGCACTTCTTCTGAAACCACCCGGCCGATTTCATCTTTCGTCTTGTCTGCTTGCTGCAGCAGAAAGCCAAGCGCCTCTTTGGGAAGTTTGAGTTGGCCGGCCAGGCGCCGAATACCCTCTTCCGACATAAATACAGCCCCGATGCCGGCCCAGGCCATACGGCGAACGAAATCAGGCATGAAGCCTTTTTTCTCGCCGCTTTCACCGTCTTCGGAATCAGCGTCGTCTAACGGATCTTCAGGTGGGTTTTCTTGAGTGGCCATGGGTTCCTCACTCTACTCAGGCTGTTTGAATCGTCACCGATGGTGCGGTGTGGGCTGCGTTTTCTTGCGAAATGCGCTGGGCCACCTTTCGCGACAGTTCCATAAAAGAGACTCCTTCGACTCCGTCAGGGCGCCCCACCACCACCGGCAAACCGCGATCTCCCCCCTGGCGAATGCTCAATTCGAGCGGAATTTCGCCTAAAAACGCAATGTCCATCAACTCTGAGGCCTTGCGACCTCCGCCGGTGTCAAAAATGTGAGTGCCTTTGCCGCAATGCGGGCAGATGAACTGCGACATGTTTTCGATGATGCCCAAGATGGGTATGTGCAGTTTGTCGAACATCTGCTTGGCGCGAATGACGTCAGCCAAGGCCACGTCTTGCGGAGTGGTCACCAACACCGCCCCCGCGCTCTTGAGCTGCTGCGCCACCGTCAGCGGAATATCGCCCGTTCCCGGAGGAAGGTCGACGATGAGGTAATCGAGTTCACCCCAGGCGACATCTCGCACCAACTGCATCAGCGCGCCTTGCAACATGGGCCCGCGCCAGATGAGCGCTTGATCGGCCTCGATCATAAAGCCGATCGACATCACCTTGATGCCGTGCGCCTCGAGCGGTTCGAGATTCTTTCCGTCGCGCGACACGGGTCTTTTTTTGAGGCCGGTCATCACCGGAATGGAAGGCCCGTAAAAGTCAGCGTCGAGCAGCCCGACTGACGCTCCATGGCGAGCCAGAGCACAGGCCAGGTTTAGCGCTACCGTCGATTTGCCGACGCCACCTTTGCCCGCGCCCACCAACACCACGTTTTTCACGAAAGGGAGCAGCTGATCTTTAGCCGCCCCAGAAGCTTGCGCTCGCACGCGCGCAGACATGTCGATCTGCATGCGCTCGACGCCCCGCACCTGCTTCAAGGCCGCTTCGGCATCGCTCTTAATCTTTTCTTTCAACGGGCACGCCGGAGTCGTCAGTTCGATGCGCAGCCGAACAAAGCTTCCCTCGATGACTAAGTCTTTGACCATGCCCGCTTTGACGATGTCCTGATTGAGATCAGGGTCCATCACGGTTGCCATCGCTGCGATGACGTCTTTTTCCTGCACGCTCATTGTGGCTCGCTTCCAGTTTTCCGCTAAAGGCCCAAAGTCCAATACGGGCGAGGGCCGCGTCGCGCAAGCCTCCAGAACTGTTTTAGGGAACCATGAACCACTACCTCTCGGGCATTTTGAAGATCATCCTCCTCGAGGGTTTCATCGCTTTATTGCTCATCGACGCCATTGCTGGTGAGCGTTTTGAGCGCGCGCGGCAACGTGCCCATGGGCTGCTTGCCGGGCTGATGGTGTTCGCCTGGTGCAACTACGGTTCCCTTCGACACAACATTGACCCG
>JAYUVR010000383.1:0-22997 GCA_043753955.1 Archangium sp. | reverse complement strand
TGAAGACGCAAGTCGCAAAGCTGGGTTACTACCCTTATTTAGTGCCCGCAGCGTACGGAGGTCGGCTTCAACAGTTCGACGTGCTTTCCATTTGCGTGTTGAGAGAAGAGCTCGCGTATCGCAATGCCGCTGCTGATTCTCTTTTTGCGGTGCACGGTTTGGGCAGTCACCCCACACTTCTCGCCGGAAGTGAAAGTCAGAAACAGAGTTTGTTGCCGTTGGTGGCCAGCGGAGAAACGCTCTTTGCCTTTGCGCTCACTGAACCTGAAGCGGGCAGCGATGTCGGCGCCCTTGCGACCAAAGCTGAACGCGCCAGTGACGGCAGTTGGCGCCTCAATGGACAAAAGCGCTTCATCAGCAACGCGGGAATTGCGACGCACTACACGGTCTTCTCAAGAACGAGTGCTGGGCCTAAAGGCATCAGTGCTTTCGTAGTGCCGGCGACTTCTCCAGGTTTCAAAGTCAGCCGGCAGATGGAACTGTTGGGTGAGCACCCCATCGGTGAACTGCAACTCACAGACTGTGTCGTGCCTGACAGCGCTCGCTTGGGTGAAGAAGGCCAAGGCATGAAACTCGCGTTGGGCACTCTCGATGTCTTTCGCAGCACCGTCGGCGCTGCTGCGGTGGGTATGGCGCGAAGAGCTCTCGATGAAGCGGTGGCATATTCAAAATCGCGCAAACAATTCGGAGCTCCACTTTCTGAGCTCTCTGCCGTTCAAGCGCTGTTGGCGGAAAGCGCGATGGAACTCGAAGCGGCCAGGCTCCTGGTGCATCAAGCGGCGCTGACGAAGGACCAAGGGCAGCTTCGAGTGACGTACGAAGCTGCAGTGGCCAAGCTCTTTTCAACCGAAGCCGCACAACGCATCGTGGACCGCTGTCTGCAAATTCACGGAGGCAACGGGCTCGTCAAAGGCGCCGTCATCGAACGCCTGTACCGCGACGTGCGCGCCTTGCGCATTTACGAAGGCGCCAGTGAAGTACAACGGCTGGTCATCGCTCGGCACCTGCTCAGCCTTTGATCATCTTGCTCATAAAAGCGCGCGCTTCGATGAACGCGTGAGCAGCGGTGCTGATGAGCATCGGAGGCACCATGGGGAGAAATTGATTTGTCCAATTGGCTAAATTCCAATCGTCTCGCTGAGCGACAATTTTCCCCTCTTTGATGTTGAGCGTCGTGTCTGAGCTGTTGTCGATGTGCCGCGAGATGAGCGAGATGTCGTAGTGGGCATCCCAATGAACCTTGACGTCCCAAGAGCCGTCAGGGCGAGCAATCGGTTTACCTTCAAGGCGAGGCTGAACCTTGAACGTCTTGGGGTCAGCGACCGGCAGAATTGTCTTCCACATCGCCATCACTTCGCCGACGCCATCGAGAGACCCGAACAGGGGGTCGTGAAACCTCACGCCGCTGTCGTACATCTTTTCCATGGTGGCTGAATCGCGAGCAGAAAAAGCGGCAAAGAAATCTACGGCAACCTTCTCTGCAGCAGCGCTGGCAGGGTTTAGAGTTGCTCCCGCGACACCCTTCGGCGCTTCGAGGTATTCGTCTGGCGAGACTTTCTTTTGTTTTGCTTTCGGTTCCGAAGGAACAGGGCTCACGGTTCGATGGACTTCACGAGGCCGGCCGGTGTCATTGATTCGGGTCATAGAAGTGCAGTCATACCCTCGTGACGTCCTCACGGCAAATGCCGTGGCTTACGCACCGAGGCCCTCAGTTCCGAGTCTTTCAAGTCGATTCACCCCAAGCATCGAAATGTGGGCAGAGAGCACGAATTCGGGAAATGCCTACGGCCTCAAGAATGGTAGGGCCATCTGAGCGCTTCTTGTAACTGGGAATCAGCGATTCGAGCCTCCTCGAGGGGTGCGTCTTAGGGCCGTTATTAATGTGTTCAATTGAAGGAAACCTTCGGGTGATTTCTTCAATCTTGTTCACCAAGGTTGGCATTCCGAAATGAGTAGCAATCGTTTCCGCCCCAGCAAACACCCAAGTTTCAAATTCATGGAGAGCGAGAAACGGAATGAATCTCTGATTGTGAATGTCAGTCGCCATGGCGATTTCGACTGCCACGACATCGCGGTTCGGCTCATGAGTGCGGTCGACGTCGTGGCCTGGAAAATCGGCAGGCAGCCCGTAAAAGTCGAACAACGTCGTAGTCACAGCATCAGTATCGCGGAGCCGAAGAAGAATATCCCTCTTGGCTTTCGCCCAGGAGGTAAGCCCGCCTTTGTCGCGCGAGCCACCAGGGATGTGACGAGTTTCGACAAGAGTTGGTGTGGCGATCACCATGTACCGCACGAGGTGAGGCGCCAAAATACGATTGACGAAAACTTCTTCAGTCTGCCCTTCGACGAGAACCAAGAGACGTTTCACGCTGGGCGCCCACCGAGAACGTTTTTTTCCCAGAGTTCGCCGATGGCGTACTCGTTCAGCCATGCCTTCAATTGATCAGGGGAGAGTCGATCAGAAAGCCGCTGAACCGTCGTCCTCTCGCCGTCATGTTCAGTAACAATGAGATCTACGGGATCAAGTTGATTGAGCAGCGTCACAGACTGTGTCGCTACGAGTAATTGAGTTCGTTTGGCCGCACTTTTGAGGAGATCTGCCAACAACTTAATTGCAAATGGATGGAGACCGAGCTCTGGCTCGTCGATCAAAATGAGTGAAGGCAGCTGAGGTTGCAGCAACAAAGTTGCCAAACAAATAAAGCGAAGCGTTCCGTCAGAAAGAGAATGTGCATCGAAGTAGGCGTCTGAGTTTTTTTGACGCCATTCGAGTTTGATTTTGTTCACATTCAATCGTGATGGTTCGAGAACAAAATCATCAAAAAAGGGCGCTGCGAGCCGAATTTGAGCGACAATTTGCGCGTAGTACGCCGGCTCGGTTTGTTTGAGCAGATACAGATACGCGGGAAGGTTGGCTGCGTCTCGTTTGAGGTGCCGATTGTCGTCTAGATCAGACATTTGCTTTGATGGCGATGACTCTGAAGTGTCATGGAAATGGTACACAAACCAATCCACCACGGCGTTCCTGACATAACGCGCGATTCGTCCTTCTGGCAGGGCTGCCTCTTCTAATAATTTGCTCTCCAAAGACGCCGAGGCGAATGGAATCACGTAGTCGTCAATCCCTCTTTCTTCTTTGTAACCAAAATAGTGCCCGAGCTCAGATGCGAAGACGAGACCGTCAGGCCCCGGCACCAAATTGACTTCATAGGCATTTTGACCAAACTGGAAAAAGAGCTTGAGGAGAGCAGTACGTTTTGAGCCGTGAAAAAGAAACCGCTCAGCCCCCCCCCGCTTTCGCCACCGTAAGCTGGAGATTCTTCGTCACTATCTGTTCGAGGAACTTGAAAGCCCCAATCAGGTTTGACTTTCCTGCTCCATTGGCACCAATGATGACATTCAGAGCGCGCAGCTCGAGCTCCACGCTTTCAAGAGATTTGAAACCTTGAATATTGAGTCGCTCTATCGACATTCGGCTACGGCCTCATTCTGAATTCCTGCCACGCGCACCTTCCGTCATACTACTCGCGGGCCTCTCAGCAATGAAGACTTCTCCCGCTCTGTTCAAAGGACGCGCTTTCAGAGGAATCAGTCGGAACATTTTGTTTACAGTGGTTTCAAACGTGAACTTTGTCCTGTGCGCCTGCGCGAGAACCAGAAAGCATGTCCGCGACGACATTCAATCTCCTGGCGACGTTCTGGTTTGTGGCGGCCCTCGTTTCGAATCCAGCCCGCGCGGGCAGTGGCGGCGATCTGCCATCACTCAAGTTGGAGCTTCCGAGTCTCTACATTCAACGTTTTACTATAGAAACAGGAACCTGCGAACGAGGCAGCTGGTCGCGAGCGACGGGTTACCGACGGAAGCGAGAAATTCCTGTGTCGTGTCCTCGAGTGGAAGTTGAGGACCGCACCGCGAACTCTATTCTGCGCTTGTCTGACTCGAACCTTTTAACACTCGAGGTTGACAAACAATTCACGCACCTGGCTGTCCCCGTTGGTTTTGAAATCATCGAGATCGGTTTTAGCCGCGATTCTGACCCCATCGGACTCTTGAAATCTGCGGGTGAGGAACTGGTAGCAGAATGGGAGTGGGAAAAAGAATGGTCCTTGCGTGAAGTATGGCGAGCTCGCACGAAGACCGACGAGGCCAGTCCCGGAGCAAAGGTTTTTACGTCGCTTCGATCTCGAGGCGACATCTCGCGAAAGCAGCTCCTCCAAAAACAGAGTTTCAAAATCAATGCTCCGAACGCTGTTTCAGCGCATCTTCTAGATGGAGGCATGATTCAAGTTGAAGGGCGCCGCATTCTTCTGAGCTTGCATCTCAACCGGAGACGCATCGCGGCTGGTTGGCCTGGTACCCGCCCGTTCCTTCGAAATGTTTTACAGTGCAATCTTTAAGAGGTCATGAAGGTTTCAACCTTTCATACTCCCGTTGCTCCGGCGCGACTGGCACGGAGGATGCCAGAATTACAGCGTTCGCCAACCGGGCAGTGATGGCTTCACGGCTTGACGACCAGACCAATGCTGTGAGCGCACCAATCGTTCTGGTTTTCCGCAATGGTCCGCCGTTGAGGCTCGCTACACAATTGGAAGGTCCCTTAATCATTTCTCAGCGCCAACATGAGCTGCTGATCATCGGGGGAGAAAAACTGGAGGTGTTCGACGTTCTCACGGGGAAACGATTGCTCTCAACTGACAGCGTTCACTTCGCCTTCTGGGAAAATGAGGAGGGCGCCTACGAGTACCGAAGGTCAGACCCAGAACGCGGCATCGAACTCTTTCGCGGAGGAATGATTCCCCCAAAAGTTGATTTCAAGAAGCTCCACGAGAACATCTACACGCGCGAAGCAATTGCGGCTCAAATTGAAGGAATAGTTCAGCTCAAGTGCCGCGTGTATCGGAACGGGAACATTACCAAGTGTAGGGCCCTCAAACCTCTTCGTCACCTCACTGAAGCGGTCATTCCGTCGGCTCGAGTCAATGAAGGCTTCACCCGCCCTGCTCTTGGGCAAGCCGATTGGCGTCGAATACGCCTTCACTTTTCAATTCAAAATGCCGACGAACAAGCCGCTCGATGCAGGGCCCCCGCCCGACTGAGCTGTTGAGAATTGTCTGATATTGAAGTCACCGCAGGTCAATTTGACTGAAATATCTGACACTCAAAAATAACTTTGTCCGATATATTGGACACAACTCAGTTATTCGCCTAATGTATCAGGCATGGGTCGCCGAATTCGAAAGCCTTTCCCCCAAGCCAGCCGTCAGATGGAAGCGTTGGGGGAACGCCTCCGCCACGCTCGCCTGCGGCGAAGTCTCACCAGCGTTCTCTTCGCGGAACGAATGGGCGTGTCTCGAGACACGCTTCACCGTCTAGAAAAAGGTGACCCAGGCATCTCGCTCGGAACCTACTTGCGTGCGCTTCGGGTTTTGGGCTTGGACCTCGACATCGACCTCATCGCTCGCGATGACGTCTTAGGGCGAAAGTTACAAGACGAGAAATTGACTCGACCGCGAAGAAGCAATGGAGGGAACGATGGCGACACGAACAGAACGTGATTTCGTCGACGTGGTCCTCGATGCAGATGACATCGCACCAAAAATGAAAGTGGGCACGTTGCGCTTTTCGCGGGCGCGCACAGATTTTCCGGCTTCCTTCGAATACGACTCTGAGTGGCTCAGCCACGACAATTGTTTCCAGCTCGATCCCCGTTTGGAACTCTTTGCAGGAGAGCAACACCCGGCATCGAAAGCGCTCAGCTTCGGCATCTTTCAAGATGCTGCGCCAGACCGATGGGGGCGCGTGCTGATGGAACGACGCGAGGGTGTTCTTGCACGCAAAGAGGGACGAAAATCGCGGCGACTCGGAGAGATGGACTTTCTTCTTGGAGTGCATGACCTTGCGAGGTCTGGTGCGTTGCGCTTTCGCTCGAACCCGAGCGGGCACTACCTCGATAATTCGAAAGAATTGGCTGCCCCACCCGTGACCAGTCTCCGCGAGTTGGCGCATCTCAGTCAGAAGATTGAAGAACCGGGCGCTGACGAAGCACCGGAAGTAGAGCGGTGGCTGACGGCGCTCATCGCTCCCGGAACTTCGATTGGCGGCGCTCGACCTAAGGCAAGTTTTTCGGAAATCGACGGCAGTCTCTGGATCGGAAAGTTCCCTTCGCGCGAAGACCGTTACGACGTGGGAGCATGGGAGTTCGTCGTTCATCAATTAGCGCAAGAGGCGCAGATCGACGTGCCACAAGCCCGACTGGAAAAACTCACCGATCGCTATGGTACTTTTTGCGTCGCCCGATTTGACCGCGTCGGCAATCGCCGACGCATGTTCGCTTCCGCAATGACACTCTTAGAGCGACGCGACAGTGATGCCGCTGCCAGCTACCTCGAGCTCGCTGAGCTCATCGCGAGCCACGGAGCGTCGGGACACATCGAGGAAGATCTCGCGCAACTGTTTCGACGAGTGGTCTTCAACGTGCTGGTCTCGAACCGAGACGACCACCTTCGCAACCACGGTTTTCTTCGTACCCGTTCTGGCTGGCGGCTCGCCCCTGCCTACGACATGAACCCAAACCTCGATAAACAAGAACACGTGCTGACCTTAGATGAGGCCAGTGCAGAACCTCGCATCGACACGGTGCTTGAGACGGCTGAGTTCTACCGACTCAATTCAACCAAGGCGAAGAGAGTTGTCTCGCACATTCACACCGTGGTGAGTGGGTGGAAAGCAAAGGCGCAATCCATCGGCCTTCCACGGGCCGAGTTGCAGCGTATGGAATCTGCTTTTGAGAATGAAGATTGAAGATACTCAAGAAAACAAACCTGGATCCCAATCGCCTTTGCGTTGTGCCGCTTCGACTAACAAGGCATCAAGCTTTTCAAGCAACACGGTGTTTCCATCTTGTTTGAACTCGGAAAGTGACTTCGAACACCCATCAAGGCGCTCGAGAAACTGACCCAACACTGAAGCGTCAAACGCTTCGGCATACATGCCGTAATTAAGTTGGTCTAAATAAAGTGCATTCAACACTTGCTCAAATTGCCCACCCACCGGCACGGAAAGCATGGGCTTTTTCAAATACACCGCCTCACTCATCAAGGTGTACCCTCCTCCGCCCAGCACGCCCTTGGAAGTGCGCAAATCGTTGATGAACCCAGCTTCACTAAAGGGTTTAAAAACCAGATTCCCCTCGCGCACTTCTTGGGTCAAATCGCGCCGAAAGCCGTAAATGCGACATTCAATGCCTGTCTTTTTCAGCTCATCCATCAGCGCGGTATTGGTGGTCATCGTCTGATAGACCAACAAGTGCTCACCTGGTTCTGACTTCGAAGCCAAAATTTCAGGCCTGAGAATCGAAGGAACCAAAGTGGTGCGCTCTTTGCGCACTTCGGGATAAAAAAATGTAGTGACAAGATAGTGAAAAGCGCCCGGGAGTTTGGCTTTCACAATGCTCTTGGTGAGCTCAAATTGATCTTCATGGCCCTTCAACAGTTGCGGGTCATGTCTGCACCGATTGGTAATCTGCATGTTATCGATGCTGATGCAGGGCAAAAAGTGATTGCGCGCAAACAGGTAACTAAATGACTCGAAATCACTGATGACCACATCAGGGCTAAACTCAGAGGCCAGTTCAAGATACTTCTTCACATTCTGAGGCCAACCGCTGGCAGCACCTTTTAAGTTTTGCAGCACGGTCTGCCACTTCTTCACCGAATTGCCTTCGTACTGAATGGTGAAGCCCCAAATGTTGTGCACATTCTCAAAGTGCTTGGCCAAGTAATCGCGAGCGCGACCCGAAACAACGATGTGCACATCATGGTGTTTGGTGAGGTGCTCTAAGACGACTCGTGAACGGGTCGCGTGCCCCATGCCTTCGCCGACAACTCCATAAAGAATACGCATGGTGTAGAGGTTAGCGCGAAACAGCTAGGGTGCGCCTATGCCTTCACGACCTACGGCACTTCTCAACGCTGTCCTCGGAGGGCTCATCATGGGTCTCTTCGGCGCCTCAATATTATTTTTGGTGGGGGCCTGGCAGAACACGCAGCAAGTCTGTGATTTCCCCGGCACCGAAGAGTGCCAATTTCAGCTCAGCACCGCGGCCCAAGTGGCGCGGCTTCAGTCTTTGACAGCGCTGGGCCTTTCCGCCATCGGCGCTGGGCTGTACCTCGTGGTACGAAAAAGAAAATCGCTCTCATGAACCCCTTCCAGCTCCCTGAACAACTGAATCTGGCGCAGGTTTTTCTTCACGCCCAAGCCGCACGTCACCCCGCACGACCGGCCATTTATTTTGGCGATGACATCATCACCTATGGCCAACTCGCCGACGCCACGCATCGAGCCAATGCGATGTACAAAGGTCTCGGTCTCGAATGGGAACAGCGCGTTGTATTGATGTTGCCCGATGTGCCGCAATTTGCTTCAGCGTGGTTCGGGGCCGTGCAAGCGGGAGCCATCGTCTGCGCCGTCAACCCCGGCCTCAAAGCTGAAGAAGTGTCTTATTATCTTAACTACACGCGCGCGAAATTCGTCATCACCGACGCTCCAACAGCAGCGGTAATCGATGAGGTACGACCCAACTGTCCCCACCTCAAACACGTATTGGTCGTGGGAGGCACCGCGGGAAAGCACCTCGACTACGACGTCGAACTTTCCCGAGTTTCACCCGACCCAAGCATCGCTCCAACGCACCGTGATGACAGCTGCGTCTGGCTCTTCACTTCTGGTTCAACCGGGTTTCCCAAAGCGGCGGTGCATAAACAACGCGACTTCGTCTTCAATGCCCTCACGTATGCGGTGCCCGTCCTCAAGTATGGGCCAGAAGACATCGGCATCTCAGTACCGCGATTGGCCTTTGGCTACGCCTTGGGTACCAACCTTCTTTTCCCTCTGTTGCAAGGAGGCGCCACCGCTCTCTTCCCCGATAAACCAACGCCTGAAAAATTCTTCGAGATGCTCAAGCGCCATCGCCCCACCGTCTTCACCGCGGTACCCACGGCGCTCAATGGCATCTTAAATTCACCGGGCCTCAAAGAAGCTGACTTCTCAAGTTTGAGAGTCGCCATCAGCGCCGGCGAAGCGCTTCCTGCCGAGCTGTATCAGCGATGGAAGCAGCGCACCGGGGTGGAAATTCTCGACGGCATCGGCAGCGCTGAAATGTTTCACATCTTCATCACCAACCGCTTTGATGACGTGAAGCTGGGCTCGCTTGGTCGCGTGGTAGAAGGGTACGACGCGAAGGTTTGTGATGATGCAGGCCACGAAATTCCTCGGGGAGAAGTAGGCACCCTCTGGGTACGAGGCGATTCGATGGCACTTGAATATTGGCAGCAACACGACAAATCGAAGAGCACCTTTCGCGGTGATTGGTGCGTCTCGGCGGACAAATTTCAACAAAGCGACGAGGGCTACTTCTATTTCTGCGGGCGCGGAGACGACATGCTCAAAGTAAGCGGCAAATGGCTTTCTCCGGTCGAAGTTGAAAACGCGTTGCTCCAACACCCAGCCGTTCGAGAAGCAGCAGTCGTCGCATTTAAAGATGCCGACGGGCTCGATAAACCACGGGCCTTCGTCGCACTGCATGAGGGGCATACGCCGTGCGAAGAGTTGGGGGAAGCCATCAAGAAACATGTTCGCAGTGCGCTTGAGCCTTTTAAGGCCCCTCGACAAGTGCGCTTTCTCGACGCGCTCCCTCGGAGCGACCGCGGCAAAGTCCTCAAGACAGAACTGCGCGATTGATATGACACTCATCGATGCTCGTCATTTGTCCTGGCCTCGTGTTCGCACTCTCGCCGACGCTGGAGCAATTGCGCTGCTGCCGGTGGGTAGCACTGAAGCGCATGGGCCACATCTTCCGCTGTCGGTCGACGTCATCATCGCTGAAGAAGTGTGTCGCCGAGTTGCGGCTCGGCTTTCGAAAGATGCCGTGGTGTTCCCCGCGGTGGCTTACGCACTCACCGATTTTGCAGCCCCTTTCGCAGGCACGGTGAGCCTCAACGCCGACGTGGCACTGGCGATGCTGCAGGGCATTCTGCGCGGCATGGTCAACAGTGGTTTTCGCACCATCGCCGTGCTGAATCATCACCTCGAGCCCGCTCATTTTCGAGTGGTCCACGCCGCAGCCAAAGCGGTGCGAGCCAGCAGGCCCGACGTGAAAATCGTAGTGCCCGACCATCGCCGGCCGCCGACGGGCCCACTGCTCGGGCACGAATTTATGCACGGAGGCAGTCACGCCGGTCGCTATGAAACATCACTGATGCTCGCCGCCGCTCCGCAGTGGGTAGACGAGCAGCTGACTCGCACATTGCCAACGCTCGACATCGACCTGCCTCAAGTCATCAAAGCCGGCGCGAAGAATTTCATGGAATGCGGGGGCGTCGATGCATACTTCGGCGCACCTTCAGAGGCGACTGTTGCTGAAGGCGAGCGGCTCTTCGAGGTACTGGCCGAGGCAGCAACCCTGTGCATCGAAGAAACACTTTTGCCGCAAAGCGCTTTCGTTTTCGAGCGTCGAGGGGGCTTCGCTGCATTGAACCAGCGCGTGGAAATCAATCAAGGCAACGTGACGGTTTTCAGCAAAGGTCAAAAGCTCAAGAGTTTCTCGTTGAGTGAAGCTGAGCAGGCCCAGTGGGCTGCACTTTTAAATCGAGCGCAGTCGGGTACGTTGCCCACCGAACACGACACCGCGCCAAAGACATCAGACACCTTTGAGTATCGAATTTATTTAGGTGATGCAGAGGCTCCGCAGGTGCAACTTCGCAGCGTGACGATGACGAACAGCGATGGCACGGGCTGGGGTGACGTGATGGCCTATTGCGAGCGCTTCTTGAGTTGAGAGCGGGTTTGTAGACATTCACCGCACACAAAGTTTCCTCAAATGAGGCTGCGCTTTGGGCTGCAAATAAGGTCAAATGCCGCCCATGCGCATCTGGCTCTTGGTGTGTATTTTCATCGCGTCAGGCGCATTGGCAGCTCCGCCGAAACCGCGGGTGCTTCTCAGTGGGCCCGCTGCAGTCACGAAGGTCGTCAGCAAGGCGCTTTCGAAGAAGTTCAACGCGCAGCCACTGAAGAAGAACATCTCGCCTCTTCCCACCACGAAAGAAGTGCGTGAAGTCACTCTCCCCGCCGGGGCCACGGCCGTCGTCATTTGCAAAGTCAGTGGAGGCTTCGCTTCAATGTTGGTCCTCAACGGTCACGACGGTGTGCCTTTAGATACCGTGACAGTGAAATGGAACGTGAAGAAGCCGCCAAAGGCGATGCCGGCACCCGAGCTGGCGGCCCTGATACTGGCGGTCAGCAAAGGAAAGGCGCCCAAAAAAACGTTTCAGGCTGCAGAACCACCCGAAGAGCAAGTGCAGCCAGCGAAGCCTTCGCCCAAGCCCGAGCCTTTGGTCAACAACCCTTACGTCCGCGAGCCTGAGGTTGAAGAGGAAGTAGCCAAGCCCGTTCGACAAGCTCCCCGAGAATCGACGGAGCCAGCAAAAGAAGAACCGTCGGCTTCATCAAGCGCCATGGCTTCGAGCATTCCGACTCAAGGTTCGCCCTACCCCGCGGTTCGAGCATCAATCGGCGTTGGAGGATTCAGCCGGAGTCTCTCGTGGGCAGGAGAACCGAGCGACTTGTTGGCGACGGGAAGTCAGCCCTTTTCAGGTGACATTTCTGTCGATGCAAGTTGGTACCCCGGAGCTCACTTCACTTCGAACTTCCTTGCGCACCTCGGCGTCTTTATCACTCATGACTTCGGCATCGGCATGGCTTCGAAGCTCAAAGAGCAAGATTCACGCTTTGCCCATTCTGCCAATCGGTTGCGACTTGGGGCCTTGGTGCGTCTGCCTTTGGGCGAGCGGCTGATGCTCAATGCCCATCTGGGCTATTCGCGACATGCGCTGACCACTTCGACCACGGCAGTCAACGACACCACGCTGCGACCCAATTTCCCAGACGTGCTGTTCAATGGGTTTCGAGGTGGCTTGGGCTTAAGGGTGCGCGTCGTCGGTTCTTTTGAAGTCGACATGATTGGCGGCTTTCAAGCTGTCTCAGGCTTGGGTGAATTGGCCAGCGCTCGTTTTTTCCCTAAGGCCACTGCATTTGCGGTTGATGTCGGCGGAGGACTTTCGATTGAGCTGGTGCCTCACTTGAGAGTGCGCGCAGGCATTGAATGGCAGCGCTATTTTGTAAGCCTCAACCCTGATGAGACGACGCTCTACCCTGCGCAAAAGGCTTCCGACCAATACTTCCTCGGCACAGCCGCTTTGCAGTGGGTGATGTGACGTAAAAGCTTCAAAAAAATGAGACGAAGCTCCCACTGAGGCTCTCTAAAGGAACTCAAACTACAGGAGCCCGCGCCTCAACCCTACGGCTCACAAAAATATGTTGCCTACCCTCAGCCCCTCTCGGGGTTATCGCGCAGGTGTGCGTGAAACCCGAGCATGCGCACATTTTTACACAAATAGAGCTCCCTTCACTTGCGCTAATACTTGAGCGTCACTAATGATTGGGTGTCATCGAAGGAGTCAAACTCATGCAGTTGGAATCTCTCAAAATGTTTGTCGATGTGGTTGAAACGGGCTCATTTTCGCGAGCGGCGCAGCTCAACCATGTAACTCAATCGGCAGTGAGCCAACAAATACGTGCTCTTGAGACTCGATATGAGCAACGTTTGCTTTCGCGCAGTGCTCGTCAAGTTTTGCCAACTCCCGCAGGCGAACGACTTTTTCGAGGCTGCAAAGAAGTTTTGGCGCGCTTTTCAGAAGTCGAACAAGAAATTCGTGAGCAGTCGACAGAAGTATCGGGCGCGTGCAATGTGTCGTGTATCTATTCGGTAGGGTTGCATGAATTGCATTCGATTCAAAAGCAGCTGCTGCGCACGCACCCAAAAGTGAATGTTCGCCTCAACTACCGACGCAGCGACCAGGTGTATGACGATGTCATTTTAGGCGCCGCAGATTTGGGCTTGGTGGCCTACCCACAACCGCGAGCGGGGGTGGACCTCATTCCTTTTCGAGAAGACAAATTAGCGCTGATACTTTCGCCAGGCCACCCGCTCGCAGCAAAAAGCAAAGTGAGCATGAGCGCACTCACTGGCTTGCCCTTCATCGCGTTTGACCGCGAAGCGCCCTCTCGCAAAGGCATCGACAAGTTGTTTCGCGACAGAGAAATCGAACTCAACCCCACGATGGAAATGGACAACGTCGAGACCATCAAACGGGCCGTCGAACTGGGTTTGGGAATTTCGGTGTTGCCTTTGCCGACCGTGCAAAGAGAGGTTGACGGAGGAACGTTGATCGCCAAAACATTTACTGAGCCCGGTTTCACCAGGCCCATCGGAATTTTGGTGCGCAAAGGTAAATACCTTTCACGCTCTTCTCAAGCTGTACTCGATTCATTCAAAAGCAGCTTGTTAGAGGACTGACGGTAGATTCAGTCTGGGTCTTTGGGTTCTTCTTCTCGAAGAGTGCGTTGATTCTCAAGAGCGTGTTTGAACAATTCGAGCAATTGAGTTTCGGCCTCACCATCGCCGGTGCGAATACCGGGTTGGCACTCACACGAAAGCCGCCCACTGAGCACATCTTTCGCCCAAGCACACACCCCTGGGCATTCCGGCAGAGCGCCTTCTTCAAGCAGCCCTGGGCTCACTTGGGTCACCCCGTAAAAAGCCTCTTGGCAAGCCGCATTGCCCGCTCCCAACTTGTTCCAAGGAAAGTGATGCGAGGTACTGCGCCCGCGATCTCCCGGCGAAAAACTCAAACCAATGCGGCAGTTCCCTGTGCCACCTTCGACATCGAGAGAAAGCCGCGCGCCTAAGGGCAATGGCCGCCAAATGGCTGCGGTGACATCAATGCCGCCATCTGCTGGCTGTGCTTTCACTTCGAAGCAATTTTCTTGGCTCGAATGGCCAGCTCGTTTGCACAAGGTGCGCGCGCCTGAAAGTTCCACCTCAGGTCGCCTCAAAACAAGCACTGAAGAGCCGACGTCGTAGCTGGTTACAAATCGGCCCCAGACGTCGGCACCGATGAGCCCTTGTGCTGTGTGCACGGGCTCGCCGGGTTCCACCTCAATCGAACCGACCCGAAGGCCGAAACCCGGAGCCAATTCCAACTCATTCCAGACAAACCCTCGCAGCTGCGTCAACTCAATCGGTATTTTTTGGCCCGAAACAGGAGTGAGGCCTTGAAGCAATTCGAGCCCCGGGCGCAGCCCTGAAGCGCGAGCAGCGGCCTCGAAAACTCGACTCCGTGATTCCCGCAGCGAGAGCAACATGGGGCCATCAAACTGCGCAGGGCCTTGGCGCAACCTGACCGAAAGTAAGGGCCAACCGAAGCGAGGCTCTTTCGTCATCGGCAAGACGAGCACTTCGTTTCCACTCGCCTGCGCCTCTGCGTTCCATTGCGCTGGTGATTGTGACGGCCGAAAGTGAACGGTGCGTGCGACGGGGTTGATTTCGAGCGCGAGCTCTTTGAGCTCGGCTTCACCTAACACCACCAGACATTTTTTCCCTGAGGCCAAGGCGGCATCGAAGCCACGAAAACGAATCGCGCCCAAATGTAAACTTTCGACCCGGGTGAGCGGAAACACTTCGTCAGGCCCAAACGCATCAGCCACCGTCACCCGTGAAAGGAGCGTCGAAGCAAGCCCACACCCTGAGCTCACGACACTCAGGGGAGATGAAGGGTCGAACGTCACTTCAGCTTCGACGCCTTCTACGACACCGCGTACGGCGAGGCGCAAGGTCGGGCTGGGCTCAAGAGGCAGGGTGAAGCCCACCAGCGAGGGAACGGCTTCACCACCGGTGACACGATGGCAACCACACAGAATCAAAACACCAAGAAAGCTTCGCAGAAGGCGCGGCACCATAAGGGCGCCCTTCTACTTCGGTCTCAAATCAAAAGGCGCCTAAGGACCTCCGTCGCGCGACGTGTTTGCTGCTTTTCCGTTCGGCAAGAAATCTTGCACTTGGGTGCCCGGAGGTGGGCTGAGTTTAAAATGCGCCTCGTTGATGCCCACATTGGTGGCCAGGTTCAAAAAGGTGATGGCGTTTTGACTGCCATCGGGGTCGATGACGGTGCTCTTGCGCACTTGCGCAGTCTTCTCGTCGACTTCGAGCAGAATCTGTTTGAACCGCGAGTCTGGCACCAGCGGAGTCAATTCCAACTGAGTGCCACTACAATTGGTGCAGGCTTTCTTGACGATGGCGAACTCATCAGCCAGCTTGCCCACGCCGAACAAAAAGGTGACTGAGGCTGAAAGTTGATTGGTCGAAATCGCGGCGCGGGTGAGCAATTTGGCTTCGGGGTCGTGGGCGAAAACGCGATCTCCAGCCAAGACAAACGTTTTGGGCGATGGTTTTTCATATTCCCACCGCATCAAGGCAGGTTTCCGAAACGTCACCTTTCCACTTGAGCTCTGGGTGCGCTTAAAAGCTTTGTAGGTGTAGTCCTGTTTAAAGCTGGCGGTAAAATCTTGGGTCTTCTCGTAGAAGGCTTGCACTCGGTCGACCAACAGTTTCACGTCGGGGGCCAAGACAGCCTTCTTCACTCCACCATCTGCCCCGCGCTGCCCGGCGTCAATCTCAGCTCCCTGCGCGCTCAAAGCAAACACCGTCAGCACTGTCAGCACCATGTCTTCACCTCTTCAAAAAGGGAGCTTTTTCCAAGACGGAACCTCAAACATGAAACTTCATCACCCGTTTCGGTAGACCCGACCTCGCTGCTTGACTGAAAGAAATGAAAACTGCTCATTCAGCGCACTTCTTTCGTCTGTCGAAAGGTCGCCCTCGACGGCCCCATGTTCCAAACGCCATGAAATGGCTCGGGTGACGCAAGCGCTCGCGGCGGCTGAGATGTTCATGCTTTGTGAAAAACCTCGCATGGGAATCCAAAAAGTACCGTCGGCGTGCGTGAGTACTTCATCTGAAACGCCGAAGCGCTCATTGCCCAGGACGATGGCCATTTTGGTATCGAATTTAAGTTCAAATAAACTGGTCGCCTCTGGGCGAATGGCAGACGCCAGCACGCGATAGCCATTCTTCTTCAATTGGGCGGCGCACCCTTTGAAATCACGATGGATATGAATATCGAGCCACTTGTCGCACCCCTGAGTCACTTTTGAATTGGGAGCAAAAGGAGCATCAGGGTTGCGAATGACATGCACGTCTTGCAAGCCCATGCCTTCGCAGGTGCGCAAGACAGCGGCCATGTTGAAACTGTCTTCAAGGCGATCAAGCACCACCGTCACAGTTCGAGTGCGTTGAGCCACAACGCGCTCTATGCGCTCTTTGCGTGGGGCAAGCAGGAGGTCTGCAGGCAGAGGCTTGCCATCAGCCGCCTCGTACTTGGGGCCTCCACCGCCCATCAGCGCTTCCTCTTCGGCTTCTTCGCGGGCGTCGCTTTCTTTTTCGGAAGCGCTTTTTTCGGTTTTGTACGACGCGGCGTGATGGTTTCAAGCGCGCTCTGGGCAGTCACCACTTCACCCGCGCGGCTCTTCAAACGCATCTTCTTTTCGCCGGTCGCAAACAACACCCGCGCACATGCATCGAGCACCGCTTGAGCGCCTTCACCGGTCGCCCCTGAAAGCTCAAACACTTTGACGCCGCGTCGCTTCATCTTTTCGGCGAAGGCCGGCAACGCGCTTCGGGAATGCGGCAAATCGAGTTTATTGGCGACGACAATTTGCGGCTTGGTCGCCAAAATAGAACTGTGTTTTTCGAGTTCGCGATTGAGAATGTCGAAGTCTTTTTCGGGGTCGCGCCCCTCATCGGCAGCGCTCAAATCAACCAAGTGCACCAGCACCCGACATCGCTCGACATGGCGAAGAAATTGATGCCCGAGCCCATGGCCTTCACTGGCGCCCTCGATGAGCCCGGGAATGTCAGCCACTACAAAGCTGCGGCGCTCTCGGTAATCAACCACTCCGAGATTCGGCACCAACGTTGTAAATGGGTAGTCAGCAACCTTGGGCCTGGCGTGGGAAATACGGCTGATAAATGTGCTCTTGCCCGCGTTGGGAAACCCGAGCAAACCCACGTCAGCGAGCAATTTAAGCTCGAGCACCAAATTCTTTTCTTCACCCAAGGTGCCGTCTTTGGCGAAGCGCGGCGTCTGCCGGGTGGACGTGGCAAAATTCATGTTGCCCCAACCGCCACTGCCGCCTTTGGCCACCACCCACCGCTCGCCTGGAACAGATAAGTCTTTGAGTAAAGACCCTGTCTCTTCATCGAGAACGAGCGTGCCCAGCGGTGCCTTCAGCACCAAGTCTTCACCCGCTCGACCATTCATGTCGCTGCCCATGCCGTGCTGGCCAGAGCGAGCGAGATGCTGTTGCTGAAAGCGAAAGTCGAGCAGCGTGGTCAATTGAGGGTCGGTTTCAAAGATGACGGAACCACCGTCACCTCCATCGCCGCCTGAAGGGCCGCCTTTGTCGATGTACTTTTCACGATGAAAGGCCACAGCGCCGTTGCCGCCGTCACCGCCCTTCACAAAGATGTGCACTTGATCGACAAATTTCATGAAGCAGCACCGCGCAGGTGTTTCGAACTCTGGTCCAATAAAAAAATCAGGCGCCTGAGCGAGCAGGCATCGTCAACGACGACGCAAGCACACTCAACGGCGCCTGTTACCACTTCGTCTTGTGCCCTAAAAAACCTTCAGCTCGCGGCGGGATAGACTGAGACCTTCTTGCGATCTCGATCATACCGTTCGAACTTCACCACCCCATCGATGGTAGCGAAGAGCGTGAAGTCACGACCTCTCTTCACATTGGTTCCCGGGTGAATCTTGGTGCCCACCTGACGAACGATGATGCTGCCGGCCGTAATCTCTTGGCCGCCATACACCTTCGTACCGCGGTATTGCGCATTGGAGTCTCGCCCGTTGCGCGATGAGCCTTGTCCCTTTTTATGTGCCATGGCGTGCTATTCCTCTTTGGGCCTTAGGCCGAGATAGAGGTGATTTTCACCTCGGTAAAAGGTTGACGGTGTCCACGCAAGCGAGTCCACCCTTCCTTTTCTTTGCGAAAGTGGAGAACGCGACGCGCTTTGGCCTGGCGGAGGATTTTACCCACCACGTTGGCACCCGACAGCGTCGGCTTTCCCACTTTCACGGCTTCAGTGCCACCAATCATGAGCACTTCGTCAAACTTCACTTCAGCTCCCGAATCACCTTTGACCTTCTCTATACGGAGAACGTCGCCTTCGGCGACCCGGTACTGTTTGCCACCTGTCCGAATGACGGCATACATCGTTGTAACCTCTCGGTTTCTGTCAAGAATCGCTCCAATACCCGAAAAGGAAATTGGAAAGGGCGACCGCATTAAGCCAATGCAGCGTCGCCGTCAAGCGATGCCGCAACTTGATTCAATGGTCGAGAATTGTGGCTCTCGAAAGGCGAGGACCACCGCCGCGATGGATCACGGTTTAGCCAGTCGCTGCCTAAGTTCGGCCATTCGCTTTTTCAAGTCACCCATGACCTCGTTTGAGACTGTCGCGGCGGTGTTCAGTGCCCGCTCGAATTGAGGTGCACACGTCCCATTTTTTTCTTGAGGTCCATGCCGGCGAGGTGGAGTTTAAGTTCACCTCATCTCGCAGAGTTTGTGTGCGAATTGTGCAGGAATTGCATCACTTTCGTTCGACCTGCGCACGTTGCGCTCTGGCCTTTGGAGTTTGAGACTTGGCTAAGGCCGTGCGCATCAGCGCCGTGTCGGCTCGGCCGTGATGAAGTGAAGCGCGGGTCGATTTTCGTGAGGGGCGGCCTGATGCTGAATCTTCTAAGGCCATGCCGACCTTTTTGTCGCCTCGAACGGTCTCATTTCGCGTCTGCGTATGTTGAGGGTCGATCACGCGCTTGGGCTTTTTCACCTTGGTCTTCGCCGCATGGGTCTGCTCTTGGGCTGCTCGAAACTGCTGCGCCTTTGTCGACATAAGCGAGGCCTTCTTTCGGTGAGGGGTCAACTGCGGACTCTTGAGTTACAACCTTCGTGCCGGGCCGAACTCTCAGGTGTTACGAGTCAACGCTTCGAAGCGGGCGCAAACCATGCGTCGTTACTCTTTCTCAATTCGCCGTCAGCCGAAGGCCAACAATTCCAGCAATCAGCAGCGCCAAACTCAGCAGGCGCAAAGGAGTCAAAGGCTCGTCTAAGAAAAGATGACTGAGAAACGCGGCTCCGGTCGCCCCAATGCCGACCCAGACTGCGTACGCAATTCCAATGGGCAAAGTTCGAGCAGCCAGAGACAACATCCACAGACTGCTTGCGGTACCAGCCAGCGTCAGCACTGAAGGCAGCGGGCGAGTAAAGCCATCGGTGTATTTGAGACCCACCGCCCAGCCCGCTTCAAGCAGGCCCGCGACAAACAAAAGTACCCATGCAGACATAACGATTCCCCTTTGTGAGCGTCGTCTTGTCTTGACCCGGTACGGCGCGTCTCGTCGGGGCGGTAACTTTAGCGAGAAAAATTGACCTGTTGGTTGATTTGAAGCGGCAATGACTCGGCGCCTGATTGAATTTGAGCGTTCAAATTGAGCTGTGCATTCCCGCCGCGCAGCGCGCTCATCACTACCCCGGCAGCGGCGAGAATATTGATTTGAAGGGGTATCGAAATGCTCTTCGTGCCCTTGCCTTCGAAGGCCCCCAGGTTGCCTGTGGAAAGGGTGCCAATATTTTGCCCGGAAATGCCAATCGTTCCTTTCAAACCACTCACCGGGAGCGCGTAGGTATTCTTGTTGGTGATGGTCAATGGAAATTCAACACTCGCCGCCGAGAGCGACATCTGAACGACCTTGGGCTTGCCGAAAACCACCGTTGGAATTTTGGGAACTTCAAAGAGACCCTCTTGGGCAATGGGCAACTGAATAACTCCAATCGGCGTCTGAATGCCCAGCTTTCCTTCCGCTCGCCAGGAGGCATTGTCTTTGTTCAAAAATGTCTCTGCCACCGCAGCGATGTCTGCAAATTTGATGTTGGCAGGAAAATGAAGCTCACTGCTCCCTCGAGGCGAAATCTGTAAGCCATTGGTCGGTGTGCCCGCGACGACTTGTTTATTTTCAACAAACAAAGCGTAGTCAACCGATGCCAGTGAAATGCCCACGTCATTGGGGTTGGCCAGTTCCCATACGGTGTCGAGATTCAAGCCACCCAGCGAGATGTCGCTGAGTGAAACGGTCTTGAACGTAAAACTGGGCTGCACAAAAGCCGCTCGAAGAAACTCACCCAGCACTGCACAACCGGAACAAACGACTATGCACAACCCAACCAACGTCATTCGTTTCATTCGCTGTCCCTCATCCATTCTTTCAAAGCAGGTACAGTCTTCGTCACCCAATTCTTACTGCTGCGTTCCTTGATAAACGCGGCCACCAACGCATCGGCCAGAGTCGAAGCGCGGCTCGCCAATTCAAGCCGTTCGCTGATTTGGTCGTCTTCTTCGTCTTGCAGCAATGCGGGGAGTTTTGCTGAGCGAATGTCAAAAAACTCAGCATCAAGAGTGTAGTCAAACACCTGCTCACCCCACGTCAGTTGCATTTTCGCAGTGTGCACCAACAGGCCGCGATCGAGCGCCTGTTTTACCAACTTGGCGTACGGAGCTGCCACGCCTTTGAGTTGTACCTCGGTGATGTCGCCTCCAGCGGCGCGCAGGGTCAGCTTGCCATTGAACACCACGTTGACCGGTTGCTCTTCATGAGCGAGTACCGCGTCGGTTGACTCGCTCTTCCACAACAACCAAGTGAGCGCCTCACGGCCGAGCCACGTACGCCCGCGAACGAGGGCTTCTTGCGCTGCCGCCAATTCTTTTTGGGCGGCGTCTTGCTCTTCAACCACCGCTTCCCCATCGACTCCTACCTCGCCGCGGAGAAACGCATTCTCAGTCTTTGCCTGTATTCGTTTGGAAGCCATGGTCAGTTTCCTTCTCCAAACAATGCTTCGGTCGGCGTAAGGGCATCGAGTGCCGATGGAGTCAAAAACGTCGCCGGTACCCGAGGAAGCAGTTTCGCTTCAAGGGCCGATTCGAGGCTGGCCTGCGCTTCTTCAACCACCGTGCGCGACGTGGCCCAGACAAAGACGTCACGGGAAGACAAGTTGACGCTCAATTCAAACACTTTGGTCACCGGGCTCTGTTTGGCGCGCAACGCTTTTTTGAGTGCATCTTTTTGTTCCCCTCGCTCGCGGCGCCCGGGAGCACGGCCATTTTTTTGCTCGAAGGCTTGGCTCCATTGCAGCAAACCTGTGCGCAATGCCGACGTGGGTACTTTGAGTTTGTCGACTCGCCACGCAAATAAAGCGTAGGTGCCAAAAAAAAGTGCTCCAGCGGAAAATTCGGTGCGGTCGTTGCCTTCGAGTTCTACAAACCCAGCGGCGCGCTCGTCGTCGCTCTTGGGGTCGATGGGCTCAAAGGCCGCTTTGTGCAGCCCCTTCTGCAGCCAACGTTTGACATCTTTGGGAACCGCGCCTTCCATTCGAAAGCGCGCAAGATTGACGGAACCACGACGAATCGGCATGCGAGCCTCATCGTCGCTTGAAGTCCATCAGGTCAAGGCTTTTGCGGTTTCACCTCTGCCCAAAAGACGCCGCGAAAATCTCCCACCTCAAAACCGCGAGCCGTGTCATGCGGGTACATCGTCTTCAACTTCGCTTCGAGGGAAGGCGCTACGTTCTTGCCGTGGCACGTCAGGCAAGCCGGAGCAAGCCAGATGGCTTCTGCATACCCCACCGTTCCATCGGGCAACGTCACCACTCGAAAAGCTTCGACACCGGTCTTCTCTTTGGCCAGTTCCGCCATCGCTTGGCGTACCCACGGCTTGGGTGCGTTGGTCATATTTCTCAACTTCATCGCGCTGCGACCGACCGTGACCGTGTCAGTCGATGCTTCTTTCGCCAACTGAGGTGCACGCACCGAGCACACCTCGATGGCTGATTGAGGCGAAGTCTCAACCGCTTTGAGCAACGTCTCTTTGAGAGTCTTCTTAAAAGGGCCGAGGGCAGCCTTCGCTTGTTCAACTTCGGTGGGCACAGCACAGAACACGAGCATGGCGACGAATGCGTACATGGTGGGCCCTTACACCGCGGTTCTCTTTTTTCCGCCCGCGGAGGATAAGTGCATCATGGACCGCCGCCTCGCTTTCCTCACTGCTTTTCTGGGCTTTACCGCTGTGGCTTTGGGCGCGATGGGCGCTCACGCACTCAAAAGCGCTGTGCTGGGGCAGCCCGACGCCGAAGTGCGCCTTGGCTGGTGGGAACTGGCCGCTCGCTACCATCTGGTGCATGCGTTGGCCGTGGGCTTGGTAGGCGTTCTTTCAGCGCACGTCACCAGTCGGTTCCCCAAACTCGCCGCGGGCCTCTTCCTCACCGGGGTGATTCTCTTTTCGGGGAGCCTCTACCTGATGGCTCTCACCGGGGTGCGAGCCTTGGGCATCATCACGCCTTTCGGTGGGCTCAGTTTTCTCGGAGGCTGGGTCGCCCTGGGCTTGAGCGCTTACGGTTTAGGTCGACAAAAAGAAGCACCTCGCCCGGGCGAACCTTAGAGGTGAGATATTAAGGCCGCCAGGTGTACGCGACCTTGGCCACCACCCGCAGCTCTTGAGGCGCCGTGTCAACCGAACGAAATGCTGCGCGCGTATCGGTCACCACCAAGTACACAAAAGAAAGAGGCAGAAATTCCCAAGCCAAACGTGCATTGAGCACCGAAGCATTACCGTCGGTATCGCGCTGATAGCTCCCAATGAGTTGCAGTTGCGGTGAGAGCGCGAGTCGGGTTTCAAACAATAACAAATGGGTCTGCTCTACATTGGCAACGACACCCTGCCCCCAAAAACGATTGTACGTGTAGGTGCCCGAAAGCAAGACGTGCGGTATTGGCTGCACGGAAGCGCGCACCATGCCTGCAAAGAGAGACGCCGAATAATAACTGCCCGTCGAAGCCTCACCGCCGAAAGAAACTTTGCGACTGGCTTGGCTAAATGCAGACACACCAATGCGCTCGAATGAATATGCGCCCGGTTCAAAAAGCACA
>JAYUVR010000382.1:0-3463 GCA_043753955.1 Archangium sp. | reverse complement strand
TTTTTCCATTCGATGGTCGCTCGATGGGTCGACATGACAACGCGTGTATTCGAAAATCTCGCGTAAAGGTCAAAGCTGCTTTAGCTGCATCGCATGGCGCGCATTCCGGGGTTGCAGGTCATTCGTTCAGCTGTCGCAGGCTATGGCGTAGTGTCGACTCGTCGCTGGAAAAAGGGCTCGGTCATCGCCAATGTTGAAGGCGTTCTATGGCGAGCAGAAGAACGTCGTGACGATCGGTATTCGCTCATTCTTGAGCCAGGCATCTTCTTCGACATGGTCGACCAAACCCGCTGGTTGAACCATTCATGCGACCCGAATGTGGTGGTTGAAGCGGGAGTCACCAAGCGCGGCAACGGCTGGGCCCAACTTCAAGCGCTGCGCACCATCGAGCCTAGCGAAGAGCTCTTTTTCGACTACGCCTTGCCGCCTGAGCTCAAAGAGCGTTGTTTCTGCGGAACCAAAAGGTGCCGAGGGTGGATTGTGGAACCGCCTAGGCTGAAGAACCCAACATCTCGATTAACTTCTCGCGGTTCTGTTCCAGAAAAAGTGCGTTGAAATTTAATATTGGAAAACTCAATGCACCCAGGATGATGCCGACCACCGCCATCGCCGGCCATTCCCAGCCAGGCGCATAAGCGCGAATGCCAAAAGACATTCCGTAGAGCAGTGTTCCCGCAGTGAGCAGTGTGCCGAACATCAACAGCACCACCGCAATCGGAGGCTGACTTGCACGCAGCCCGTTTTTCTTGAGCGGCCTGGGTTGCCAGATGCTGGCGAACTGGCCCACCATCGCCAAAATCAGAAAAATGCACAAAGACAACGCCAGACCGAGCATCAACTCACTTAAGTTTCGTTGGCCTGTAAGTATAAGCAACACCAACAGAATGACCGACTGAAGTGCATGCCAAACCGCGAACCCTAAAAGCTTTCCGCGGAGCAAAACGGTGGGCTCTATTGGCAGCAGGAACAACACCTTGACCCCATGTCGATCGAGCCCGAATTGGTTGAACAGAAGGTTAGCTCCAGCCAGCGCTGCGTAGCCAAAGGCGACGGGCGCGGTCCACCCGGGAGACGAGATTGATTGCGCCAGCGGCCCGCGAATTAAGACGATGGTGAGCAATGGCATCAACAAACCAAAACGCCCAGGCAGACTCTGCGTAAGTGATTCCCACTGCAGACGAGCGATGCCAAAAACGGGGGCTTTAAAGGTCCACAATTTCGCTGCGGGCCCAGCGTGTGAATCGTGACTTAAGGGGCGTTCGCGAGCGACCAATTGATACGCGCCGATCACGATGAGTGCGAGCAGCAGCCCAGGCCAGATGAGACCCTTGCCCAAACTCAGCACTGTAGGCTTTCCGGCAACGACCTGTTGGGCGGCTTCTAAGCTGACTCTCGCTGGCAACCACCAGGTCAGTTCTCCGAGGCGTGTGCTCCACGTCGCGAATGATGCTCGATCTGTGCTGCTGATCAACATGGGTATGAGCGCAGGAAGAATGAAGGCAGCTACAGGAAGCAAAATGAGCATGGCGCGCATCTGCCGCGTGAGTCGCTGCGCAATGCTGCCGCTGAGCTGCTGAAGCGAGAGCAACGCGATGGCATGGCAAACGAAGATGAAGACGAAAAAGAAGACACCGCTTGGCGCGCCGACGGTGGCGCCGATACACATGCTCGCCAAAGCACACAGTTCGATGAGCGTGAGGGCTTCGCCCGCTCCCGCAAAGAGTTCAGCACCGAAAAGCGTCGTCGAGCGCATTGGAAAACCTTTCAACGTTTCCCACGGTAACTGTCTCGACCCACTCGTAAGGCCACCCATGAGCCCACCAAAGAGCGTCAAAAAAGTGATGCCAATCGCTCCCAGCACGAGCGGTTGTCTGGCCGCGGAAGGCGAATGCAAGGTCGACCCGATGAGATACCCCAATGCGCCCAAGCCACCCAACAAAGGGAGTACAGAGAACAGCATCAGAAGCACAAGGACGACGATGAGCCCCCAAAGACCAGCGCTGCCCATTTGTTTGTGCAGACGATTCCACGTGCTTTGGAGATGGGCGGTCGCCAGCGCCCGGAAAGGGCTCACAACCACGAGAGGCCTCCGCGAGGCGCACCACCACCCACCAGATTTACAAAGAGTGATTCGAGAGATTCTCCGCCTTGGCGAAGTTCCTCGAGCGTTCCAAAACCTTTGATCTTCCCCTCATCGATGATGGCGATGAGCGGGCACAATTTTTCAACCACTTCCAGAATGTGACTGGTGAGCACGAGCGTCACGCCTCGTTGCTGGAGCGCCAAAAGAATATCTTTGATGGTGCGATTGGTGATCGCATCGATGCCCTCAAATGGCTCATCTAAAAAAAGCAATTTCGGCCCGTGAATGAGCGCCGCGCACAAGGCCAATTTCTTCTTCATGCCGAAGCTGTAGTCGGCCACCAAAGTTCGAGGGCCAGGCTTCAAATCGAGAGTGTCGAAGAGCTCATTACCCCGGTGTTCAATCGTCGAGTCATCGAGCCCGTACATGCGCCCTACGAAACGCAAATACTGAGCTCCCGTAAGCAATTCGAGGAGCGCCATGTCTTCTGGCATCACGCCCATCTGTCGCCGCGCCGCCAATGAATCGGTGCGGAGATCGAGCCCGAGAACGTGAATACTTCCCGATGTCGGCTCGACCAGGGAGGTGACCATTTTAAGCGTGGTCGACTTGCCCGCTCCGTTGCGGCCCACCAAGCCGAGAAAGGAACCGGGCTCTATCGAAATGCTCAAGTTGTCTACGGCAACCTTGTCGCCGAAACGTTTGGTGACCCCTTTGAGTTCGAGTGCTGGAGCCATTCATGTCACCCGATAATCATGTCTTCGCGCTCCATGCGCCCTTCCGCGAAGCGAGACAGCGAAAATCGCTCGAACAATTCATCTGACTCGCCGGTCGCCATCCACTTCGCCATTCGCTCAGCCACCGCCGGAGCCATCATGAAGCCGTGACCGACAAAGCCATTCATCTGCAGCAAGTTGGGAAGTTGCGGCGTCTTGCCAAGAATTGGCGAGTTGTCCGGCGTGACATCATAAGGGCCTGACCATTGACGCAGCACCTTGAGGTGACCCAATTGCGGCATTTGTTCTGTCATCGCCTGCGCGTATCGAGTCAGAAAGCGGGAGGTAGAACTCAAATTCATACCCGCCGGCTCGCGAGGGTCTCCCATGCCTCCGACGATTTCTCCGCGCATCGATTGGGAAAAATACAGACCCGAATCGAGCACTGAAACCAATGGGCCTAAGAAAGGTTTAAGCGGCTCGGAGCTACAAATTTCATGGCGATGAGGTTCATTCGGCAGATGTACACCCGCAAGCCTTGCGATTTCAGGGCTCCAAGCCCCTGCGGCGAGCACTACCGTTTCACATTCGATGGGACCTCTGTCCGTGAGCACTTTCTTGATTTTGCCCGCGCTCAATTCGAAGCCGATGACGTCAGTAAAAG
>JAYUVR010000381.1:0-3227 GCA_043753955.1 Archangium sp. | reverse complement strand
GGCGGTGCTGGTGGAAGCGGCGGTGCTGGTGGAAGCGGCGGTGCTGGTGGAAGCGGCGGTGCTGGTGGAAGCGGCGGTGCCGGTGGAAACGGTGGTGGAGTTGCCGACGTCGCCGGTGGGCCGCAAGTCCCCCCGAATCGTCAGTTGCGGTGTGGCTATGATCCAGTGCAGCTGACTTCCGGCGGCTCATTTCTGCGAGTATCTGATGTGGAAATTGGAGGTGAAAACGGCCTGGGGTTTCGCCGAATTTTCAATTCAGATGAAAAGAAATGGTCCGATGGGCTTGAAATGAGAGCCGTGCCCTTCCCCTTCGGCACCTCGCCAGATACTCAATTTGGAGTGGAATGGACCCATGAAGCTTTTGCTTTTGTGCACGACGTAGGCATCCAATGGAGAGTGCACGAACTAGGTGGAGGCCTCCTCTCTTTTAAGCCGTGCTCGCCAAAACCATGCACCGTGAATCTCACCAGAGATTCCTTCTCGATTGGCTCGAGGCTTCAGCGCACGAATGAAGGTTTCCGGCTGTATAGAATTGATGGAGTTACGCTTGTCTTTGAGAGCGCCTATCCGACTCAGCGCCTCAATGGCACCGTCAGTACGCTGCACTACTTCCTCTCTCGTGTGCTTGATGCCAATGGCGCGACTCAATTGGAAGTCATTTACGGAAACCCTCTTCCTGGCCAGAATTGCCCTGGTACTGAAACAAGTAGCTCATCACCCTATGTGTCTGAATTGCGCGGGCCCACGGGAAGCTTGGTCCTCAAGTATGTGAAGCTGACGAATGAGAAGAATGGGAACGCTGAATGCGTCATTCGCAGCGTCTCGTTGAAGCAAGAATTGGCTGGAGGCACCTCGCTGGTGCCAGCAGTAACATTTTCTTACGCCAACCCTGACGACGTTGAGAGGTCCGGCCGAATAACTGGCGCGCAGCATTTAGGGTGGAGCGAAAAGTATTCTTATGACTCTACATTGCTGATTCGCACCGTCGGAAACGTACAGGAGACAGTGCACGATTATTCAGCCGCAGAAAGAAATGTAGTGACACGGACACAAGGCATGGGCTGGGACGTCACCTTCAAAGATGGAGGAACAGCTGGCTGCCAGCTTGGCTCCGACTGTTGTGAGACTCAGCTCAAAGTGGTGAAAGCAACTGATTCTGCTGCTGGCCGCGGAGACGGCACCGCCACGAGCTCCGGCCTCGTCACCACGTACGAGATAAACCCAAACAGCGGCTACGGCGCGTCTGGTTTGGTGTACCGCACCATCGACAGCTGCAGCACACCGGGGGCATGCAGTTCGGGCAATACGCAAAACGAATGGACATGCGCCCAGCCCACGCAAGCCGCTCAGCAAAAAGCATTCAAAGACAAACGAGGCAATTGGACTGCCTACACTTGGGGCACCGGAAGCGGCGTTTCAGATGTGCCGCAACCCGAATTGAGACAAGTGGCTTCAGGCGCTACTGACATGAATGGGACAGACGCCCAACAAACCGTCAAATACACCTATACCTACGGGGCCAAAAGTGTGCAGCTGAGGGCGTCAGAGGAAAAGCCCAGCCTCCTGAATGCTCCAAGTAAGACGCGGACGACATTCAAATACGACTCAGTCACAAACAATTTGCAGTCCACCATTGTCTCTGGGTGGAGCAAAAACTTGAGTGGCGGCGTTTGGACGATGGGCCCAAAATTCTACGCTACCTTTACCCGCACCCGTCGCACCTTCCCTACCGTCAGCGCCGTTGATGCTTTTGCGAGGACATTGGAAGTGGAAGGCCCGTGTGAGGTGGCTTCTGAAACGGCTACAGCATGTCTTTTCAGCAACGCTCCACTGACGCAGTATTTTTATTACCCAGCCAATTCAGGGCTGAATAAGTCAAACCAACTGCAACGAGTACGTCGTTTCACTGCACGTCAAGCGACGGCGTATTTGGAAACGCAATACTTGGCCTACGACGCATGGGGCAATGCCACGCAACTCATTGACGAAGCCGGAACGCCGGAAGTTTTGGTGTACGAAGAGAAGAATTTGGTTTCTCGCACCGTGGCGGGACGCGCTCCCATTCTCAATGGCTTTGAGAATAATCGGCTTTCCTACACCAAGTTCCGTTCCCCCAATTCGTTCGAGGTATTTTGTTACCGCAGTGGCACAGGGGCTTCAGGGTGCGTGGGCGGCACTCTGACTCGACTGTTGCAGTGGAAGGCTCGCGCTTCAGACTCTGTTGGCGCAGTATGGGCTGAACGAGTCGATTACGAATACTGGCCTGACGAAACACAGAAAAAAGCCAAGTATTCGATGCAAAATGGCGCAGCGACAGAATTGCGCAAAGTCATCAGCTATGCAGCGGATGCCCACCATCGCCCTACCTTCACCGAATTCGGAGCCGCAGCTGGAAAGTATTCCACGGCCAAACGGTTTGACGGAGACGACAATCTCGAAGCATTGGGCTTCGCGTTTAATAGCCCTGCTCCATGGTGCCTCTCTCCAGGGACAGCCAACCAAGACCAAAATTGTGCGCAGTTTGGCTACGACAGATTGAATCAAATGGTGAGTTTGGACCAATACCCCGCTGCGGGAGTCCTTCGACGTACCGTGTTTAGTTATGACGTCCACGGGAATTTAACCGGCGTCAAGAATGGCTGCTCGGGAACAGAGACGTACGCCACCTGTACCAAGCCGGCAACCACCTACGAGTATGACGACTTCGGGAAAGTCATTGCAGCCAAGCTGCCCACAGCGACGCAGCCTACTCGCTACCAATATGACGGAGCGGGCAACCAGACGTTGAAAGAGACGGCGTCCATGCGCGCGGTGGGGCAGTACGTTTCCCTCGCCTACGACTCCCTGGGCAGAAGGTTGAAAGCCACGCGCATCTTCTCTGGCGGCAGCGAAGTGCTGTACGAATTCGTGTACGACGTCGATGGGCCACTTGCTGCACCTACAGACTGTGTGGACCCAACCGTCACTCCGCTGGGTTATTTCAACCTGTCTCCGGCAACAGCACGGACGCAAGGAAGGTTACGCCTGCAACGGGATTCCTTCGGGCAAACCTGGTACCGCTATGACACTGAAGGGCGGGTGCTGTCTGAAGTGCGCATTCGTGCCGGCGAGGCAGGCTGCAGCGTCAGTGCGGCGGCCAATCCACACACACTGTACACATACAATGTCGATGGAAATGTGTCTGAGATGGCATACCCGTATGGAAGGAAAGTCATTTACCGGTATGG
>JAYUVR010000380.1:0-5903 GCA_043753955.1 Archangium sp. | reverse complement strand
GCGTCATTCCACCGATATTCCCCGCACCGAGCTCGGTCGCATCGGGAGCGCGCGCCGCCGTGTCGGTAAATGCAATTTCCATATCGCCGATGGAATTCGTCAACGTGAACGGCGTAGGCGCAGTGTAATCTGCGGCGTAGACCTTTCCTGTCACTTGCGGAGAGGTGGAATACACCGTGGATGAATGCTCGCTCAGCCCAAACCCAGTGATGTAGCTCGCCGCTGCAGGGCTGACTCCGATGTCACCGGTGATGGCCGAGGTTGGTACCGTCGAAATACCGCTCTTCGCGAGAATCACGAAGTCACCCGAAGTTCCAAGGTTGACAGGAAGGTCAGGCAAGACCGCGGTGCCGGTGTTGAAAGTCCAAACTCGCTGCGTGGCGATGGCCACACCGTGAGCACTTTGAACCCCGGTGGTTACCGTCGCCGTGTACACGCTATTGCTCGCGAGATGCGCGGCTGGCCAAAATACGGCCTTCGAATTGCTGTAAATCACAGTGCCTGGCACTGAGACAGCCGCGCCGGTGGTGAGGGTGAAGGTATTGGAGGTAAGGCTCGCGGACTTCATCGGTTCACTAAAAGTCACACTGACGCCTGTGTTGAGCGCGACATCGATGGCGGCATTGGCAGGTGAAGTAGAGAGGATTGTCGGCGTGCTCGACATTCCACCGTCAGTACTCTTTCCACCATCGAGCATTTTACCCGCGTCATTCGAGTCGCCCGACCCCGGGTTACAGGCTGAAACAACCAACACGAGGAGTGACCACGTTGCTGCACTTAGGAATGTCTTCATTTGATATGCCCCCATGATGCTCTTTACGCTCTCTGAGCATCAGAAGCTCGAGTTCCAGCATTACGAGAACTCTTTGGAGAACTCTAAGACTCCAAGCGTGCCGTTTTGCGCCACGAGGGTCACTTCACCACCTCGCCAAAGTGCCGGCCCTGAGGTTGAATTTCTGTTTTGACTTTGGCTATCGCACCCAGTCACTCAATGTTCAAACGCTGACTCTGCGCATTGTCTGTAGCCACTACGGTGATGTCCCAATCGCCTGCGCGAAAGTCCTGAACGTGGCCGCTCAACCACGCGCATGTGGCTTGGTTGGACGGTTCTAAATAATTGAGCCACTCAGGCGATATCTCGATGCTGCCCGCAGCAGCCGGAGCCACGCATCTCAATACGACCACTTTGGTCGCTGTCAGGCTCGTCACAGTGAGCTCCACTTGCGTTTCCAAGGGCCTTTCAGGCCACGTCAGCACCAAGGGCTGATCGCGTCGAAGCGTGCATGCACTCGATGTACAGGGAGGAACGACCGTCACTTTATTTGGTGACGTGAATGAAACCGAAAACGCAGGAACATCGCCCCCTGTCGTCACTATTTTAATTGGGCGACCAGGTTCATCCCAAAACTTGCCAACGAACGATGCGAAGATGCCTGAGGCACTGCTCTCCAGTCGTATGCCTCCATCGACCTGAATTCCTTCTATCGAGAGCATTCCCGTTTCTTTCGGAGTTGATGGCGGTGGGTAGTCGCAACTCAACACTTCACAGCTGTCTTTCTTTAAGGAAAAGCAGCCGACGATTTCAGAGAAAGTGCCCGTTGCCATACTCACAACGCTTGAGCCAACGCCTGCGTCAATCTCTAATTGATACAATTGTATCTTCCCGTATTTCACTGCGGGCATTCCCGCATCTCCCTTTATCCCTGAATCAATTGCAGGCTCACCTGCATCGTAAGAATCACCTCCGTCAGAAGGGTACGAACCCCTTTCGCAAGCGATCAAAAGACACACTGCTGCCACGCGCCAAGCGCTGTGCTGACTCATAAACTCGCCTTAAAGTGAATGGTTTGTTGTGATGAACAACGACGACTCGCCGCGAGAACGGACAATGCGGTCTTCGATTGCCATCAAATGAGATTCAGAGCGCTGAGTTTAAAGTTCCTCCTTCAAGTCGAGACCAAAGAGTGACCTCCAAATGTCATTCCTACATCGACGCAATTGACCCAGACCTCGGGTGGGAATTGGGCGTCAGAAAGAAGACTCGATACAGCCTCGTCGTCTCTGCCGAAGGCAACCCGCGTTACGCGTGTCGGCTGAACGATGGCGTACGCGTTCTCCTTCATCTGATGCGTGGGAATATTATGCATCGCGCCAGCCCTACAGCGACCTGAAGTTGGAACTCGATAGCGTCACCTTCGATGCAATTCACCTCGGTGCGGAAATGGGAGAAGGCGCGCTAACGAGTTTTTTTTAGGCTCCTGGTGATGGGCGTGTCGCTCAACGCATTCGCGATTGGGCGAACAAACAAACAAAATGGAAAATGACGGTTACCGCCGAACTCGACCCGCGCTGGTCGATGTTGGAGCGATGGCGTTGATACCTCAGCTCTCAACTCGACGGCGCGGCTCGCAACTGTCAATTCATGACATTACAATTCATCATCTACCAACCGATGCTGTTCGGCTCTGTAAATGAAGTTGGCTCTTGTCCGATAGGGCCTCGGCCGATGACGCCTTGTTTGGTCATGGGGTTGAAGTATGCGGTGTAGCGATTCCTGTCAGCGCTTTCCCTTGAAGCTGAGGGAATTTCCACAAACCCGGTTGGGAGGTGCGTTGCACTGAAGTCTTGCGTACGCACCGCCCGATTCACCACTGAAACGAGCTTTCCAGCCTCCTTCGAGGTCGCCTTGTAGGCGTGGAGATTGCCCTTCGGTATTGGAGCCCCATGCTCACCGTCGATCCGTTGCTCCCTGTTTTGCCGAATCAACCCACCAACAGCCATCGGTTTACCTGCCATGCGCGCCATCCCAATCGTTATTCGAGGAAAGAGCGACAGGCATACCCAACATTCACGTATGAAAACAAGTCAAAAGGGCCGAGCGCTTTTGACAGAAGTAGCTACCAGTAGCTACTATCGAATCATGCGATCAGTCGGAATCAAAACGCTTAAAAACAAACTGAGTCAATACGTCAAATATGCCGCCGCTGGGGAGCGCGTATTAGTCGTCGATCGTGACCTTGTCGTGGCTGAATTGGTACCACCGAGTCCAGGTAGTTCGCCGGAGGTCTCTGATGCGGTGCTCTTGGAGCTCATGCGAAAGGGAATCATCAGTCCGCCAAGCGATCCACAAGCACCGCTCGAGAATGCCGCAGCTCTTGGGAAAACAATCTCCCTCGTGAACGATTTGCTGGCCGATCGAGAACTTTGAAATGCCCGCGATCTATGTCGATACCTCCATCGTCCTTGCACACATTCAACTTGAGGCGCGCCGACCGAAAAGCGCTCTCCTCAAAGGGACCATTCTCGGGAGCCGTTTGGTTGAGTATGAAGCATGGAATCGAATTCACGCTCGACAGCTGGAACCGCTACTTGGACAAGCGCTGCGATCGATTCTCGGACGATTTGCCTTTGTCGAACTCGCGCCGATGGCGCTGCGGTATGTGAAGCAACCTTGGCCAACCGAGGTTCGAACCTTAGACGCAATTCATCTTTCGACAATGCGGTACCTGTTAGACGTTGGAACCGATCTCTCTCTGTACACCTTTGATACACGAATGGCGAAGGCGGCCTCGACTTTGGGAATACGCTGCGTTTAATGAAAGGACGAGTGCCTGAGCTTGAAAGAAGAGTGGACAGGCCTCATCTGCGAAGCCATTCGCACTCGTTCGGTATTGGTCTTCGACTACCACGGGCTCAACCGGGTCGTGGCTCCGTATTGTCACGGCCATTCTTCTCGCGACGTTGAACTGCTCAGAGCAGTACAGCTTCGTGGCCAGAGCAGCTCTGGAGGCTTGGGCTTTGGCAAACTGTGGACTGTGGCCGAACTGGTTGGCGCACGAATCACTGGTGAAGTATTCGTGCCTGACGACCCGCACTACAACCCGGAAGATAGCGCTCTGAAACACATTCATTGTCGAATCTAACCACCATGCCGCAACTGTCTCTCTTTGATGCCGGCCAAACACACAGCGTGGCTCAACTCGACGCTGCGCCCATTCCCGCCGATGTCCGTACGCTGGCGACAAAACTTCCGCGCGCATTGAGGTTGGGGACCATGTCGTGGACGTACCCCGGTTGGATTGGCCCACTCTATGGCGCGGCTGTACGCGAGAAGCAGTTGTTGAATCGCGGTCTCACAGCCTTTACTCAACATCCCCTACTCCGCTGTGTTGAATTTGACCGCACCTACTACGAGCCGTTGGCCGCAGCGACGTATGCGCAATTCGCAGCACAGACACCCGATGACTTTCGTTTCGTCGCCAAAGCACACGAAGACTGCACCGCGGTTCATTTTCCTCAGCACCCTCGTTACGGAGCCAAGGCAGGGCTACCAAACCCTCGGCTGCTCGATGTGGCCTATGCCACCGACTTTGTCATTGGCCCGTATGTAGAGGGCTTAGGAAAAAAGGCCGGAGCACTGGTATTTCAATTTTCGCCTTTTGAAGTGCGTTCACCTGAACGTTTCGCAGAAAGGCTCCATGATTTCCTCAGGCAACTTCCCAAGGGCCCGGTCTACGCGGTTGAACTCAGAAATATTGAGCTTCTCACCGGAAAATACGGTTCGGCATTGGTCGATACAGGAACCATGCATTGCCACAATGCGTGGGGAAGAATGCCCAGTGTACTGGCGCAACGTGCGTTGCTGCCTCCACAGACGCGCAAAGTGCTCATCGCCCGATGGCTCACTCGGCCAAATGACACTCATGAGAGCGCTCGCGAACGCTTTTTTCCTTTCAACGCACTCGTCGAAGAAGACCTCCCTCGACGTGATGAGATTGCTGAGCTGACCAGTTCTGCACTTTCTGAAGGCTCAGATGCATTTGTGCTCATCAGCAACAAAGCTGAAGGGTGTGCTCCAGAAAGTGTACTGCGATTGGCTCAATCAATCACAGACTTAGAAAAAGCCATTTTCTGAGGCGAAGGCGCCTGAGGCCCGGGCAATTCCATAGGCGGAGCTGATGGGTCTTCAGAGGGAGGAGCCGGCACTTCAGGCTTCTCTGGCACAGACGGAGGAACTGGTGTCTCAAAAGGCGGAGGCACTTCAGGCCTCGATGGCGGAGTGGTTGGAACCTCTGTGGGCACCGGCACTTCAGGCGTCGTAGGCATTGCAGATAGAAACCCTGCTTCAGACCGAAGCGCCAGCGAGTTCGTCAGTAAATCCTGGCATTTCGGGGGAGCGCTGCCCAAGTCCACCACTGTCGATTGACAGCTCGTAAATAGATTGCGCACTCACCTTGGGCACTGGGGTTGTTGCATCGGTCTTCTCAGGTTCTTCCTCTCCGAGGGTCGTTCGCCCATATGATCCGCTGTTGGTTCCTTCTTTTCGGGTGCTTGACCTTGAGTTGTTTTCCTGAGCTCGATGGTTCCCTTTGTTTAACCAGTGACAACTGTCCTGACGGTCAGTCTTGCGACGACAAAGGTCGCTGTCGCCTATTCCCTAAAGGAACGATTCAAAGCCCAACTGGCGGTGGCTCAGATGCAACTGGCGGCGGTTTAGCTGAAGTCGGCGGCGGTTCAGGTGACACGGGCGGTGGCGCAGGAGAACCCGGCTTCACTTGGTCTCGAATGACCTTCAACCCAGTACCCACCGGAATTGCTGGAGTGTGGAAATTAAGAGGACTCGCTCGGTGCCCCAATGGGCAACTGTGGCTCGGGCTCGGTAATGGATTGATTTACCAAACACTCACTGCGGAAAACCAATTCACCGCTGTTCCCGGTTTCTATCCAAGTGCTCTGGGCGATGGCAGTTTGTTAGACGTCGCGTGCACTGACACAGAAGTATTGTTGTTAATGAGCGACCTCAGTGTTTTAGCGTGCCCAGGTTCATGCACTGATGCGTCAGCCTTTAGAGTCATCTCCGCCGAGCTCACCGACAAAGATTCCTATGGCCATTTCTGTACCAG
>JAYUVR010000379.1:0-2294 GCA_043753955.1 Archangium sp. | reverse complement strand
GTGAGTCGTGGTCACCACGATGATGGGCTCCTGATTATCGTTCCGGCCCGGCCCAATGCGCAAAATGCCGCGAATACCGAAACATTGAGCGATGCATTCTTCCACCGCTGCAGCCAATTCAGGGTCACCTCGGTCTTCCGAATGATTCGACGATAAGGCATCTTCGACAAAGAGTTCCCCCTGTTCCCGGGCACCCTTAAGCAGTGAATAGGCGTCGGGGGCTCGTTCGTGAGTCGCGCTCTCGCCTGAAAGAAGATTCTGCTGGGTAATGGCTGCCAAACGAGCCCCGCTGCCTAAGGGCGTGCCCGAGAGCGGTTTTCTGCTTGTTTCGAGCGGTTTGAGCTCTACTTTTTCGCTCTGGAGTTTCTTGACCGGCCCACCTGGTCGGTGAAGTTCTTGCTTCTCTTTCGCCTCGTGGGCCGCTGCTTCTTTTTCACCGCGCTCGCTCAACACCGATTCACCCATGCGCTCTTCCACAGCCGAGCGGCTGAGTTCCATCGAGCGATCGATGTCTTGGCCTCTCCAGGCTTGAGCCTCGGGGTTGACGGCCGACTCGTCTGGTTCAGGCAGACTTTCCGTCGTCGGGCCCCCAGGTTTTGGCAGCGGTTGAGAGCCCGCTGCCTTAGGGGCGGGTTGGGCTTTGGGAAGCTGAGGAGGAGGATTCTGTCTCGACGGAGGTACGCGGGTGCTCACAGTTCATCTATGGTACGCAACTTCATGGCCGATTACGCCAAGCCCGAATATGGGCGATGTCCTTGTAACGGGCGGTACGACCACCGTTTCGTAGAAGTGCGCCTTTCGGTGAAGGGTAAATTGGTCGTTTTAACCAATGTTCCCCAAGGGGCCTGCCTCAACTGCGGTTCGCGGGTCTACAAAGCTGAGGCATTCGAACGCATTGAGTCATTGATGCGGGGCCAAAAAATCACCCGCTAGGCTGTTCTGTTCAGGCGCTTTGGTTTGCATGAGCTCCTTTGCTATGTCGGGGGCATGCCTTCAAACGTTCACGATTCAATTCTCTCTGCGATTGGCAACACCCCCATCGTCAAGCTCAACAAAGTGGTGGGCCCGGAAGACGCCACCGTTTACGTGAAGCTCGAATTCATGAACCCGGGCGGGGCCGTGAAAGATCGCATGGCCTTGCACATCGTGAACAAGGCAGAACAAGACGGCAGACTGAAACCCGGGGGCACCATCATTGAAAACACCTCGGGCAACACGGGCTTCGGTCTGGCGATGATCGCCGCGGTGCGTGGGTACAAATGCATCTTCACCATGCCCGACAAGATGTCGTCGGAAAAAGTGAACCGACTCAAGGGCATGGGTGCACAAGTCGTAGTCACTCCCACCAACGTGGCCGCCGATGATCCGCGCAGCTACTACGAGACTGCCAAGCGCTTGGTTCGCGATACGCCGGGGTCTTTCTACCCCAATCAGTACCACACGCCCGACAACATCGAGGCCCACTACCTCTCGACGGGGACAGAAACGTGGAACCAGATGGACGGCAAGTTTGACTTCTTTGTCGCAGGCCTCGGCACCGGTGGCACCATGAGCGGCGCCGGCAAGTACTTCAAAGAAAAGAACCCCAAAATTCAGAACGTCGGAGTCGACCCCATCGGCTCGATCTACGCCGGCTACTTTAAGACGGGGAAAGTCGGTGAATCGCACGTCTACAAAGTAGAAGGCATCGGCGAAGACATGGTGTGCGGAGCGATGGACTTCAAAGTGGTCGACCAAGTGCGACAGGTCGACGATCGCCAATCGTTCATCATGGCTCGACGCTTGGCGCGCGAAGAAGGCATCTTCGCCGGTGGCTCGTCGGGAGCGGCAGTGCACGTCGCGGTGGAATTGGCCAAAGAAGTGGGCAAAGGCAAAACCATCGTGGTGATACTGCCTGACTCAGGCAATGCCTACGTCACCAAGTGCTTCTCAGACGAGTGGATGAAAGACTTGGGCTTCATCGAAGAGAAGGGCCCAGGCTCAGTGCGCGATATTCTCAAAGGGAAAAAGCAAAAGCTGGTGACGGCCATCAAGGGCGAAAAAATTGGTGAAGTCATCGAGGGCATGAAGAAAAACGGCATTTCTCAGATGCCCATTTTGGCGCCCGATGGCACCGCCGTTGGAATGATTCACGAATACGATTTGCTCAACGGGCTCATCGCGGGCAACTACAAGCTGCAAGACACCATCGACGCGCTCATCAGCCCCTTGCAAGGCGTGGTGACGAAGGACACCAGTATTGCTCAGCTCCGCGCAGTGTTTGCCCAAGACAACGTGGCCGTGGTGCGCGAAGG
>JAYUVR010000378.1:0-4847 GCA_043753955.1 Archangium sp. | reverse complement strand
GAAGACGACTTCTTCGCCTTGGGAGGCCATTCGCTCCTCGCCGCGCAAGTGATGACTCGACTGAATCGTGAACTTCAAGTCTCACTTTCAATGCGCAAGCTCTTCGAAGCTCCGACCATTGCTGGTTTAGCGGCCTTGGTCGCGGCTCCTGCCGATCAAAATGCAGCTCCCGTCGCGAAGATTACTCGTCAAGAATGGCCGGGAACCGCTCCCGCATCGTTGATGCAGCAACGCATGTGGTTTCTTGAACAAATGCAGCCGGGCATGGCCGTTAACAATCTCCCGGCTGCCTTTCGCTTTAAGAGTGCGGTTGATGTTCAAGCGCTCCGCAAAAGCCTCAATGCCATCATCGCTCGACAGCCTTCAATGCGAACGTTTTTCGCTTTGGAAGACGGAGCTCCAGTTCAGCAAGTAATGCCTTCTTATGAAGAGCATTTGGTGCCGGTTGATTTGAGCACCATGACTGCGAAGGAACGTGACGTCGAATTAATGTCTCAGCTTAAAGCAGCGGCCAATGAGGCCATCGATCTCACCAAGGGTCCGCTACTTCGAATTAGGTATTTCATTCTCTCACCGCAGGAAAGTGTCCTCTTCTTCATGCCCCACCATGCGATTTGGGACGGCTGGAGTTTCGACATTTTCTTAAACGAATTGGCGCGGCACTACGAAGCCTTCACCACCGGCAAAACACCAGAAGTGCCCGCGCTCCCCATCGGGTACCAAGACTTCGCACACTGGCATCGCGACTGGCTTGCAGGGAAAGAGCTCGAGCGCCAATCGACGTATTGGAAGACCCAGTTGGGCGGCGAGCTGAGAGACTTGGACTTTCCTACTGATCGCCCTCGAGCGGCCACTTTCAGTTACAAAGGCGCAACCGAGCCTTTCACGCTGACCAAAGAAGAGATCGCTGCCCTCACCACCGTCGCCAGGCAGTCTTCTGCGACGTTGTACATGGTCTTGCTCGCTTCCTTCAAAGCGCTGCTCTTTCGTTATACGGGGCAAGAAGATCTGTTGGTCGGCACGCCGATTCGCGGCCGCACTCAACCTGAAGTGGAAAACCTGATCGGCTTTTTTGTGAATGCATTGGTGCTTCGCACCAAGCCGACGGCGCAAAAGAGCTTCCGCGATTTCTTGGGAGAAGTGCGCACCACAGTGCTCGATGCGTTCAGCCATCAAGACATGCCTTTTGAGTTGCTCATGCGCGTACTCAATACGCGCCGAGACATGAGTCGCACGCCCATCTATCAAGCGTTTTTCACCTTTCAAGACGTCTCGAATCGCGGCTCTTCTTTGGGCGATGTGCCCTACGGCCAGATTCACGTTCACGCGGCAGCCACGCAGACAGACCTTTCCTTTTGGGTGAAAGAAACCGGCAACGGCATGGTGGGCGGTGTCGATTATGCGGTCGATCTTTTCGATCGCAGCACCATCATCCGCATGTTGGACCACCTGCGCGTGATGTTGCGAGCCATCGTCGATGACCCTTCTCAGGAGTTGGGGCGATTGCCGATGCTCACTCCGGCAGAAGAAGACTCTTTCGCCGCGTGGAACGACACGCGAGTTCCCTTCCCCAAAGAACTGGGTGTGCATCAACTCATCGAAGCTCAAGTGGGTCGCACCCCTGAAGCCGTCGCTGTCGTGTCGGGCAACGAATCGCTCACGTACCAACAGCTCAATAAACGCTCGAACCAGCTCGCCGCACTGCTGAGAACCGAGGGCGTCAAACCCGGTGATCTGGTGGGTCTGTGTCTCGAACGAAGCGCCGAAATGATGGTGGGCCTTTTGGCGATTCTCAAAGCGGGTGCGGCCTACGTGCCCCTCGACCCGTCATTTCCTCGAGAGCGCCTGGCGTTCATGGTGAGCGACTCGAAGATGTCAGCATTGGTGACGACGAAAGCGCTTCAGTCAGAGCTCGAGCTCAGTGCACCTAAAAACATTTTGGTGGACACTGAAAGCGCGCGACTGGCTTCGCAGCCTGCGCAAGACACACAAGGCAAACCCGGAGCTCTGGCTTACGTCATCTACACGTCTGGTTCGACCGGTAAGCCTAAAGGAGTGCAGGTACCGCATACGGCAGTGGTGAACTTCTTAACCAGTATGGCCACTTCGCCCGGAATGCGAGCGCAAGACACGTTGCTGGCGGTCACCACGTTAAGTTTCGACATTGCCGTGTTGGAACTGCAGCTACCATTGACCATGGGTGGGAAGGTGATTCTCGCCGGCCGCGATGCCATTGCTGATGGTGAACAGCTGTCTTCATTGATCGAACGACACGCCGTCACGGTCATGCAAGCAACTCCCGCCACGTGGCGGTTGCTGTTTGGCTCAGGTTTCAACGGCCGCCCAGGCTTCAGAGCCCTGGTGGGTGGCGAAGCGGTACCGCTCGATCTCGCTCAGCAACTGGTTGCAAGAGCACCGGGTGGCGTATGGAATATGTACGGCCCGACCGAGACGACGGTGTGGAGCACGACGTACCGTTTCCCCACCGAAGTGAAACAAGTTTTCATCGGGAAACCCATCGGCAACACCACTGTGCATGTGCTCGATGCATTTGGCCAAAATACCCCCATCGGCGTTCCAGGCGAACTGCTCATCGGGGGCGATGGTGTCACTTTAGGGTACCTGCATCGCCCCGAGTTGACGCAAGAGCGTTTCGTCGACACTCCGCGTGGCCGCTTGTATCGCACGGGTGACGTGGCTCGTTTCAGGCCCGATGGAAACCTCGAGTACCAACGCCGCAACGACAATCAGGTGAAGGTGCGCGGCTACCGCATCGAACTGGGGGAAATCGAAGCAGCGATGAGCGAGCACTCGGCCATCAAACAAGCAGTCGTGACGGTGCGTGAAGACAAACCGGGAGATCACCGGTTGGTCGGCTACTTGATTCCCCAAGCAGGTGAAGAGATAAATGAAAGCCAGCTGCGCAAACACCTACGGGTTCGACTGCCTGACTACATGATTCCGCAACACTTCATGACGCTCGAAACCCTGCCACTTACCCCCAATGGCAAAATTGATCGCCGGGCACTGCCGCCACCGACAGCCATCGTTCGAGAAGGTGATGATTACCTTGCTCCGCGAACGAGCGCCGAGAAGTTGGTGGCAGAAATTTGGAAATCGGCCCTCAAGATGGAAAAAGTGGGTGTGCACGACAACTTCTTCAACCTGGGAGGCCACTCCCTTTTGTCCCTGTCCGTGCTCTCTCAGCTCGAAGCAAAAACAGGCATCCGCTTGAGTCCCCGGGTGTTGCTGCTCAACACGCTCGAACAGGTAGCTGCAGCATTGCCGTCGACAGAATCGGAAAAGAAACCTCAGCCACCATCGGTGCCGGTGCCACCGCCAGAAGAAAAGGGGCTGGTTTCTTCATTGGTAGGCGGCATGCTTTCTCGACTGAAGAAGGGCCGTTCGCCATGATGTGGTTGAAATGATTCCAAGTTATTTTGGTCCTGAAGGCGAACAGCTGCTGGGTTTGCATCACCCTCCGACGGGGCCTTCTCGAAATATGGGCGTGGTGCTGTGCTCGCCGGCTCCGCAAGAGGCACTTCGTTCTCATTGGGCGTTTCGCAAGTTGGCAGAGCTGCTCGCCAAGGCGGGCTTCGACGTGTTGCGATTTGACTATCGAGGAACGGGAGATTCTGCAGGCGAGTTGAGTGACTGTCCTCCGCAGTTGTGGGTTGAAGACATTCGACGGGCGGCGCGCGAACTCAAAGACATCTCTGGCGTACGCAAGGTATCGGCGGTCGGCTTTCGCATGGGAGCGGTACTGCTCGCCCAAGCCGCCGCCAGTGGGCTTTCCCTCGACACCTTGGTGATGTGGGAACCCATTGTGAGTATGGCCAAATGGATAGAAGGTTTGGCGCTGATTGAAAAGCAGCAGCGAAGGGAACTGATTGACCCTCCGCTGCGATTGCCTGGGGAACTGATGGGCTTCGTGGTTTCGACAGCTATTTTGAATCAGTGGAAGACGCTCGATCTCACCCTCGTCTCTCAGTGGGATGCTGGCCGAACCGTGGTCGTCGCCTCAGGTTCACCTGAACTTGAACGGCTGCGCCAAAGTCTTTCAGCCACGGGGCAGTCGACAACATGGAGCGAAGCCGGCCCCCCCGGAGCGGGCTTGCAGCAAGGTGTGTTGTTGGGGAACGAAGCGCTTCATCACATCGTCGCGGCCTTGGGAGAGCGCCGATGAAGGAACGTGTCTTCACTTTCGGCACCGACAACATTCTCATGGGCGTGTTGACCGAGCCTTCAGCAGAACAGGCCCGAAAAAATGTGCCTGCCATTGTGATGGCGAATGTGGGCTTAAACCCTCGAGTAGGCCCTCAACGCTGTTGGGTCGAACTGTCTCGTGCCTTGGCCAAACTCGGGTTTTCAGCACTTCGATTTGACCTCAATGGGTTGGGCGACAGTTTGCCTCGTCGAGACGCCCGCAATGACCTCGAGCGCGCTCAAGCTGATCTCGCTGAAGCACTCGATTTCCTTCAAAAGAAGCGCGGCTTTTCTCAGTTTGTGTTGGTGGGCCTGTGTTCTGGAGTGGACCCCGTGCATCGAGTGAGCACCGCAGACGACCGCGTCATCGGAGCTGCTTTTCTCGACGGGTATACGTATGAAACGACTCGCTCGAGGCTCAATCGATACATGCTTCGCCATCTCAGCATCTCTGGGTTCAAACGCGCCGTGCTGCGACGACTGCCTCGAATTGGAGGCAAAGAAGTCGGCGATGCCGAAGAAATTTACGTTCGTGATTACCCTGAGCCACAAAAGATGGCAGCTGATCTCGAACACATGCTGAGCCGCGGGACCAAGCTGCTCTTCATCTACTCTGGTGGGCTCCGGCTTTTCTTTAACTA
>JAYUVR010000377.1:0-15264 GCA_043753955.1 Archangium sp. | reverse complement strand
AAGCGGTACCCGTGACTGACGCGTTTTCGCCTGGGCACTTCGGGAACATTGTCGTCGATGGTGACAAAGATGCGCGTCTCTTCGTCAACAGCGCCCTCGGGTACGTCAAGCGCGTAGTCGGCGCGAAAGATAATGCCACCCTGGGGCGTAATCTTCAGGTCGCCCCCGTCAGTTGCGTCGATGGCGGGCGGACAGGCAGAAATAACGAGGCTGAAAGCCAATAACCCAGAAAGACGAATCATGATTCGAACGGTGCTCCTTCGGCCGCCAGAAAGGCGGTTTGCACCCTACTGCGATTTGATGAGGAAATCTTTGGTCGGGGTTGCTCGTTCTTGGTTCTGCGTTACCAACGAGGTCCTATGCGCTCATATGTGATGTGCCTGCTGTTGCTCTCTGCTGCCCCTTCTTTTGCTGAATCTGCGCCTTTAGGGTCGGCGATACCCTCCCTGGCCCCGCTGATCGACTCGGTCAAAGGCGCGGTGGTCAACATCGACGTGGCCAAGCCTGCCAACGATGAACAAGAAGCGCTGAGAAGCCGAAGGCCGTCTCTTCGAGAGGAAGGCCCCTTAAGCCCCGGCACTGGCTCTGGCTTTGTCATCGACCCCAAGGGGTTGGTGTTGACCAACAACCACGTGATTGAAGATGCGGTCACCATCAAGGTTCGCTTTGAAGACGGCCGTACTTTTGACGGTGAAGTGCTCGGTCGCGATCCCCTCACCGACGTGGCACTGGTTAAACTCAAAGGAAAATTTGCTCCATTACCGTCGGTTAAACTGGGTGATTCAAACGCGATGAAGGTGGGCGACTGGGTGGTCGCTATCGGCAACCCATTCGGGCTGGCGCAGAGCGTTTCGGCGGGCATCATTTCTGCGCTCGATCGACGAATCGGTGCCTCTCGATATGATCAATTTTTGCAAACTGATGCAGCCATCAACCCGGGCAATTCAGGGGGCCCGCTCTTCAATTTGCGCGGGGAAGTCATCGGCATGAATACCGCCATTTTGGGAGCCGCCACCGGCATTGGCTTCGCGGTGCCCTCGGGGTTGATAAGCGCGGTGTTGCCTCAGCTTGAGAAGGAAGGTGCAGTTACTCGCGGTTGGTTGGGCGTCGGAGTTCAAGATGTCTCACCAGCACTTTTAAAGGCGCTCATGGTTTCTGAACGAGACGGTGCCCTCATCACCTCAGTCAACGAGGGAGGGCCTGCGAATAAAGGCGGCCTGAAAGAAGAAGATGTGGTGTTGGCCATCGATGGCGAACGCATTCATTCCTCAACCGGGTTGACGCGCGTCATCGCACTCAAGCGACCTGATTCGACGGTGACATTGGCGGTGGTTCGTTCGGGTAAACCGACAGAAGTGAAGGTGAAGTTGGGCGTGCGTCCCGATCAAGAAAATATCGGCGACCTTAAAAAACCTCGTTCAAGTGGCGCTGAACCGCACCGCGTCGGCATTGTGCTGCGAGATATCGACCCCCGTCTGGCCCAGTCGGCCGGCCTTCCTCGCGCAGGTGCGTTGATCGTCGAGGTTACCCCGGGCTCTGTTGCTGACGAAGCGGGCCTTCGAAGGGGCATGGCGGTGGTCGAACTCAACCGCAAAAGTATTCGCAACGCCGAGGAACTTCTCACTTCGCTCAAGGCCCTTAAACCCGACGCCGTGGCTCTCTTTCGAGTGGTGCTCCCCGGCTCAACCAGCAAGACCTTGATCGCCTTAGAAATGCCGTGAGCAAAACATAGGGTCACGTCATGTAGTGTCACGCTTGCTCATGGCATGGTGATCATGGTACTTCGTGGGCTCCGAGGCCGATTTTCCGGCTCCGGCGCGATTTCGCGAAATTTCACCAGGGGCGCGAAAACCCATGCGGATCAAGCGACTAGACATCACTGGCTTTAAGTCCTTCATGGACCGAGTAGTCATCGGTTTTGACGACGGCGTGACGGGAGTGGTGGGGCCCAATGGCTGCGGCAAATCGAACGTCGTCGACGCGATCCGCTGGGCCATGGGTGAGCAATCGGCCAAAAACCTTCGTGGCCGCGGCATGGAAGATGTCATTTTTAATGGCTCTGAGACGCACGCTCCCCTTTCCATGGCGGAAGTGACGCTGACCTTCGGCGTCGATGCGCACGATGCCCTGCCTGACACTGTGGCGGGCATGCCCGAAGTCTCGGTGACGCGTCGGCTGTTTCGCTCAGGCGAGTCTGAGTACCAAATCAACAAGACGACTTGCCGGTTGCTCGACATCACCGAGCTCTTTTTGGGCACTGGCGTGGGTACGCGCGCGTATTCAATCATTGAGCAAGGTCGAGTGGGTCAAATCGTCTCGGCCCGGGCAGAAGACAGACGTTCCATCATCGAAGAAGCCGCCGGTATCACCAAGTACAAGGCACGCCGTCGCGCGGCTGAGCGAAAGATGGAATACACGCAGCAGAATCTGCTGCGCGTGACGGACATCGTCTCTGAACTTGAGCGCAGGCTCGATGCCCTCGAGCGGCAAGCCAAAAAGGCCGAGAAGTACAAACGCCTCAAAGGCGAAATGCGCGACATCGAACTGCATGCGGGTTCGCATCGCTGGTTGGAACAGCAGACCCAGTGCAAGATGCTTGAAGTTCAGCTCGTCGAACTGATGGCCGATGAGCGGGCAAGCGCAGAGCGGGTCAAGGCGTTGGAAGAAGAGCTTTCGATTCGAAGACAGTCGCTTGAGAGCGATAGCGTCACGCTTGAGCAGATGAGTGCAGACGTATTTGCCATCGAAAGCCAGGTGCAGCTCGACGCGCAGTCCATCGCGCACTGGCAAGAAGATCTCTTCGCCACGCAAGCTCGAGTGAGTCAATCTGAGGCTGAATTGGCCGAAGTGGTGGTGAAGAAAGCCCAAGCTGAAGAAGAAGCGGAAGCAGGGCGTGCTGAGCTCGAGCGCATGGGTGTCGCAAGCAAAGAAGATGAAGTCGATCTTCAGGTCAAACAAGAAGAGCTGCGCCGCGCGACCGAGCTGCACAGTGAAGTGAGCCATCGGCTCGAAGAAGATCGACGCAGTGTGGTCGAAATCGCCAGCCGGTTGGCCAATCACCAATCAAAATTAGAAGCTTTGGAACAGCGCCGCGCTGAGTTGGCTGAGCGCCACCAACGGCTCAATAGCCAAGTTGAGGCCTTGCGTGCAGAAGAAGCGCAGTTGGCAGCCACTCGCAAAGAAGTGCTCGAGCTGGTCGAACACGCACGCCAAACGGCGGTTGAACTCAAGGAACGCCATACCGAAGAAGAGACCACCTTGAGCAGTCTGCGCGGCGCATTCAGCGAGAATGAGGTGATGGTCATCGCCCTGCGCGAAGAATTGGCTGACAAGCGCAGTCGGCTCTCGTCGCTCGAAGAGATTGCCAAAAACTACGATGGCTTTGCTCGAGGCGTTCGCGCGGTAATGGCGAAGGCCGGCAGCGAGCCTCAACAAGCAGGTGTTTTTGGAGTGGTCTCTGATGTCGTTTCAGCACCTCTCGAGTACGAGCCCGCCATTGAAGCGGCCCTCGGAGAGCGACTGCAACACATCATCGTCGAGACGCCTCAGCGCGGGTATGAGTTGCTCGATTATTTGAAGTCGAGCCAGGAGGGTCGGTCGAGTTTTTTACCTGTGCCCCTTGAGCCTTCGATTCCTTTGCCGGCGCTGCAGATTCCAGAAGTGCTGGCGATGGGCTTAGACGTGGTGTCGGTGAGGGACGCCGTACTCAAACCCGTCATCGACCAGCTGCTCTCGGGGGTGGCAGTAGTGCGTTCCCTCGAAGCTGCCCGACTGTGCGCGCAGAATTATTCGAATTACACTTTTGTCACCCCAGAAGGCGATGTGCTCAGCCCGGGAGGGCTGCTCACCGGCGGCGTGATGGAAGGTCAGGCAGTCGGAACGTTGCAAAAGAAGAGAGAAATCTCTTCGCTGCAGGGCGAAGTGGCTCGGCTCGAAGAGCGCTACAACGAGCTCATCACCCGGCACTACGAGTTGCAAAAGCAGATGGGGCAGTCAGAAGGCGTGCTCAAGGGTCTCGAGAAAAACAGTCACGCCGAAGAAATGCAGTTGGCAGGTCATCAGAAAGATTTGCATTCCGCGGGTTCTGAGTTGATTAAATTGCGAGATCGCATCACCGGGTCTCAAGTTGAACTGACTCAGATTGAATCAGTCAAAGACGGCCTCGAATTCGAATTGGAATCTTCGCGCGGCGAGGTGATGCACGCGCAAACAGACAGAGACCTGCGTGACGAGCGATTGAAATTACTCGCTGGTGAACGCGAGACGCTTGAAGCAACGCTTTCAAATGTGTCAGCCGAAGTGACCGCGCTCAAGGTCAAGTGCGCATCAGTCACCGAGCGCGGCGAAGCAGCCCGTCAACGCGTCGATGTTCTCTTGAGCCAAGTTGACGAATTGACCGAGCGCTTTGGTCGGCTCACCCAGAGTTGCGACGAGGGCCAAGCGCATCGGTATCAACTCGAAGCGCGGCTGGCAGAAACCGCCGCCGAACGTGGAGATCGCCAAGAGAAGCACCGAGTCGCGAAAGCGGAACTTGAAGCGCGTCGAGCGGCACATACTGAAAAGTCATCGTTCATGCTCGATGACGAACAGCTGCTCCGCGAGCTGCGTGAAAAAGGTGACGGCTTTTCTCGTGACCTTGCCGCTCTGTCGCTCAAAGAAAAGGAACTCAAGCTCGAACTCGAGCACCTGGTAGCGACCATCGCTGAGCGGTTTCAGGTCAACCTCCTCGAGGCAGTGCATCAGTATCACTTGGTGCCCCTGCTCGGAGCTCAGTCGCAGGAAAAGCTGAAAGACCTTCGTGCTCAACTCGAGCGCATGGGTGAAGTCAATGTCACCGCCATCGAGGAACATCATGAGATAAACGAGCGCTACTCGTTTCTCTCGAAACAGAAGGCTGACCTCGAGAGCTCACTTTCTCAGCTGCGCGATGCCATCGAAAAAATCGATGAAACCAGTCGGAAGCGTTTCAAAGACACGTTTGACGTGGTCAACGAAAAGTTTCAGGCCGTGTTCCCTCGGCTTTTCGGCGGAGGCCGCGCCTCGTTGCTGCTCACCCAGGGTGCTGCCGGCGAAGAGCCAGGGGTTGAAATTTTGGCTCAGCCTCCGGGGAAGAAGTTGCAGAACATCAACCTGTTTTCCGGTGGAGAAAAGGCCCTCACTGCGGTGGCACTCATCTTCGCCATCTTCTTGATCAAGCCCACTCCGTTCTGCCTGTTAGACGAAGTCGATGCGCCACTCGATGAAGGCAACGTGGGGCGGTACAACGAGATGGTTCGCGAGATGAGCAAAGGCTCTCAGTTCATTCTCATCACCCACAACAAGCGCACCATGGAAGTCGCTGACATGCTTTACGGCGTCACAATGGAAGAGCCCGGCGTGAGCAAGCTGGTCTCGGTGAACTTGAAGCGGGCCGTCGCTGCGAACAGCGATCAACAGGTGGCCTAGCCACTACCGCATTTCCACTCCCCAGACGCCTCGCGAATGATGCAGAAAGACCGTGCCGTAGCCAGATGTTGCGGCGCGGTCAAAGGCTCGACCGGTAGTCCATGGCACGGCCTCTCCGATGGAAAACGAGGTTTGCGTCAAAGACACGTGATGCATGTCTATGCCTTCCACCGGCGCATCAAGCCCTGCGCGGCGATAACTGACAATGAGCTTTTGGTCCCGCCTGTGCAAAGTGAGCGGGAAAGCTGCGGCGAGTGAAGTGAAGGTCTGTGAGAGCTTCAAGAGGGCCGCCCCCGAGCAACAGCTCAGCGTAGATACCAATAACAGCATCTCCATCGGGAAGGGTCACACCGACAAGCAGCATGGTTTCGTCGTCGCCGAATACGGCAACCGAACCTGGTGAGGCGGTGCCGAGAGAGACGCCTTTGCGTACAGTGTTCGTAGCGGGCTCGAAAACATAAACTCCTGCCCCGAGCACCTCACCAACCTGTGTTGCGCTTACCAATACTTCTTTCCGCTGACGAAAATTGACGGCCATGACCAGGCCCTTTGCTTCGAGCTCGAAGTCGTGCGCAACTCCCTGTTCAGTGAAATAGCCGATCAACTTTCCTGGTCCGGCAGCGTCGTCAGTCCTGTAGCCAAAGACAAAACTGTCGAGGTTCCCTTTGTGATTCGCAGGGGCGAGAAAAGCACTGGGGCGAATCGTCGCTCCTGACGCAACAGCGACGGACCAGTGACGAACGGGAGTCAAACAACCGCCACACGCCTCATCGCTCCAGCCCAGAGTAAATTCGTGGGAATTTTCAGTGGCGCTGGAACTGAGTCCATAGAAAATATCGCGAGGTACGACATAAGCGTCGACTTCAGCGCAGATTGCCACGCCCACTCGAAGACCGGGGTGCAGCGCTGCCTCGAGGGCAGCCACGTCGGCTCCGCAGTCCTTGATACAGGTCCCCCGTACGCAACTCCAATTTGAGGGGCAGGGAGAAGAGCACTCGAGTGTGCTTGCGTCAGCATCCATGCCCGCGTCGACATTCGGGAAGCTTCCCGCGTCGTGCCCTGCGTCAACGCCGATTCCCGCGTCGACCTCAGGCAAGATTCCCGCGTCGTGACCTGCATCAACGACGACAACGGTGCCGGACTCAAGACTGATAGGTAGGGGGGTTGGTGATAAGCAGCTCGTCACCAGGAGTATGAAAACAAGTCGTTCCATGAAGCGAGACCCTAAGGCAGGCATTGAGTCTCAGTCCATGGCGCGGGGCGCTAAAGCTTGACCCGTTGATGCGCCTTGAGCGACGCCAGCGGGTACTTGGTGCCACGCCACTCGATGCCCCCTTGGCGCAAGGTCACCCAAGTCGAGCGCAGCACCATCGCGCACAGAATGAGGAAACCCAACGGAGCAAACAATGCGGGAAGTACGTTTTGATCGAACCTTCGCTTGAGCGCGAGTGCGCTGATGCCTGTCGACACGAGCGCGAGAAGCCCCAGCATGGAAACCCAGGGCGAGACCCATGGAGCACAGAGAACTGAAAGCAATGGACCAAGACCCAAGGCCAGAAGAATGGTTGCCACTCTCAGCGCTCTAACGAGGGAGAAGTTGCACATCACCGCAAAAAGATTTTTTTCCAGGCCGCGCACCATGGCTTTGAGCGTGGGGTACCACTCAACAGCCACCTGTCGAGGGGCGAGCAGCATTCTGCTCTTCGCTTGAAAGCGTTTGAGCATGAGGCCGACCCCGACGTCGTCGGCGATTTCAAGGCCAAGCCATTCAAACCCGCCCGCCGCTCTGAGCGCTTGGGCTTTCACCAAATTGAAAGCACCAACGCCCATAAACGCATCGCTTTGAGCGTCTTCCACCAGATGAGGCCGTGCGGAAAAGAAAAAAGCCATCCCCGAAGCGTCGATGGCGACTTCAAGAAGGAAGGCATGAGAAATCAGGTGAGGAAGCATCGCCAGGTGTTGAAGTTTTTCAGCCTCTGCCACGGCGATCGCTTTTTGAATCGTGCCTTGAGCGAAGTGCACATCTGCATCGGTCAACAACAACCAGTCACCGGTTGCTTGTTGGCTGCCGACATGAAGGGCGTGCACTTTGCCGAGCCACCCCTCGGGTAAAGAAGCGAGGTGAATGACGCGCACTCGCGAATCGCTGAGAGCCAATTCATCGGCAATTTTGCCGGTATCGTCAGTCGAGCGATCGTTGATCAACACCACTTCAAGATGCGGGTACCCCTCAGCGAGTAAACTGCGAATCGCGGCGCCCAGGGTATGGCCTTCGTTGCATGCTGGCACGATGACCGACACCTTGGGCCAGACATGCAGCGGGATGGCGGGCACTTCGTCCAATCGCTTCAGCGCGCGCAAAGTAGTCAGCGTGCGGAAAATGAGGAAAAGATAGGCCACGCTGGACATCACCAACAACAGGCTCACCGCGAAATGCGAAGGAGAGGAGTCCATATTGTGCGTGCGACAGAGAGGAGTGGGCCACAGAGATGACGTACATCGCGCCGAGCAAAAACGATATGTCGGCTGCCTCTTACTCGGCTTGGTCCCTGAACCCCTATTGTGTTCGTCGCTACGCCTCGAAATAAGTGAACGCCAAGTGGCGGGTATCGATAGCGAGGGCCATCGACGTTGCCGGTACTCGATGAGAGCTACAGCGAAACGGGCGTGCTGAGTGCTCGGTGAAAAGCAGGCGAACGCTCATCGCGAGAGGTGAGGTCAGCTCAGGTTGAGTTTCGCCCCAAACGTCTCTTGGTATCGACGGGCGAAGTCGCTCATCGAATAGGCATGTTCCTGACAGCCCTTGAGCTCGATGGCATAGGTGGCCGCGAGCGCCGCGATTCTACCCGTCTCGGTATGGGGAAGATTTTGAGCGAGACCAAAAGCCAGCGCTCCCAAGTAGGCGTCGCCTGCACCGGTGGGGTCGACCACGGCAGTCGGCTTGGCGACAGGTATTTCAACCACTGCTTGGCCTTTCACCAGAATACGCGAGCCTTCTTCCCCGCGCGTCATCACCGTGATGGGGGCCATATCGAAGAGCTGCTGCTCGGTGAGCCCAGTCGATTTCGCCATCATTCCGAATTCGTAGTCATTGCCCACAAATGCTGCACAGCCGTCGAGGCCGGCCATGATTTGGGCTTTGTCGAGCCGAGGCACCTGCTTGCCGGGATCAAAGATGTAGTTGACCCCCGCCTTCTTGCACTCAGCGGTGTGCCTCGACATCGATTCGGGGTCGGTGGGGCTGATCACCACCCAATCACCTTTCTCGAGGCCCAAAGAGGCCAGCGTCACTTCTCTCGCGTGCACCACCGCGCCTGGGTAGAAGGCGACGATCTGATTGTTCGAATGATCTGTATTGATGAAACACGAGGCGGTGAACTCGTTCGGCACCACTTTGATGCCGCGCGTATCGATGCCCTTGCTTTGCATGAAGTCTCGATATTCGGCGAAATCTTGCCCCGCCGCTGAAACCACCGCAGTCTTCGCGCCCATCAGTGCGAGCGTGTAGGCGATATTGCCAGCCGTACCGCCGCGCATCTTCTTCATCGAGTCGACCAAAAAGCTCACCGATAGCATGTGAACTTTGTCTGGCAGAATGTGATCAGAAAACTTCCCAGGGAAGTTCATGATGTAGTCATAGGCCAGAGAACCGGTAACGATGATACGCACGCGAAAGTCCTTTGTAGGGGTGAACGGCGTAGGCCCTCAATACCCCAGCCGGTGTTCGAAGTGTAAGCCTGCTGAAACGAGGTCGCACCACAAATGCTTACGCCAGAGATTTAGCCTTTGAACTGGGCTTTGACCAAATCGCGGTTGAATTCAGCGATGACCCGAACACTGATTTCTTTGGGGCAGACTGCTTCACACTGAGACAGGTTCGAACAGGTGCCGAATTCCTCAGCGTCCATTTGCATCGCCATGTTTCGGGCTCGTTCATAGCGCTCGACTTCCCCCTGCGGGAGATGCCCTAAGTGAGAGGCCTTGGCGGCGACGAAGAGCATGGCCGAAGCATTCTTACAGGCCGCAACGCACGCGCCACAGCCGATGCAAGCAGCTGCATCCATCGAGAGATCGGCATCTTTTTTAGGAACAGGGAGCGCATTGGCATCGGGCGCCCCACCGGTATTGACCGAAATGTACCCACCGGAAGCGATGATGCGATCAAACGATGAACGATCGACCACCAAGTCTTTGATGACTGGGAATGCTTTCGCTCGCCAGGGCTCGATGAAAATTTCGTCACCGTCTTTGAAATGCCGCATGTGCAACTGACACACGGTGACGCCTTTACGCCCACCATGGGGGATGCCGTTGATCACCATCGAGCACATGCCGCAGATGCCCTCGCGACAGTCGTGATCGAAAGCGACGGGTTCTTCCCCCGCATTGAGCAGTTGCTCGTTGAGCGTGTCCAACATCTCGAGAAATGACATGTGCTCTGAGATGCCTTCCACCACGTACGCCTTCATCTGCCCGGCAGAATCTTTTTTCGCCTGCCGCCAGATGTGGAGCTTCAGCTTCATCAATGTATCGCTCATTACTTGTAGCTCCGGACAGAAGGCTTGAAGGCTTCGAACACCAGCGGCTCTTTGTGACGGACAGGCTTGCCTCCGTTGGGGCTCGCTTCCCAAACAGACACGTGACTGAACTTCTCGTCGTTCCGTTTGGCCTCCCCCTCATCTTCATGCTCTTCACGAAAATGGCCTCCACACGACTCATCGCGGTCGAGGGCATCCATCGCGAGGCATTCGGCGAACTCAAAAAAGTCGGCCACGCGGCCTGCTTTTTCGAGCGCGATGTTCAGATTGTCAGCTGAACCGGGGACGTTGAGGTTCTTCCAAAACTCTTCTCTGAGCGCGGGAATCTCTTGCAGCAGCTCTTTGAGGCCCTTTTCATTGCGGGCCATTCCGCACTTTTCCCACATCATCAAACCCAGCTGGCGATGGAAGCTGTCCACCGTACGCTTGCCCTTGATGCTGAGAAACTTCGCCACACGGGCATTGGTATCAGCGACTGCTTTTCTAAACTCAGGGTGATCCGTCGTCACCTTGGGTTGCTTGGCCGTCGCGAGATAGGCACCAATGGTGTACGGCAAAACGAAGTAGCCATCGGCCAGACCCTGCATCAACGCAGACGCGCCCAATCGGTTGGCCCCGTGATCGCTGAAATTGGCCTCACCCAAGACGTGCAGGCCAGGCACGTTCGACATCAAGTTGTAGTCCACCCAGAGGCCACCCATGGTGTAGTGCACTGCGGGGTAAATGCGCATCGGGACGCTGTAGGGGTCTTCGCCGGTGATGGTGGTGTACATGTCGAAGAGGTTGCCGTAGCGCTCCTTGATCACTTGTTTGCCCAAGCGACCGATGGCGTCAGCAAAATCGAGGTATACCCCGCGTCCTCCAGGGCCTACCCCTCGACCCTCGTCACAGACTTGTTTGGCGGCCCGAGAAGAAATGTCGCGAGGGGCCAAGTTGCCAAACGAAGGGTATTTGCGCTCGAGATAGTAGTCGCGCTCGCTTTCTGGCACCTGGGCCGGGGCGCGGGTATCGCCACCTTTTTTGGGCACCCACACTCGCCCATCGTTTCGCAACGACTCGCTCATCAACGTGAGCTTTGACTGATAGTCGCCCGCCTGAGGAATGCAGGTTGGGTGAATTTGGGTGTAGCAGGGGTTCGCAAAGCCTGCGCCTTTGAGCGCTGCTCTCCACGTGGCGGTGACGTTGCACCCTTTGGCGTTGGTCGACAGAAAGAATGCGTTGCCGTAACCGCCGGTGGCCAACACCACCGCGTCTGCGGCCCACGCTTCAATTTTGCCACTCACCATGTCTCTGGTGACGATGCCGCGAGCGTGGCCATCGACGATGACCAGTTCCAACATTTCATGCCGCGTGTGCATCTTCACGGCCTCGGCGTGCACCTGTTTTTCGAGCGCTTGGTAGGCGCCAATCAACAACTGCTGGCCCGTCTGGCCTCGCGCATAAAAAGTACGAGAGACTTGAGCGCCACCGAAGGAACGATTTGAGAGGTGGCCTCCGTACTCACGAGCAAACGGCACGCCTTGAGCGACACATTGATCGATGATGTTCACCGACACTTCAGCAAGCCGGTGCACATTCTCTTCTCGAGAACGAAAGTCGCCCCCTTTGACGGTGTCGTAAGCCAGACGCCGAATTGAATCGCCGTCGTTTTGATAGTTCTTCGCTGCGTTGATGCCGCCTTGTGCGGCAATTGAATGGGCCCTTCGGGGCGAGTCTTGAAAGCAGAATGCCTCGACCTGATACCCCAATTCAGAAAGGGTGGCCGCGGCAGAACTCCCGGCTAAGCCGGTACCGACTACGATGATTTTGAACTTCCGTTTGTTGGCCGGGTTGATGAGCGGAAGGCTCATCTTGTGCAACGTCCACTTCTGATCGATCGGCCCTGAGGGAACACGCGACTCGAGTTTCATACTTTGATGAACCCCACCAAGACTGCGAGTGGAATGGAGGCGAAAGCAGCACACAAGCCGTAGCCGACGATCAACGCTGTAGTCTTGATGAAGGGGCTCCATTTCGGCCCCCACCAGCCCAAGTGCTGAAACAGGCTGTAGATGCCGTGCGACAAGTGCGCCGCCAACAGCACCTGAGCCACCACATATAGCACCGCGATGGGTACCTGCTGAAAGCCCAGAACCAACATGGTGTAAGCGTCATAGCTCCCGTTGGGAAGGAGTGCGGCAGGCTGCGGCCCCGTCACGTGAAAGGTGAAATGCGCCAAGTGGTAGAGGAAGTACACCAACACCAACGCGCCGCTGATCATCATCGATTTGGCGGCCAGACGCGCCGGCGTCTTTGACGCGTACGCATAGGCCATCGGTCGAGCGGCACGATTGAGTTGCACCGTGCGAATGGCCGTGAAGATGTGAAGAGGGAAGCCTAATAGCAGCGCCAACCGGCTACCCCACAGCAGGGGCGCGTTGCCTTTGAGGGCTTCCGCATAGTGGTTGAACGTGTCTCGCCCTAAAAAGGCGGTCAGGTTACCTGCCATATGAGCGATGAGGTAAAGGCCCAAACCCAGACCGGTGAGGGCCATCACTATTTTTGAACCCACTGAACTTAAGGAAAACCGCGTCAGCGAGCCAATCAGGGTTTCCCCCGCCGCCTCGCGCTTGAGCTCTATTGCATCTGCCATCGCTCGTCCCTTCCTTCAAAGGCGTGGTGCCGTCATGACTGTCATAAATCGCACAGCCCTCCAGAACCAGGCGGCGTTTGCCGCCAGGGGGGCGAATCGACAAGGAAAATCGTGAGCGTCGGTTAGTTACAGTGATGATTGAGAAGGCCACCGAAGCGGTGTAGCCAACCAGGCGATACGTCGACCTTCAGCACCAGAGAGCGGTTCAGCCGTTCCGTGGGAAATGCGAAAGGCCCTCAACTGTGCGTACTGAGCGAAGGGATAACGGGGGTCTGCGTGGTGATCATCGTGCCACCCAGAGTGCGCAGTAAACCACTTCATCCATCGTTGTGATTCAGGGCCATGCGGCACGTAGACCGTCGTGAAGCCAAACCACATCACCGCACCTAAAGCCGGCAGAGCCCATGCCTGGAGCACGGGAATTCCTGACATCAGCCCACCTGCGATGACGCCTGCCACGATGGAAAGGTGCAGCGCGGTTGCGAAGAGTTCGAGAAACGTGAGCTGCTTGAGAGTTCGCAAGTAATACACCGGCACCAGTGGCAACCGCAGCCACAGCCACCGAAAGGGCGTGCGGTAGACCACCGCTTCGGGGTCGTCCTCAAAACCCACGCGCCGATGATGATGCAAGTGGGCTTTTTGCAAGAGCGGGAAGGGGAGGCCGACCATCAAGCCAAAGAGGAACCCCATGAGCTGGTTGGTTCCCCGGTGGCGCACCAACACCCGGTGCACGGCGTCGTGAATGCAAATGCATAGAAAATAAAAAGCGACCATCAAAAGGCCCGTTCGCCACCAGGGTCGATGTACGCCCTCGAGAACCATGATGACCGCATCAGCTATATGGGCCACTAGAGCCAAGCCAAACACCAACGAGAGCCCCGGCCGAACGGGAAAGGTTGGGCGAGTCATGAGAAGACCTCTTCAGCGACGCTGACGCCCATCTGCAGACAGCCCAACACCCCAGGTATGCCCGCACCGCTGTGCGCCAAATGCATCCGCTCAGGCATTCGTTCAGAGAGCGAGCGGCGTATGGAATTCGAGGTCAGTCTTCGGCCGTACAGTGCACCTTCGAAGGCGCCAAAATGCTCATTCCAGGTTTGTGGGCAGAGACGAAGCCGCTCTAAAATCGTGACCTCCGTCCCTGCAGCCTCAGGCAGTAACCGGCGCAGTTGTATTTCGCCTTGGGCAGCGGTGTGCTCGATGTTGTCGTGACGGCCGTGCGGAAAAAAAGAGCACACCACGTGTCGAGCAACTTCTGAATCAGCATCAAGGCGTAGGCCGTTGAGGGTTGTCACGGTGAAATTGAGCGTGCGGCAGGAAGAGCCGGCTGATGAAAAGTCGACGTCTGGGTTTTCGTCTTGGGCGAACCAGGTAAAGTTGTGACGCGCGAGTCGGTTGCGAGCTAAGCGATTGAGTTCCACGGCAAAGCAAGCGACTCCGATGGGGTGTGCAGGTGTAAAGTCACCCACGCGCTTTCGAAGCGAGCCAGGGAGTGCTCCGGGGGAACAACAGAAAACAACTTCGTCGACCTCGAAGTGTGAACGGTCTTGTGTCGAAAGGCCGACCCCATGTGCTTGACGCTCAACTTGCTCGACGCGGGTGCCCAAGTGCACCGATATGCCTGCGGTTGTTCTGACGGCATCGCTCAAGGCGTCGATGGCGGCGACTACACCTCCGACGGGAATTCTCAATGGGCGCAGCAGGTGCCGTCGTGCGGCCGCGTACAGAACGGCTGAGAGATCTGCCAATCGCTCGGCGAAAATACCTTGGCTGTAAACGATTCGACGCACCGTGGCTGCCGAGGCCCCCGTCGCTTGAGCAAGATCCAGCACGCTCAAGTTCCGCGCGCGAACGACTTCCACCAAATCGCTCAACGTCACGGCCTTGCGAACTGCTGCGACCATTTCGGGACCGCTATGTCGAAAGCTGGCGCGCCGCTCGATGACCTCACCGGCTCGGCCCAACGCATCGAGCGCCGCGACGAAGCGCGCATCGCCCTGGGTGCGGACGACGTTTTTATCGCCTGCGCCTACTGCTTCCCACGCATCATTTCCCAACTTGAGCTGCTCAAAATCAGGCTGTGCTTCCAGAGTCTCAATGCTCACGCCCAATTTCGCGAGCAACACGCTGGCAGGTTCGTTTTCCCCGAAACCCCACAGGTATTGCGGCCCCGGACAAAAACGATGACCTCCAAAGACAACGCTCCGTGCCACCCCACCCAACACCTGGCTCGCTTCAAACAACTCAACAGTGGCCCCACGCCGAGCCAAACTCAGTGCGGTGCTCATTCCTGTGATGCCTGCTCCAATGACTGCACAATGCATGCCGGTCCTCCGACGAGCCTTCAGTATCCATTGGTACCGCACGCCGAACAAGGCGGGGTAGTGAAATTGTTTTCTTAGGCGTACTTGAGGTGTGAGAAGCGCTCAAGACACACGTTTCGCCCAAATGTAAGGGAGTTGAATCAGTGAGTAGTGCACGCGAAGAGCCGATGTTGAACCCTGCAGCCGTTCCACCCGTGAATGAGCGCAATGGGCGTATCTGGGTTGGGGCCCTGTTGGTGCTGGGGGCGATGCTCCCTGAGACCATCGTCATTCCGGTGTTGCGCAGCTTCGTCACGGTGCAGTGGCCTGGTTCAGAATGGCTCGT
>JAYUVR010000376.1:0-8006 GCA_043753955.1 Archangium sp. | reverse complement strand
TTTCCAGTGCGCCAATGGTGAGGGTGACGGTTCCACTCTGGCGTAGACGGACCACTTCTGAGAGCGAAGGCATGCCAGAGAAGGTCAACAGGCCGGTGTCATCAGCGGTGACTTCGGCGCTGGTAAAGGTACCTACGCTGTTCATCGAACCTCCGGTGAAAGACTGAAAAGCCGCTTCGTCGAACTCGAGAAACGCCTTCACTTTGGCCGGTCGGCCTTGAGCTGTGAAGATGGTGAACTTGAGCGTCTCATTGAGTTGGGCGAGCGTCACAATGCCGCCGTTGCCGTTGCCGTTGTTGAGCGGAAAATTGCCGCTCGAACCGGGCACCGAGGTACTCATATGTGCGCTGGTGAAACCGCTCTTTGAATAGAAGAGTTCTGCGCTCGAGCCGCCAGGTACATTCTTAAAGACATATGTACCATTCGTAGCGGTGGTGGCGGTGTAGGCACCGTCAGTACCTCCGATGCCAAGCACCAGCGTCACATTGACGTCTGCGAGGGGCTCCTTGTTCGCATTGAGCACCATCCCTGAGATCGTTCCCACCGGTGAAGAGGGGACCACTTGAGAAACGGCGTTGGGGGAAACTACGCCGTCGGCGATTCCGTCTCCATTGGCATCGGTTTGCTTTTGGGCGCAGGCAATGAAGATCACCAGAGCGCTTACGGCACAGGCTGTGCGTAGTCGGTTCATTTAAAAAATTTCCTTGTGGGTTGAAAGGCGTCGCACTTTGTCGTGTGCACCGAGCAGGTCAAGCCCAGAACGTAGGCTATGCTGCCGGCCGTGAGACAAACCCCCCGATGGGCGTTGTTGATGGCGATCGTAGTGGCGCTCTATTGGGCGGCATGCGGGAGCAGCAGTGTCGACGGCTCGGTTGGTCCCACAGGCGGCGAAGTGTGCCTGCCTGAAAATAAAATCTGCATTGCTGTACCCTCGGGAAGTCTTGGCACCCAAGAGGTACTTCGTTTGAGCCCGGGCGCAAAAGTACCTGAGAGCGCGCTTTCAGAGGGCTTTGATATTTCGGCGGTGAGCGGCCGAGCCATCGTCTTCTCGAAACCCGCTGCGGTTTCTTTTTCTCTCGACATCGTACAAGTCGATGACGTGCCTTCTGAGAATCTCCTGCGCGTCTACACGATGCGTGATGACGAATGGCAACCGCTTGAGAATGCTTTTGTCGATCGTGTAAGGCGGGTGGTGCGGGGCGAGACGCGGCACCTTTCTCCTTTCGTGGTGCTGCGCGCTGACCGGCTGCCAGATGGTGGGGTGCCTTTAGAAATTGATGGGGGCCAGACGGACGGGTCGATCATCGTCATTCCTCCTTTCGATGCGGGAAGGCCCGATGCAGGCAAGCCCGACGCAGGGAAACCAGATTCAGGAATACCTGATGCCGGAAAACCTGACTCCGGTAATCCAGATGCGGGAACGCATGATGCCGGGGTCCCCGACGCGGGTGTGCCAGATTCAGGAATGCGTGACGCGGGTGTCCCTGATGCAGGTGTTCTCGATGCTGGAGCACCCGACGCCGGTGAACCAGACGCGGGAGACATCGACGCTGGAATCGACAGCGGCATTTAGAAGTAGCGTGACTTGGCGGATGCATTCTTCAAGACGGACCGCATGTTCCGGTTGACGATTGCCTTGCCGAGGCCCACATTTCGGCACGAATTTTTGAAACTAAAAGAAGAAACCTAAAACGGAGTCGCACATGTCGAATGGCGAGAAAATTACACTTCAGAACGGCAAGTTGACCGTTCCAAACAACCCCATCATTCCTTTCATCGAAGGAGACGGCACTGGCCCAGACATCTGGCGCGCCTCAGTCGCGGTGGTCGATGCAGCCGTCAACAAGGCCTACGGCGGCAAACGAAAGATTGAGTGGATGGAAGTGCTTGCTGGCGAGAAGGCTTTCAAACTTAAAAACAATTGGCTGCCTGACGAGACCGTCGCTGCTTTTCGCGAATATTTGGTGGGCATCAAAGGGCCTTTGACGACGCCCATCGGCGGCGGCATTCGGTCGCTCAATGTTGCACTGAGGCAGATGCTCGACCTCTACGTTTGCTTGCGACCCGTGCGCTACTTCAAGGGCGTTCCCTCGCCGGTGAAGGCGCCCGAGAAGGTCGACATGACCATCTTCAGAGAGAACACCGAAGACATCTATGCGGGCATCGAGTTCGAGGCCGGTTCAGACAAAGCGACCAAGGTTCTCAATTTTCTGAAGGCCGAGTTTCCCAAAGACTTCGACAAGATTCGTTTCAAAGAGAACATCGGCATTGGGATTAAGCCCGTCTCGAAAGAAGGCACCGAGCGATTGGCCCGGGCGGCCATCACCTTCGCGCTTGAGCACAAGAAGAAGTCGGTCACCATTGTGCACAAGGGCAACATCATGAAGTACACCGAGGGTGCCTTCATGAAGTGGAGCTACGAGCTCGCCGAGAAGGAATTTGGCGACCGCGTTTACACCTGGCATCACTGGGAAAAGACCAAGGCCACCAAAGGCGAAGATGCGGCCAATACAGAGCAGAAGGAACAGCTCAAAGCGGGCAAGGTGCTCATCAAAGACGCGATCGCCGACATCACGTTGCAGCAAGTGCTGACTCGCCCTGAAGATTTTGACGTGATTGCCACCCTGAATCTCAATGGCGACTATTTGTCAGATGCGCTGGCAGCGCAGATTGGCGGCATCGGCATCGCTCCGGGCGGCAACATCAATTACATGACCGGCCACGCCGTCTTCGAAGCCACGCATGGCACTGCGCCCAAATACGCCAACCTCGACAAGGTGAACCCGGGCTCGGTGATTCTCTCAGCCGAGATGATGCTCCGTCACTTAGGGTGGAAAGAAGCCGCTGAGTTGATCATCAAGGGGATGGACGCAGCTATTGATCAGAAGACGGTCACCTACGATTTTGCTCGGCTGATGAAGCAAGAGGGGCAGAACCCAACCGAAGTGAAGTGCAGCGAGTTCGGGCAGGCCATCATCAAAAACATGTGAGCGGTCGACCGCTCGTGAAAAGGAAAACACCATGAAAGCTCCTGTCAAAGTCGCAGTAACCGGTGCTGCCGGTCGTATCGGCACCCAACTTCTGTACCGAATCGCCGCTGGCGAAATGCTGGGGAAGGATCAACCGGTCATCTTGAGTCTCCTCGAAGTGCCCGACGTGAAAGATGCGACGGGCAATGTCACCTTCAGCGCCATGAAAGGGCTCAAGGGTGCATTGATGGAACTCGACGACTGCGCGTTCCCGCTGCTCCAAGGGGTGAGTGCTTCTGATGACCCGAAGGTGGCTTTTAAAGATCTCGATGTCGCGCTCTTGGTGGGTGCGACGCCTCGAGGTCCGGGCATGGAACGCAGAGATCTCCTGCAGAAGAATGCAGCCGTCTTCATCGCTCAGGGCCGTGCGCTCAACGAAGTGGCCAAGCGCGACGTCAAGGTCTTGGTCGTCGGCAACCCCGCCAACACCAACGCCTACATCGCCATGAAGAGCGCGCCGGATCTCAAGCGTGAGAATTTCACCGCGATGCTTCGCCTCGATCACAATCGCGCTTTGGCTCAGCTTTCAAAAAAGACCGGCAAGCCCACCGACAGCATCGACAAGTTGATCGTCTGGGGCAATCACTCGCCCACCATGTACCCCGACACTCGTTTTGCCACCTGCAGTGGCTCGGCGATGAAAGGGTTAGTGAATGACGACGCGTGGCTCAAAGACGGGTTTATTTCCACGGTGGGTCAGCGGGGCAAAGCCATCATTGATGCCTCGGGCATTTCATCGGTGCCATCGGCGGCCAATGCAGCGCTCGAGCACATGCGTGATTGGTGGCAAGGCGCCGGCAGCAAGTGGGTCACCATGGGCGTGCCTTCAAATGGCGACTATGGAATTCCCCAAGACATCATCTACGGCTTCCCCACCACGTGCCCCGGAGGCGGGCGGTACGAATTGGTGAAAGGTCTTGAAATCGACGAATTCTCAAAGGGCAAAATGATGGCGACGCTCAAAGAGCTTGAAGAAGAGCGTGACGCAGTCACAGCCTTGTTGGGCTAGCTCATTTTGAGAGGCAAAGCCGCGCCGGTGATGACGTGCGACGTGGACCCTCTTACTCAATTGGCGGAGCGACCAGACGATCGGTCGCTCCGCTTGGTGTATGCCGATTGGTTATTGGAACGAGGCGATGATCGCGGCGAAGTGATTTCGCTGTGCGCCAGAGGTGCTTTGAGCCCGGTTGAGCGCAAACGGGTGATGCAGCTCAGCTCGATGCGAAGCGCCCAGTGGTTAGGCCCACTGGTTCATTTGGCTGACCTCGAACGCACTCACTTCGTCGATGGTTTTCTCGATCAATTGGCGTGCAACCCCGGCCTGCCTGCTGCTCTCTATCGCCGTTTACGCGGTGAACCAGGTTTGGCTTCGGTGACGTCGTTTGCGGTGGCCCCCGCCAAAAAAGCGGTGAGGCTCCATGAGTTTCTTTCGCATTCTGTGATGAATCGAGTGCAGCGATTAGAACTGGGGGCGGCCGACTGGCTCGAACTGCGAGAGCTCGTGCCATTGAAATACCCTCAAATGGTTGTTTCGAGCTGCGGCACTTTTCACGATGAACTCGATGCACTGGCTCGAGCGAAGCTCTTGAACGAGGGGGCGCTGTTGGGGCTGGCGACGACTGAATTCGTCAACCCGATGGCCGCCGACGACATTTGCGCCGCCATGCTCAGTCAACGTCGCGCCCTCGAGCCTTTCGAAGAATTGAGGCTCATCGTTCGATACGGCGTGCTGGAAGGCATCGCAGCTTGGTTGCTTGCAGCCAACCGCTTCATCACGTCGTCTCGGCTGACTCGTTGGGCTGCAGAATCGGGTGATACTGTATTGAGCTGCACCCGCGAAGATGGAGGCCGTTTCGAGCACCTCCAGGTTGAAATTGGGCCGCGTTCCTTTGCGCAAGGCGGTTTGGCAACGGTCGCCAGCGTTTTAGTGCTTTTGAGCCCTGCACGTTTAGAGTCGATGACGGTGTCTTTGCCAATGGGGCAACAGTTCAGAAACCACGAGCGCCAGGCGCTGGTCGCGGCCGCGAGGCGGTCAAAGACGTTAAAGCGTCTCACCCTTGGTCATGAGGTTGTTTTGGTTCTCGACGAAGATTCTTTTGAAAGACGTTTCGCCATCGATACGAAGGAGCGTTCATGACGCCAGAAGAGCAGCAGCACAGAATTGTTTCAGTCAATCACGACGCGGTGCGCGAGCAGGACAAAATTCATTTGGTCCTCGCGTACTTGGGTCTCTTAGCGCTCATTCCCTTGCTGACAGTGAAAGACAGCTCATTCGTACGCTGGCACGCCAAACAGGGGCTGGTTCTGTGCCTCGCATTCATCTTGGTGAGTACGTTGCTCAACATCATTCCTGGCTTAGGCCAGCTTTTGTGGTGCGGCCTGGTCATCAGCAACCTGGTCGTGGTCATCGTTGCAATTTCAAAAGCGCTCAAAGGTGAGCGCTGGTCCATACCTCTCATCGCCGATTTGGCCGCGAAGCTTTGAGAAGAGGAGACTCAAAAGTCAGAGACACTGAATTTAGTTGTCGTCGTCATCTTCTTCTTCGTCCTCGTCGTCATCATCATCGAGGTCATCATCGTCTTCTTCATCTTCGTCTTCCTCGTCTACCAATTCGGCAGCGGGGACATCTGAAGTGTCGAGCTCGATAGACGCGGTAAACTTCTTCGCGATGGCGGTGAGCTGGGCGTAGAGCTCAGCCATCGCCGCGCTGAAGTCTTCGTTGGCTGTCTTGGTGAGTTTGTTTTCACAGTGAGGGCATGCGAGTTTCTCAGTGCCGTCGATGAGATCCTGCACATCGAGCTCAAAGGTCCCTTCGCACTTCTGACAAATAAAATCGATGGTAGCCATAGGAAGTTCGATGGAGATACTGACGTCATCGTTAGCCTGTCAACGACCTTTAAAGAATGCGGCGGCCCAATAATGTCTCTCAAAAGAGCAAAGACCCTGGTTCACCAGCTTCACGCCACCGCTGATCGCCTCAAAGACGCTCCTTCGCTGTGGACAAAAAGGGGGCCTCAGTGGGTGGCCACTTCATGGCGCCAGTATGCGCAGCGCGTAAAAGATTTCGCGTTGGGGCTGCAATCGCTTGGTTTTGGGCCCAAACAGATCGTCGCGGTGATGAGCTCGAATCGTGAGGAATGGTGTGAAGCGGCCTTAGGCGCCATGGCAGCTGGGGGTGCACTGCTTGGGGTCGATTGTACGTTGTCGCCCGAGAAACTGACTTTCGTGCTCGGCCATGCAGAAGCGTCGGTGGCCGTGGTGGAAAACGAAATCATGCTGAATCAGGTGATGGCGCTCAAGGGCAGTCTCCCTGCGCTCAAGCACCTCATTGTGATGGATGCTCCACTGGAACCTCGGGCCGAGGTTCTGACCTTTACCGAAGTGCTCGAGCGAGGTGCTCGCGCCAACGAGTCAGACTATTACGAGGGCCTCGAGGCTTTAACTTCAGACGATTTGGCCCAATTGCTTTACAGCCCTGGAACGTCGAGAGCCGTGATGCTGTCACACCTGAATCTGGTGTGGAGCACGGCGCAGTTGGCGCTGTGTTACCCCGTCGAACCAAACGATGTGGTGCTGTCGTATTTATCGTTGGCTTACACGCCGGAACAGCTGTGTTCGCTCTGGGGGCCGGTGCAGACGGGTATGCAAGTGTACTTTGCCCAAGCCGATGAGCCCTTCACCAAGGAGCTCAAAGCCGTACGCCCGACGCTTTTTTTTGCACGGCCTCAAGAATGGGAAAAATTGCAACAACGGGTTGAGACAGAACTGGCCGTGCTGCCGCGTTCGAGCCAGCAAGCCATCATTTGGGCTCGAAACGTGGCCCTTCGCTTTCATTCCGATGAGATGTCTCATCAGCAGTCGTCGATTACCTTGCAGATGCAGTACGCGCTCGCCCGTCGCATCGTCTTTGAGCCCCTGAAGGCCAAAGTAGGGCTCGATCGCGCGCACACCCGAGTGAGCGATGCAGGCATTGCTCCAGAGGTGCTGGAATTCTTCACCTCGATGGACATGCCCATTGGCGAAAGCTACGGCCAGCCAGAAGCTTCAGGCCCCATCACCGTCAGCACCCGCTGGGCGATGAAAAAAGGCACGTTGGGCAGACCAATGCCAGGAATCGAACTGCGCATCGCCCAAAATGCAGAGATTCTGGTGCGAGGCGGGAATGTCTTTCAAGGGTATTGGAAAGACGCAGCGGCCAGTGCGGCTCTGATGAATAACGGCTGGCTGAAGACTGGTGACTTCGGCGAACTCGATGCTGATGGTTTTTTAAAGACTCGCTCCGCCGAGCTCAAAATGAAACGGCCACTTCCTTGAAAAAAGAAGTGGCCGCTTTTGATCTCGAAAAAAAAGTTCAGCGCTTGTCGATGGCGACGTAGTCGCGTTGCCGCTTGCCGGTGAAGACTTGTCGGGGTCGAGCAATTTTCTGCTCGTCGTCGGTGATCATTTCTTCCCACTGACTGACCCAACCCACCGTGCGAGGAATGGCGAAGAGGTTGGTGAAGAAGTCAGCAGAGAAGCCCATCGCTTCGTAGATGAGGCCCGAATAGAAATCGACGTTCGGGTACAGCTTGCGTTTGACGAAGTACTCGTCTTGCAACGCGATGCGCTCGAGCTCGACGGCGATCTCAAGCAGCGGGTTCTTGCCGGTGACTGCGAACACTTCGTCGCAGGCCTTCTTGATGACCGTCGCTCGGGGATCGTAGTTCTTGTACACGCGGTGACCAAAGCCCATCAACTTGGTGCCATCGCCACCCTTCACGCGGGTGATGAACTCAGGCACGTTTTTGACGTCGCCGATTTCACGCAGCATGCGCAGCACCGCTTCGTTGGCGCCACCGTGGAGCGGGCCGTAAAGCGCCGTGATGCCTGCCGCAACTGCCGAGTACGGGTCGACTTCTGAACTCCCGACCACGCGAGTCGCGGTGGTGGAACAGTTTTGCTCGTGGTCTGCGTGAAGAATGAAGAGCAGGTCGAGGG
>JAYUVR010000375.1:0-8284 GCA_043753955.1 Archangium sp. | reverse complement strand
GCTTTCATGAAGAAACCACTGCCGAAGAATTGTGGCAGCAATGCGAGGGTCGCATTGATGTATTGGTCTCTTCATGCGGCACTGGCGGCACTTTGGGCGGAGTTTCCAAAGCCCTCAAAGCCAAAAACCCGAAACTCGAGGTGATACTGGTCGACCCCTTGGGCTCCGGGCTCTATTGCCACGTCAAAGAGGGGAAATTGGAAACAACCGGCTCTTCCATCACTGAAGGCATCGGCATCATGAGGCTCACCGCCAACTTCAAACAAGCACAAATCGATTCGGCGATGCGTGTCACTGACCAAGAAATGATTGAAATGCTGTACCACCTGGCCCGCGAAGATGCCTTGGTGGTGGGCACTTCAGCCGCATTAAATGTTCGCGCTGCTTATGAAGTAGCTCGAGCTCGCGGCGGTCAGAACCTAAGAATCGTCACCTTCCTGTGCGACCACGGAAGTCGTTACGCTTCAAAAATATTCAATCGAGAATTTCTGGCCCAAAAAGGGCTCATCGTGCGGCCGCTCTTTTAAGAAGCCAAAGCGAGATTGGCCACCAATCGAGGCAGCGCTTTTTCTGCCGGTTCTGCAATCAGTTGCACGTTGAGCAGTGCCTCACCGAGCGGGTCGATGTTGAATACGGGCACTTCGCGTTCATCGGCCGAAGAAAGAATTAGTTCGGTTACCCCAACTGAAAAAGAAGTGCCCACGCACAGCACCAACTTGGCCTCTGCCGCCGCGAGAAGAACGCGTTGCCACTGGTAGTCCTGATGGCCGGTATAAAACTCATCGAACCACAACACATGCTGCCTTAAGAATTCGCCGCACGCTGGACAACGGGGCACCGTTTTACGACTGGGGTTCTTCATGAAAGAAACGAGGTCAACCTGCTCGCGCTCAAGAAAACCTCGCGGGGCGCCAAAACGGCAACCGGTCGAAGCGCAGCGCACCTTCTTGGCCGACCCATGCACTTCGACCAGGGCCTTCGAACCCGCCTCATGGTGGAGGCCATCGATATTCTGCGTCACCAATAAGAAGGGTTTCCCGTGCTGCTCGCACCATCGTTCCAGCTCAACCAGTGCGAAGTGACCGGCATTGGGCTTGGCACCCAAGACCTTCTCAAAACGCGAGAGATACCACGCCCAGCTGCCTTCGGGTTCTTCGTTGAAGTAGCGCACCGTGCCCAACTCGGTGACATCGCGCTTCCAGACGGCACCTTTATCGCTGCTTCGGAAGGTGGGTATTCCCGATGCCAGGCTGAGCCCTGCCCCAGTCAGCACTAAGAGCGGGCCCCCCGTGGCTCTCAATTCAGCGGTCAATTTCGCCATTTCGTTCTTCATAAAGTCCCTTCTACGCCTACCTGAACGCACAGCCGCTCCCCTTGCCAGCGCTTACAAATGCGTAAGAATGCATCAGCCCTTCGGGGCGACGAAAGGAGGTGGTGCCTTGCATAGATACAGTCCAAGGACCGCCTCCGCGGTGAACCTCTGAAGCGCTTTTTGCTTCAGTGAATCCGCGGAGCGTGGTTTTAAAAAAAAAGTTGTCGGAACCGCCTCTGCAGTACGAGAGGCGGTTCTTTTTTTGAAGCGACTTATTTCTTCTTCTTCTTTTTAAGAGGCGCCGCTTTTCCGGGCTTCGACCCCTGAATGATGCAGTGGTGAAAATGCTCATCAATGATGACGGCAACAAAACGCGCACTGGGGTGAAACCAAGCGTGTTGCACCTTCGAATCTTCACGCATGCCTGAGGCGTAGCAGGTTTGTTTTTGGTCCCCAGACGTCAAAACAAAGCCAGGCGCTTCACCATCAGTTGAAAGCTCATTTGACAAAGCCACCCCGCCGGCTCGGCTCGAATGAGGGGGAAGCACCAGCTGCGTCTTCCATTGGTAAGGCGCTTTGTTCGGGTCGAGGAAACGCACACAGTGAAGTGCGCCTTCTTCTCGAGGAGATTCTTTCAGCATTGCCGGCCACGTCGGTGAAATGTTCGGCTCAGTAGGGCAGAAAAAAAGTTCTACCCGGTCGTCGTCGGTGCGCAATTCGTACACAAACCAAGTGCCGTCTTTTGACCACCCGTGGAAAAGTTCTGAGTCTGCCCAGCTGCTGGCGCTCAACATCAGGCAACACCACACAAGCATTCTCATGTTCTGACTTTCGACGCGTCAAATACCAGTATCGGCTTTCACACCCGCATCAGCTTCCACCACTGGCTCTGGAAGTTCGGGAGCCTCGGGAGCCAGATTCAATTTGTATTTCTGAAGCCCGCCCGGAAGGCTCACCACCACCACCGGGTTCTCGTCGAGATACTTTCGGTCGACGGGCAGGGTAAATGTGCCATCGGCTGCGGTGGTCACCACGATGCGATTTCGCAATTCGCTCACTTCAACTCGCGCGTTGGGAATGGGCTTGCCCGTCGCAGCGCTGGTGAGCACCAATGTCACTACCTGGCCTTGGGTCTTACTGCTGACGAAATCGGCGTAGCGAGGCCTCAGCGCACAGCCGAGCAAGAGAGACGTTGCTGCACAGAAAAACAAGAATTGACGCATGCGAGGTCTTTACCGCTTCAACAAAAGAAAGCATCAAGAGAGGAAACGGGGCTCATTTCCCCTCTTCAAAAAAACTCAAATTTTGGCGCCTGGCGTCTTCACGAAGGCGCTGTTGAACTCACCGATGGCCCGATTGAGTTCAGCATCAGAAGCGGCCTTGTTCACTTCGGGGAACTTTTGCTCAGTCGCAATGCGCTTTTCAATCTGCGGGAATTTCGCGGTGCAGAATTCGAGGAACTCTTTGCCCCAGCGGGTGATGTCGACCACCGGAATCTCGCGCAGCCAACCACGCTTGCTTGGATCATCTCGATTCATCGCGGCGTAAATCTGCATGCATTGACGCGCCACCGGCAGCGGCTCGTACTGAGGCTGCTTGAGCAGTTCGGTCAATCGGGCTCCGCGGGCCAGCGTTTCTTGAGTCGCCTTGTCTAAGTCAGAACCGAATTGAGCAAACGCTGCCAGCTCGCGGTACTGCGCCAAGTCGAGCTTCATGGAACCGGCGACCTGTTTCATCGCCTTAATCTGCGCTGCTGAACCGACGCGGGAAACAGAGAGACCGACGTTGATGGCCGGGCGAATACCGGCGAAGAAGAGGTCGGTTTCGAGGAAGATTTGCCCGTCAGTAATACTGATGACGTTGGTCGGAATGTAGGCAGACACGTCGCCTGCTTGCGTTTCAATGATGGGCAATGCGGTGAGAGAACCCGAACCTTCTTGTTCAGAGAGCTTCGCGGCGCGCTCGAGCAAGCGGCTGTGAATGTAAAACACGTCGCCAGGGTATGCCTCGCGACCCGGAGGGCGCCGCAGCAGCAGCGACAACTGACGATAGGCCACCGCCTGCTTCGACAGGTCGTCATAGATGACCAACGCGTGCTGCTTGTTGTCGCGGAAATACTCGCCCATGGCACAGCCGGTATACGGAGCGAAGAACTGCATCGGAGCGGGGTCTGCCGCACTGGCCGCCACAATGATGGTGTACTCAAGCGCGCCGTATTTCTGGAGCTTGTCCACCACCTGGGCCACCGTCGACTGCTTCTGACCGATGGCCACGTACACGCACACCATGTTCTGGCCGCGTTGGTTGATGATGGCGTCGATGGCGACGGCGGTTTTGCCTGTCTGGCGATCTCCGATGATGAGCTCGCGCTGACCGCGGCCAACGGGTACCAGCGCGTCGAGCGCTTTGATGCCTGTTTGCATGGGCTCGTGCACGCCCTTGCGCTTGACGATGCCGGGCGCCTTGAGCTCGATGCGGCGCATCTCGGTGGCTTCAATGGGCCCTTTGCCGTCGATGGGCTGCCCGAGGGCGTCTACGACGCGGCCCAAAAGTGCCTTACCGGTGGGCACTTGCGCGATTTGGCCTGTGCGCTTGACCATGTCGCCTTCGCGAATGCCGCGGAAATCGCCCATGATGGCAATACCGACGTTGTCTTCTTCGAGGTTGAGCACCAACCCCTTCACGCCGTTGTGAAACTCGACCAGTTCACCCGATTGCGAGTTGTCGAGGCCATAGACACGGGCAATGCCGTCGCCGACCGACAGCACGGTGCCGGTCTCGGAAACGGTCACTTGTTTGCCGTAGTCCTTGATCTGCTCGCGGAGAATGCGGCTCACTTCGTCGGCGCGAATCTGCATCGGGATGTTCCTTTTACTTTTAGGGAAACGAGTGAAAGTGCGCGGCGCTTATCACGCCACTTGCCTTGAGGTGAGGTGATTTTAAGGTCGCTCTAAATGAGTTGAGGGAGCGCGGGGTTGAGATTCTAAATAATTGATAAGACTCGAGTGATTGCGTGGGTCTTATTCATTATTTCGAGGCTTTTTGTACTGGCAGCTCACCGAGCGCACGCCGATGCTGGCCGAAATGACCATGATGACTCGACGCACGTGGGTTTTCTTTTGTTTCGCCGCCGCACTGACCTTCACCAGCACCGCGCTTGGAGCTGAATGCGGCTCAGACTCAGACTGCGCAGGCTATGGCCGCTGTTCGAGTGGGAAATGTGGCGCTTGTGGTTCTGATTCTGACTGTCATGGCAACGGGCGTTGCTCTTCGGGCAAATGCGGCGCGTGCGGCTCAGATTCAGATTGCAGCACTGGGCGTTGCTCGAGCGGGAAGTGCGGCTCGTGTGGCTCTGATTCAGATTGTAAAGGTGATGGCCGATGCTCGAGTGGGAAATGCGGCTCATGCGGGTCTGACTCAGATTGCAAAATTGGTAAGTGTTCGAGCGGGAAATGCGGCAGCTGTGGTTCAGATTCTGACTGCAAAGGTGGCCGGTGTTCGGGCGGCCGATGTGGCAATGCTCGCTAAAGAGACATTGCCGACATCGGACCAAGCGCTTCAGTGCATCATCGCTACGAGCGCAAATGCAATCTGTGGCCAGGGGGGATTTTCGGCACCCGCTTCGCCTCGCAGTTGCAAATTCGCCTGGGCGCCATAGCTCGTTTGATTTTCACCGACCAGGCGACCGGGCAACGTGAGCGATTTCGACGGTGCTCGAATCATCGCTTGTTGGTCATCGAGCTCGAAACGATAGATGCGACCCTGAAACTGGCCGGTGATGACAAACTTTCCCGGCTGAGAAGTGTCGCGCGTCAGGTTGAAATCGACTCCCGTGATTCGAGTGGGAGTCACTGAAACGTCAAGGGGACGTTGATCTAACACGCCACCCCAGCTGCCATCGCTGCGTTGGGTCATGTTGCATTGCGCGCTGCGTACGCGGGTGGAATCGAAGCTGATGGTTCGGTCGTAAAGACTTACTTCGCCCGTAGGCTTAAATTCGGCTTCAGGCAGTGCAGCAGCCCGCATGGCACATGAAGTGGAAAAAACGAGAAGGCTGAGTGCAACGAGAGTTGAACGCATCTGGTGAACCTCCGATGTAGAAGTGCGGTGTCTTACTTGTCCTCTCCTACAGACATCCATCACCAAGAGTAGGTTTTATCTATGCGCGTCGCTCTGGTCCTTCTTGTTCTCTGCAATTGTGCGCATGTCTCAGCGCCGCACGAAGCGGTCGCTCCCCTTCCACATTCGGCTTCAGTGGTGGTGGTCGGAGGAGGCGTCGCCGGTTTGCTTTGTGCTCATGAACTTGAAAAACGAGGCATCGACGTCGTTGTGTTGGAAGCCAGCGAGCGTTTCGGTGGCCGAATCGGCACAGCGAGGTATGCGCAATCGCAATTTGCGGAAATGGGCTTACAGGAACTTTGGGACGGGAATCCCCTCCTTGAAGTGGCTCGTGAACTTGGCCTGCCCACGGAAGAATTGGGAAGCGCTTGGTCTGGAGCGGTACTTGACGGGCAAGCTTACCCTTCGAAAGGAAACACGGCTCAGGAGCAATTCGAGCTCATCTTTAACGCAGAGGAAAAACGCGCTGCACAGACATGGCTGCTCATGGCAAGGCGGCTTCGCACACGCGCAGAAACCAACGGGCTCAATGACTCAGAAATAGCACCACTTCAAGATATCTCTTTTGCGCAATGGCTACACGCGGCTCTTTTGCCGTCTCGGGTTGAACAGTATTTTCGTCTCACGCTCGAAGTCGAGTTGGCCATCGATGCTCAAAGCGTGAGCGCCTTGTTTGGGCTGCTCGAATTTGGAGTATTTCTCGACGATGCCAAAGCACACGGAATTGTGGGCGGCAATGAGAGGCTCATCACGGCCTTAAAAGCTTCACTCCACGGCCCGGCACTGGTTGGAGCTCGCGTCACTGCAGTCGATAGAACTGACCCTAAGGCAGTACGCGTGTCTTACTTTCATCAACAACAGCTTCACGTCATTGAAGCAGCGCAGGTAGTGATGGCGATTCCGTTCTTCATGCTCCATGCGGTGCAATTCAAGCCGGCTTTAGACACACAACGACAACATGCCATCAATTCGCTGATTCGCGGTCGTTACACAGTGGTGCACCTCTTTATGAAAAAAGAAGCTCACACGTTTTGGAAAGGTGAACTGCCTTTCCCCATTTTGAGCAGTGGTAAATTGGGCGTCATTTATGGGTTGTCGAATGAGTCTGATATCTTCTCATTGCTCATTTATGGCGATGCAGCCAACGCGCTCCACATGATGTCTCGGGAACACAAATTGGCTGAAATTCGCGATGAGCTCGAAGTCTTGTGGCCAGGGGTGAGCATGTACATCACAGGAGGCGAGGTTTTTAGCTATCACCCAGGAGCAGTAGCGGCGTGGCCTCCTGGTCGCTCGCCGCTCGATACAGGTTCCCAACTTCTTCGCGAGACGAATCAGTCGACGACATTCATTGGAGACTGGTTGTGGAATGCGCACTCTGATGGTGCTGCGAAAAGCGCTCAAGCCGCAGCAAAGCAGCTCGAACGCGTTCTCAAAACCAAGTGACTTAATCAGTTGCGATAGAGCTTCAACTTCTCGTGCTGGTTGTTCGAAAAATCGGGGCGCTTACGTTGAAGCAACGACTTCGCTGCGTCGAAAAGAAATCGCAGCCCGTTTCTCCCCGACAAGTCCCACAATTCAGCATCTCGAGGCTTAAAGGTAATCAACCAGACGTTCTCATCGCTCTTATCGCTGCCTAAGAAGAGATTGAATGGCAGCTTCCAGACGTCGCTGATTTGTTTGCGGTCATTCGAATACTCAACGGTACCCAGCATGGTGATTTGCCGTGTAAGCGATTGAGCAATGACATTGCCATCTTCAGGAGGCGACTCACCGCGGTTGGGCTTCACGCCTTCAAGGCGAGTTACGAAGGTGAGGGTACAGTCGTCATCAATCTTCGCCAGCAGCATCGGCTCAACATGGAGCCGAGGGTGCTTACCCGTCTTGTCATACGTCGCCACCATCATGCTGGTGAACTCTTTGAGCGCGTTGCGCAAGTGCGTGCGCGAACTGGCGGTGGCGAGATCTTGCTCTTTGTTTTCGACTAACGCTTCTTTGATGTCGGCTGTGGTTTCCATAGTGCCAGGGGGCATTTCAAAGAATGTGCCGCGATGCCCACCTGAGCGCACCGCAGGTGACTGCGGTTCTAAAAGTGTGGCGACTTGGTGCATTGAGGCAATTGACCCCGCTGGTGGAACGATTGAATGCACCCGCAGGGTGCCCTTTTCTGGCTCTGCCGTTGCAGCACTTCAAGCTTATGAAACCCGACGACATCAAGGCCCTTGAGTCGCCGCTGAACCGTCCCCTTCGCGTGTTGCTCTTGGCCGGCTCGAACCGACGCCAATTCTGTTGCCCCGCAGCCGACTCGAAGGCGCGCACGCTGATGTTCCGATTGGCAGATCGCCTCCCCGAGGAATGGGAAATCGACGTCGAAGACTTGGGCAATGTGTGGAACCGGGAACAAATTCGCACCTGCAATGCTTGCGTTTCTACCTCGCAGGCATTGTGCGTATGGCCTTGCAATTGTTACGAAAAAGGCAACCAAGCGGCGCCTGACTTGATGTGGAACCTCGATCTATACGCGCGCCTCGACCTGGCGGACGCCTGGGCGATTATTGGGCCAGTAAATTGGTACGGGCCCAGCAGCAATTTGAAGGCGATGTTTGACCGCCTGGTGTGCATGAACGGCGGCAACCCGAAAGAGGAACTGATTGGCCACAAAGACCCCACCCTGGCGATTGCCCTCGAGAAGACTGCTGAATGGGCGGAGCTAAGCCAAAATCACTTGGGCGGCCGCACTGCCGCATTCTTTTCGTACGGCGACGGTGGAGGCGATGAAATTGACTCAGCGGGACGCCCTAAACTGCTCAAGCACCCTCAATGGTTTCAACCTGAAAGCGAGCCCTTTAAAGA
>JAYUVR010000374.1:0-6356 GCA_043753955.1 Archangium sp. | reverse complement strand
AAAAGAGCACCACCGTGACCCCGTCTCCTCCTTCGGTTGAGTCGCCGGGCCGAAATGATTTCGCGTAGGGGGAATGTTGAAGCGATTCGCGTACATCTCGCTTGATGGCGCCGGTGCCGTGGCCGTGAATGATGATGGCTGCGTCATCGCCATTGCGGGTGCAACGGTCGAGAAACTGCTCGATTTTCCTGAGCGCATCGTCGCTGCGTTCGCCTCGAACATCGATGGTAGGGCTGGCGAGCGTCAGCACCTGAGCGGCAACCTGGGCCACCTTTTCGAGCCGCGATTCTTTTCTGTTCGCACCCGGAAATTGCAAGGCTTCCTTCACTTTGGTCGCAGGCCCCAGTTCGCTTAAAGGCACTCTCATTTTCATCACACCGGCAATGACGGTGGCTGTTTCCCCTGAGAGTTCGATGATTTCGACTTCAGCATCCATTGAACGATGGCGTGCTCGCGCTCCTACCTTGAGTTCAAGGGGAGCTAATTCTCGAATTTCACCTTTCAGTTCCTGACGAGCGCTTCGCTCAGCTGTTGTTTGCTCATTGATTCGCGCAGTCAAGTCGGCAGCAACTGCCTGGGCCGTTTTGAGGGCCTTGTCGCCGCGTTCGGTTTCGAGTCGCTCAACGATGGTGCGAATTTGGCCGCGCGCGAATTCCAATTCGGCTCGAAGTGCCGCGCGAAATTTCACTTCTTCTTCTTTTCGTTTTTTCAGCGCCTGCGACAGCTCAACTTCGGCTTGTTCGCGCGCCAGTTTGGCCTCCTTCGCATCGCGCTCAGCGAGATCTCGTTGTTCAAAGAGTTTTCGTCGCTCTTCTTCGGCGGCGGTGAGTGCCTTTGAAAGCGCTCCGCCGGTGTTGACCGCTAAATCATGAGCGCGCAGACAAATTGACTCGTCCAGCCCTACTCGGCGAGCGATGTCGATGGCTGATGAAGCACCGGCAAAACCAAGTTGCAGCCGGTACGTCGGAGACATTCGTTTTCCATCGAAACCAACCCGCGCATTGACGAAGCGAGAATCGAGGTGAGCCAGCGCTTTGAGCTCTTCGAGGTGCGTGGTGACGAGGACAATCGCACCGCGCTCGAGCAGTTCTTCGAGCACCGCGGTCGCGATGGCTGCGCCTTCTCGAGGGTCTGTGTCAGCGGCGATCTCGTCGATGAGCACCAACGCGCCTCGACGGGCAACGGCGACGATGTCACGAAGCAACGTCACGTGAGCAGAGAAGGTCGATAGGCCTGCTTGAAGATCTTGTTGATCTCCGATAGCCGAATGCACCTGGTGAAACAGCGGAATTTTCGAACCAGGGTCGCAGGGAATTGGCAAACCAGCGCGCACCATCACCGCGCAAAGGCCCACTCCGGTGAGGGTGACGGTCTTCCCGCCCGCATTAGGCCCTGAGACGACGAGCGAACGTGCCTCGCCCAACTCGACATCGTTGGAAATAATAGCGCCGCCTTTGAGCACCAGGCGAGGGTGACGCAGGCCCTTGAGTGCAAGCGTTCCGTCGGCCGGTTCAAGACTCGGAGTGGTGGCTTGAATATCATTGGCAAGCAATGCGACGGCCTCGAGTTCATCGAGCATCGCCAAGGCTTCAATTCCATCGAGCAGAGACTTCGCTTCGCGGCCTACCAAGCCCGACAACTCGATGAGTACCTTTCGCTCTTCTTCCAGCACTATCGATTGAGCGATGGCCAACTCGTTGCCCAAGCCGATGAGTTCTGTCGGCTCGACGAAGAGCGTTTGGCCGGACTGACTGGCGTTGTGAACGAGGCCGGTCACTTCACGCTGGTGACTCGACTTCACGGGGACGACGTAGCGATCGTTGCGCACTGAGTAGTACCCCTCGCGCAACGTTTCGCTGAACTTTTGATCCGAGAGCAGCTGGTCAAGGCGCCCCCGAATCTTTCGATGGAGGCCTCGCGCAGTTTCTCGCGCGTCGCGCAATTCGGGGCTGGCTCGATCAGAAATTTCACCGCTGGCTTCAAGGCTGCGATCAATTCGAGTCGCCAACTTGGTCAGAAGCGGCAGCCGTCGGCCGAGTGTCGCCAGCCCAGGAAAGCGTTCCTTTCGCTCAAGAAGAATCTCGTGCGAGCGCTCGAAGCTGAAGAGCACTTGGCAGACGTTGAGCAATTCTCGAGGCTCGAGCATGCCTGACTTCGAGGCGCGGTCGACCGATGACCGAATGTCGACAATGCCGGTGATGGGCAACGTCATCGGTTCAGCTTTGAGCGCCCGTGCTTCTTCGATGAGGGCTAACGATGCCAAGACCTCATCACGAGACTGAAGAAAGCCACGGCTACTTGCTCGACTTTGGCCCACTTCGCTGCGGCATCGGTTGGCAAGCGCCGCGCGAATGTCGTCGAAGCCCAGCGCCGCCAGAGTTTTGTCACTCACTTCCATAAAGAGACCTTGTGAGAATAGAGCCACTGCATTGCCCGCGCGTTGTGTCGCGCGCGAGCCAGGAAGGCAAGTATTCCCAAAGCCTAGTAGGGAGACTCGATGCGGCTTCTGATGCTTCTTTTGGCGAACGCAGGCCCCCTTGAACACGCTCAAGATTTGGAAAGGCGAGGGGACGATGTGGGAGCGCTTGTTTTCCTCGAATCGGCAGTGCGCGCAGACCCTCTCTGGGCCATGGGTCGAGTTGAAGTGGGGCGCCTGCAACTTAAAAAAGGCACAACAGCTGAAGCGTATGTGCATCTCGACATTGCTCGCACGTTGAGCCCTGAAAACCCTCGCGCTCATTACCTCTTTGCCTTAGCCGCTGACGAGACAGGCCATCGAAACGAAGCCCGTCGCGCACTGGAAGTGGCACTGCAGCTTCGCGATGGCTACTCCGATGCACAAATGCGCCTGGCCAATCTGCTCAGTGCTGAAGGCGACTTTGCCAGCGCCGTGACTTTGTTGCGCCAATACTTGGCGGCACACCCCGAAATCAACGGCGCCCGGCTTCAGCTGGCCGACGCGCTTGAACGCTCGGGCGACAGCGCAGGCGGAGAGAAAGAGCTGCGAAAACTGCTTCACATTTCAGCCTTAAAAGTCATCGCAGGCAGGCGATTGGCTGCTTTGCTCCAAGCGCAAGGGCGCAACGCTGAGGCCGATAAAGTACGCCAAAACATTGAGCCTCCGCGGCGTCAACTGCGTGAGCTGAAACGGAGCGGCAGATAAGACAACGGCCGCCATTGGGAAACCCAAGGCGGCCGTGATTTCTGAAAGTACGTTTAGAACTTACGCTTCGCTCTTCAAGCCGACTTGCAGAGGCGTTTCGTTCTTTACGCCCGTCTCAATGCGCATTCCGTAGAAGGAACGGTGCACGAAGAACATCGAGATGACGAAGAAGACTCCCGCCAGTGTCAGCGTGGTGGGGTTGGCCTTGAAGACGTAGACGGCCTTGCCTAACTTATCGAGCGCCCCTGTCGGCACCTTGCCAATTTCGTAAGCCAACTCGACCGCGAGGAGCCCGAAGAGCGTGGTGAACTTAATGACCGGGTTGAGTGCGACTGACGAGGTGTCTTTGAAGGGATCTCCGACAGTGTCGCCCACCACGCAAGCCGCGTGGAGCTCAGTGCCTTTGGCTCGCAATTCAGTCTCGACCAGCTTCTTGGCATTGTCCCAAGCGCCACCGGCATTGGCCATGAAGATGGCTTGATACAGTCCAAACAGAGCGATGGAGATCAAATAGCCAATAAAGAAGAAGGGCTCGTAGCAAGCGAAAGCCAGGGTGCTGAAGAAGATGACGAGGAAGATGTTGAGCATGCCCGACTGCGCATACTTGGTGCAGATTTCCACCACCTTCTTCGAATCGCTCACAGAGGCTTTGGTCGAGCCTTCCAGCTTGATGTTCTGCTTGATGAATTCAACGGCCCGGTAGGCGCCAGTAGAAACGGCCTGCATTGAAGCGCCCGTGAACCAGTAAATGACCGCGCCGCCCAAGATGAGACCCAGGAGGAAAGGGGCGTGAAGTAGAGAAACGTTTTCGATACCGACCTGCAGCCCATTGGTGATGGAAAACAGAATCGAGAAGATCATCGTGGTCGCGCCGACAACTGCGGTACCAATGAGCACGGGCTTCGCAGTGGCTTTAAAGGTGTTCCCTGCACCGTCATTCTCTTCGAGGAATTGTTTGCCCAATTCAAAGTTCGGCTCGAAGCCGAAATCTTTTTTGATCTCCGCTTTCACATTGGGAACGTCTTCGATGAGCGACAGCTCGTAGACCGACTGCGCGTTGTCCGTCACCGGGCCGTAGCTGTCGACGGCGATGGTGACCGGGCCCATGCCCAAGAAGCCGAAGGCCACCAAGCCGAAGGCGAACACCGGCGAGGCATCAATGGAACCGGCGATGGGGAACAGCGTTGCCAAACCCATACCTGAGACCCAGTGCGCAATGCCCATGAGGAAGACCAAGGTGATTCCGAGCCAGTACGCCGAGAAATTACCGGCCACCAAACCCGAGATGACGTTGAGCGATGCTCCGCCTTCTTTTGAGGCCGTGACGACTTCACGCACGTGCCCAGACTCAGTCGAAGTGAAGACCTTCACCAGTTCAGGAATGATGGCGCCAGCTGCAGTGCCGCAGGTGATGATCAACGACAGCTTCCACCACATTTCCGTATCGCCCCCGATGGAAGGAATGAGGAGCTTCGAGGCCACGAAAGTGACCGCGACAGAAAGAATGGAAGTGAGCACTACTAACTGAGTCAACGGTGCTTCGAAATTCATGTGCGTCGCGTTGCGGTAGCGGGCCTTCGCGATGAGATCGTTGATGGAGTACGAAACGAAGCTGGTGATCACCATCATCACGCGCATCATGAAGATCCACACCAGCAACTGCACTTTGACCGCGTCATCAGCACCGGCCAGCAGAATGAAGACGATCAACGCCACGCCGGTCACGCCATAGGTCTCGAAGCCGTCAGCCGAGGGGCCTACCGAGTCGCCTGCATTGTCGCCCACGCAGTCAGCGATGACGCCTGGGTTACGTGCGTCGTCCTCTTTGATCTTGAAGACGATCTTCATCAAGTCAGAACCAATGTCTGCAATCTTGGTGAAAATGCCGCCCGCGATGCGGAGCACTGAGGCGCCCAACGACTCGCCAACCGCGAAGCCGATGAAGCACGAGCCAGCCAGTTCACCAGGCACGAAGCAGAGGATGGCCAGCATCAGCAACAACTCGGTGCTGATGAGCATCATGCCGATCGACATGCCGGCCTTGAGCGGAATCGCGTAGGTGCCAAAAGGCTTTCCCGTCAACGAACTGAAGGCGGCGCGAGAATTGGCGAAGGTATTGACGCGAATTCCATACCACGCAACTCCATAGCTTCCGGCGATGCCGACCAGCGAGAACAGGAGGATGATCAACACGCGCACGGGCGTTGGCCACTGCGCAGCAGGCCCATCGACGTGAGCCATCGAAAAGTAGACAGCGATGACAGCGCCGATAAACACCCAGAGAACCAGAATGAACTTTCCTTGGGTGATGAGGTATTGCTTGCAGGTTTCGAAGATGAGCTCAGAGATTTCGAGCATCGCCTTATGTACAGGCAAGGCCTTGAGCTGCATGTACTGCACGAGCCCGAACGCGAGACCGAGCACAGAAACCGCAATGCCCATCATCAGCAGGGTGCGGCCGTTGACGCCCATAAAAATTTGAGAATCAAGGCGGGGAAGCGGCAGATTCGCCTCATTGGCGAAGGCAAGAATGGGCGTCAACAGCGCGGCCACTCCCGCAAGTCGTGAAAGTTTCATCGGTTTTGGTTCCCTTGAGAGCAAAGTGACGGCGCGCGCGCATTAGCACACAGGCCCCGACACGCAACCGTTTCCCCTTCATTCCCAAGTGAAGCCGCAGGTTAGCTCAACCCGTACAGGCCCCGTTCTCGCGCGAGTTGAAGCGCCTTTTGGGGAATCAAATCAGCAGGCACGTCTCCGGCCTCGAGTCGCTTTCGAATTTCAGTTGAAGAGACAGCCACCAGCGGAGGGCCTATCGCTTTGTCTGAAGGGTGACCTGCGCGATGAAGCACCGTGACGGTGACCAGTTGCTCAATGCGCGGCCACGATTTCCATTTGGGCAAGTCACCCAAAATGTCTGAACCGATCACCCAACGAAAGTGACAGTCGGGGTGCTGAGGGAGCAACCATTCAAGCAGCTCGATGGTTCGCCCTTCTTTGCCTACCTGTTGCTCAGCACGACTGATCTTCAGCCAGGGACCTACGTCTTCTGCCATCGCCTCGCACATTGCCAATCGATCTTCATATGGCACCAGGGGCTTTCCAAAAGGGTGAATGACTGAGGGTACCAACCACACTTGGTCACACCCGAGGTTCGAGCGCAGATAGAGCGCGGCCATGAGATGGCCGACGTGAG
>JAYUVR010000373.1:0-7280 GCA_043753955.1 Archangium sp. | reverse complement strand
TCGACGGTACCTATTTTGATTCGCCGTTTGGCCTCTGCCAAGAGCTGACCCGTGGCTTCATGAGGGTGAAAACAATACGAAGGTGAAAAGTACAACGGGCCAGCTAAGGGAATGAGTCTGGCTTCGAGTACATCGCCCACCAACAGGCCTACTATCTGCCGACGTTCAGTCACTTCCCAAGTGATGCCCGAAAAGAGCCCACGCAGTCGAACCAGGCCTTTCGCAATGCGTCTGACTTCAAAAACACCATGCAAAGTCTCGGTGAGCGCCCGAAACCCAGCCGCTCGCGTCGGTGAATCTTCTTTGAGCGCCAGCTCATAGCGCGCTCGAGCAGGCGTCATGCCCAGATGCGGGGCCACTCGATCGCACACGTAGTATTCAAGAAAACCGGCCATGCGCTGTTCGAGCTGCCTATCTTCTTCAAACACTTCGCCATTTTTTTCAAACCATCGCGCCCGAGCGGCGAGCAAATCGGCCTTCGACGACTCAGGGGTCGCAAAGGCGATCAACTCTTCTAAATACGGGTGAGGAGCCTCGCTCATGAGATGACAGGCCCTCCGGCCATGACGTCGGCGAATCGTTGAAACAAATATCGAGCATCGTGCGGGCCTGGCGACGCTTCCGGGTGATGCTGCACTGAAAAAGCACGCGCCTCGGGCACCGCTAAACCTTCAACGGTGAGGTCGTTCAGATTTAAGTGTGTCACCACGCCGCGGCCTTCGATGCTCTTGGCGTCGACGGCAAAACCATGGTTCTGGCTGGTGATTTCAACGCGCCCGGTCACCACATCTTTGACTGGTTGATTCGCGCCCCGATGACCGAACTTCATCTTCCAAGTCTTGCCACCCAAAGCGAGCGCCAAAATCTGATGACCCAAACAAATGCCAAACACAGGCACCTTGCCCAAAAGAGCCGCCACCGTTTGATCAGCCCCCTTCACCGCCGCTGGATCTCCCGGGCCATTGGTCAGAAAAACGCCGTCTGGTTTGCGCGTCAAAATGTCTTGGGCCGAGGTCCACGCGGGCACCACCGTGACATGGCAGCCGACGTCGACCAAAAACTGCAGCATTGCTTTTTTGAGCCCGTAGTCGATGGCGATAACCCGAAACTTCGCGGCGGGCAAAGGCTTGGGGAGCCCTCCTAAGACTTGCGGAGTCGGCTTAGCCCACTCGTAAATCGCCTTGGTCGAAACGCCCGTGGCCAAATCGAGGCCTTCCATGCCAGGCGCTTTTTTGGCCTTCTCGACCAATGCTTTGGCGGTGACCGGCTCGGTTGAAAGCACGCCCATCTGGGAACCTTGCGTACGCAAGTGGCGCACGAGCGCACGGGTATCAAGACCCTCAATCCCTCCGACGCCAAAGCGCGCGAGATAGGCATCGAGCGATTCTTGGGAACGCCAATTAGAAGGCTCCGAGTACTCGCGCACCACCATGCCCACGGCATGCGGTCTGCCTGATTCTTCGTCTTCAGGCGTGGTGCCCACATTGCCCATTTGGGGGTACGCCATGGTGACGATTTGCCCCACGTAAGAAGGGTCAGTGAGCACTTCTTGGTACCCGAACATCGAAGTATTGAAGACCACTTCTCCAATACTTTCGCTCGAAGAACCACATGAGCGACCTTCGAAGACTTTTCCATCGGCCAAGGCCAAGACGGTTCGCTTCACGGTTTTAAACTCCTGCAGAGAAAGAGGTGTACCGCATACCGTGAATCACGCCCATGACACACCCCGCTTTCGGGTCAACCAGCGTGAGGGCGGCATTCATACCTGGCGTCGTGCCCGGAGGAAGGCCCAAAAGGCGCGAAGGAGCCGTGGCCAGCACTTCGACAGTGCGCAAGGGCGAAAGTTTTAAGGAAAGTACAGCTGTGAGCGCTTGTTCGAAGGCCTCACAGCCTGGGGCACACGCTTCAAACGGGTGCTCGGTGTCGAGCACGTCGACACGAACGTGATCGCAAGCGACTGCGTCGATTGTTCCGTCGGCGAGACCGGCGGCAAGCGCCTGCATGTCGGCCTCGCTTCGCAGCGGCGGCCAGACTCGCGCCTGCAACGAGTACCCCTCAGCAGCGAGATCAAAGCGCGTCAGATGGTGCGGGCTCACATCAGCAGAAACGTTCAGCCCACGCGCTTTGGCCTGACGAATCAAATCGACACTTCGAGCCGTCGTGAGGTGTGAAAAGTGAAGTCGCCCTCCCGTTTCTTCGAAGATGAGGAGATCTCGCGCCACCACCGCCGCCTCAGCTGAGACCGGAACGGACGGAAGCCCTAACCGAGTCGCCATCGCGCCTTCGCCCAATACACCGCCGCCAGTGAGCGATGGATCTTCAGCGTGCAACATCACCAATTTCCCCTCTGAAGCCGAATACTGCAGCGCACGGCGCAAGATTCCCGACTTCACCAGCGGTCGAAAACCTTGGCTCAAGCACAAGGTGTCGCTCGAGATTTCGCCCAGCTCATCGCCTGCCAGTTCGCGCGTGAGCGGCGCGGCGCTCAGCAGCGTCAGTCTCTCAGTGTGAGGCGGCACCGTTTCAGGCACGCACACCACGGTGGTAAAGCCACCGCGAAGCGCAGCTTCGACATCGCGCTCATCGTTCACCACACTGTGCAGATCGACAAACCCAGGGCAGACCCATGCGCCTTCAAGCTCGACGACTTGGGCATCAGCCGCTTCGATGTGAGCAGCCACCTGAGCGATGCGACCCTCGACGAGCAACACTTCGACTAACTCATCGCGCGCAGAGCCAGGGTCGAGCACCCGGCCGCCACGAAGGAGAAGTTTCATGACACGGCCTCCAGAATGGCCTTGCGCACTGCGACCCCGTTCTCAACTTGCTCGAGAATGAGACTGCGCTGGCCGTCGGCGACTTGGGGCGACAGCTCGAGGCCGCGATTGACCGGCCCTGGGTGCAACACCACGGCTTCAGGTTTCAACTTGGCGGCTCGCTCGTTCGTCAGCCCCCACCGTCGGTGGTACTCAGCGGCGCTGGGGAACAAGGCATCAGACTGCCGTTCTCGCTGAATTCTCAGCATCATCACCGCATCGACGCCATCGAGCGCGACGTCGAGTTCCGAAGTGACTTGAACCCCAAAGGTAGAAAGCCCAGCAGGCAACATGGTGGGCGGCCCACAGAAAACCAAACTCGCTCCCAACGCCTGCATGCAATGCAAGTTTGAGCGCGCCACCCGGCTGTGAAGAATGTCACCCACAATGGCCACGCGCTTACCTTCCAGCGAGCCCCATCGACGCCACAGCGTGTACGCATCGAGCAAGGCCTGACTGGGGTGCTCGTGTTGGCCATCTCCCGCGTTGACCACGGAGCAAGAGACTGAACGAGCCACCAGGTCTGCCGCGCCGCTATTTTGGTGCCGCACCACGATGATGCTGACGCCCAGTGCAGCAATGTTTTTTGCGGTGTCGACCAAGGTCTCGCCTTTTGAAGCCGACGAGCCCGTGACGGACCAATTAAGAACGTGCGCGCCGAGGCTGGCGGCGGCGACCTCGAAACTCGAACGGGTGCGAGTCGATGCTTCGTAAAAGACGTTGGCCACCACGCGGCCGACGAGGTGTCGGCCTCCCACCCGTGATTCGCGGTATTCGTGGGCCCTGGTGAGCAACCGCTCGAGGTCGAGCTTCGAACGCCCTTCGATGGCGAGGAGGTGACGAGAGCTCACTTGAGTGCAGCCCCCGTTTTTTCAACCACCAGGTGGTACGTCTTTCGCTTCTTGAGTGGTTTGAATTGAACGATGCGATCGTACACCACACGCACGGTGAGCTTTTTTGAATGCTCGTCAAACACGAAACTCACGTTCTCTTCCGTGAGACCAAAACCAGGCTTCACCGTTTCAATACCGTCTTCGCCCACTTCAAAGTGACTGACATCGGCATTTTGCCGATTCAAGCGAGACAAGAGCCCCTCGAGGGCCGGCTTTTCACCGGCAGAAAAAAAGGCATTGAAGGCCTCGGCGGTGGCTTCTTTAACCTCGAAGTTGTCGAGGTACATGGGCCCTACGTTCAACAGGTAGAAGGCACCTGCGGCCAAGGCGACGAAAAACAGTACCGTGCCGGGGTTCGTCTCTCCATCGTTGCGCACGGACAAGCACGTAGCCACGGTCGCCCGAGGCGTCAAGCAACGTCGCTACTTACCTTCGAGGGCTCTCATCACCACACATGGTGACGGGCTTAAAAAATCGGTCATAACGAATGCCGGTGCCACCAAAAATCGAACTCAAAAACCCATCGTGAGAAAGAGAGAACCAAATCACCGTGGCTTTGCCCTTGATGCTGCCAAAGGGAACAAACTCGGGTGCATGGCTGCCGTTGACGTTGTTGAGGCCAAAGCGGCTGTCGAGGGAGTTGTTTCGATTGTCGCCCATCACGAAAACAGACCCTGAGGGAACTTTGACCGATTTGACCTCCATCCACCCCAAGGACGCTTTTCTGCGCTCGTCACCATCGAGAATGAGGTGGGGAACACCCTCAAACGTTTCGCGGTAGAGCGCTTCGGGACGACTGGACCAGTCATTGTCTGTCCACGTGCCAAACCAATGGGTCAACGTTTCGAGACTGGTGACTTGCACTTCAGGGTGTTCCCAGAAGCGATATTCTGGGTTCTCGAGGGCACGAGGAGCCAACTGGCCGTTGATTTCTAAACCCTCTTCAGTGAATGACAACGTATCGCCCGGCACGCCCACCACCCGCTTGATGTAGTCGTACTGAGGGTTGACGGGGTTGTTGAACACAATCACATCGCCCCGCTTCGGAGGCCGAACGATGACGAAAGGCACGATGTTGGTGAACGGCAAGCGCACACCGTAAATAAACTTGTTCACGAAAATCTGATCGCCCAGTTCAAGCGTGGGAATCATGGAGCCTGAAGGAATCTTGAACGGGTCGAGGAGCACCGTGCGAAAAGCCAGCGCGATCAACAGAGCCCGCACAAAGCCTCCACCCAAGGCCAGCCACCCTTTTCGCAGCATCTTCAAGTGCCGTTCATTGAGTTGCACCAGCGCTGCAGTCGCCTCGTCAGTTTCCTTGGGCGCCTTGCCGAAAGATTTCACTGTGGCTTCGTAGGCAACGACAATTTCGTTCCAGACTTTGTCTTTGATGCGCGCTCGATTGTTTTTGCTCAACGCGTCGACTTCAGCGAGCGCTTCTTCGGCCTGGTAACGCGCTTGCCGAGCTTCGTTCCACTTTCGAGCCACTCCAAAACGCAGCACCACCAAACAGGCCCACCACCCAAAACAGAGCAAACCGATAAATTGCATCACCGGTTGCAGCCACAAATAGGTGCACACCGCGGTCTCGACCACCGTCAAATACACCACAAAAATCAGCGCCATCACCGTGACTGGAGCCCACAGACTCACCAGTCGGTCATGCCAACGCCAGCGGTTGAGCTGCTTGTTCTCTTCGATGGAGAGCCGACTCGACACGGTGGCAGCAATGGTTGCTTTTACAGCCACGTCAGTTCTCCGACTTCAAGACGGCGAGGAATGCTTCTTGGGGCAGTTCAACGCTCCCCACCTGCTTCATGCGCCGCTTGCCCTCTTTCTGCTTTTCAAGGAGCTTGCGCTTGCGTGAAATGTCGCCGCCATAACACTTGGCCAACACGTTTTTTCGCATGGCTGAAATGGTTTCTCGACTGATGACTCGACTGCCGATGGCGGCCTGAATCGCCACTTCAAACATCTGCTTGGGAATCACGGCTTTGAGTTTTTCACAGACCTCACGGCCGCGCTGATAGGCCCGCTCTTTGTGCACGATGATGGACAGGGCATCGACCACTTCGCCATTGATGAGAATGTCGACGCGCACCAATTCAGAGGTGCGATAGCCACCGAGCTCGTAATCTAACGACGCATAACCACGGCTGACCGATTTCATCTTGTCAAAGAAGTCGAACACCACTTCGGCCAACGGCATTTCATAGGTCACTCGACAGCGGGTACCGCTTGACCCGATGTAGTCGATGGCCTTCTGAATACCGCGCCGTTCCTGGCACAGGCCCAAGATGGCTCCCAAATACTCATTGGGTACGTGAATGTGGCAGATGAGGAATGGTTCCTCGAGGTGTTCGATATTTTGTACCGGCGGCAATTTGGCCGGGTTGTCGATGGTGAACGAATCGCCTCCGTTCGGGAACACGGTGTAGACCACCGAGGGCGCCGTGGAGATGAGGTTCAAGTTGTATTCGCGTTCCAACCGCTCTTGAACGATTTCCATGTGCAACAGGCCCAAGTAGCCGCACCGGAAGCCGAAGCCCAAGGCCGTTGAGGTTTCAGGTTCCCAGGTAAAGGCCGAATCGTTGAGGCGCAGCTTGGTCAGCGCGTCGCGGAGGTTGTCATAGTCGGCCGCGTCGATGGGAAAAACGCCCGAGAAGACCATGGGCTTTACTTCTTTAAAGCCGGGAAATGGCGTCGTGGTGGGGCGAACGGCGTCAGTGATGGTGTCGCCTACTTTGGCATCGGCGAGCTCTTTGACGTTGGCCACGAAAATGCCCACTTCGCCTGCGATCAACTTTTTGACCGCGATGGGAAACGGGGCGATGACACCCAATTCTTGTACTTCGAATTCTTTTTGATTCGACCAAAGTCGAATCTTCTGGCCGACGTTGACTTCCCCGTCGACCACGCGAACCAGCATCACCACGCCGCGATAGTTGTCGTACCAGCTGTCAAAAACGAGCGCCTTGAGGGGGTCTGTCAGCAAGCCCGCTGGAGGCGGAACCTGTTTGACCACCGCTTCCAACAACAGATCGATGTTTACCCCTTCTTTGGCAGACACGGGCACTGCGGAATCACCGGGCAGGCCGATCAGATCTTCGATTTCTGCGCGGGTGCGTTCGACATCGGCCGAAGGGAGATCGATTTTATTGATGACCGGAATGACTTCGAGATTGTTCTCGATGGCCATGTACACGTTGGCCAACGTCTGAGCCTCGACCCCTTGGGTCGCATCAACCACCAACAAGGCCCCTTCACAGGCCGCCAACGAGCGACTGACTTCATAAGCGAAGTCGACGTGGCCCGGAGTGTCGATGAGGTTCAAGATGTAGTCTTTCCCATCTTGAGCGCGATATTTCATGCGCACGGTCTGCGCTTTGATGGTGATACCGCGTTCCCTCTCGATATCCATATTGTCGAGAAACTGGGCTTGTTTCTGTCGGTCGTTGACAGTCCCCGTCTTCTCGAGCAAGCGATCGGCGAGCGTCGATTTGCCGTGATCGATGTGAGCAATGATAGAGAAGTTACGGATGTGCGCGTTTTCAGACGGCATGAGCGA
>JAYUVR010000372.1:0-3646 GCA_043753955.1 Archangium sp. | reverse complement strand
CGAGGGCGCTGTTGACGAAGAGACGCGCATCTTTGTCACCATCGACGACAATGTTCCCGAAGTGCCCAGGCGAAAACGCGTCAGTCACGGGTACCGCTTATCTCCGGCCACCTTGGTTCTCAAAAAGCCGCTCAAACTTTATTTGAAGTGGATCACCGAAGAAGTGCCCGAAGGAGTGACCGCCAGCACCTTCGACATGCGGCGCAATTCCGACGATGAAGCCTTCGCGGAACTGCCTGGGGTGACGGTGATGAGTGATCCCCTTAAAGCCGTGGGGGCCGACGTTGAACGGCTCGGTCTTTTTTGGCTGACGAGCTCAGTGCCGACCGATGTCGATCACCTCACTTTAGAACCACACGAAATCAATCTCAGCGTCGGCGATTCGCAACAACTGACAGTGCAAGCGGTTTCGTCGAGGGGTCAAACTACAGACGCTGAAATCACTTGGAAAGTGGTGCCCTCTCGCGTGGGTTCTGTCGACGGCAACGGTATCGTTTCGGCACTCGAGCCCGGTATTGCAACCATCACGGCCAGTGCCGGTATGAAAACGGTGACCGCGCACCTCTTTGTGCATGGCAAGACGACGGGCCCCAGTTCTTTCGGGCATCAAAACCCCTTCCCCACTGGGAATGATCTCCTCGGAGGCACCATTGCTCCCGGCAATTTCGGCACGGTGTACTCGGGTGGAAATGGCACTGTACTGATTCAAGATGGCCTCGATGCATGGACCAGAGCGTTTTCAGCCCCCGGCATTGCGCTCAAAGCTGTTGCCGGGACGTCATTGACTGATGCGGTTGCCGTAGGTCAAGTCAACGGCGTCGGTGTACTCGTTGAATTTCATGGCCCAGACGTTCTCGCTGACGTTCGTGTCTTCGAGCCCACCCGAATCAGTGATTTGAGCCAGCTCTGGTTCGATGGCACCCATGGCATGGGGGTGGGAACGGGCAACGAGGTCATCATCCATCGAGACGGAGCGTGGACGACCGAAGCACACCCTTCTTTTGAAAGCCTGCTCTCAGTCATTGGCAACGGCCAGGGTGGCTTTGTGGTGGTGGGCGACCTGGGGTCGATTTATCAATGGGACCCCACTTCAAAAGTGTGGGACTCGCTCTATGACACCCGATTGGCAGTCAAACTTGAAGCGGCGCAGGTGATCGACTTTTCAGGTGAAGCCTGGGCCGTGGGTGGCGGGCGTCTGTGGCACTTCCAGGGCACTGGGTGGGCGTCAGAGACGCTGCCTCCGTCACCGGCTTTCGCCGCAGTCACTTCGCTGGGCGTCTTCGATTCTCGAGTGTTTGTGGGTGGCGAAATCGTATTGGGAGACCCCGCACCACTCTCAAAGGGCTTGGTGTGGGTGCGAAGCGAAGTCCCGGTCTCTGATGGAGGCGTGAATGAAATCGCCTGGCAATACTTCCCTCTGCGCGGCCAGCAAGTGCCTCGAGGCATTTTTGGGGCGGGCAAGACGTCGCCTGTTGGGCGCGTGGTAGGCGACTTGGGCGCCATCTGGGTTTGGGACAGCGGCAGCGGCTCATTCACTGAACGTTCTTTTGGGTTTCAAGGCGACGTCGCTGACTTGGCAGCTACCGCAAGCGATGTTTTTGCGGCAGTCAATGAATGCGTCGATGCGCGCTGTGAGAGTCGTACGGGAAAAGTGATGCACAAAGGAACCAACGGGTTTGAACCCTTGGGTGATTTTCCTGCTGTCGAACGTTTGTTTGCGATCGTCGCTCGAAATGACGCTGAAGTCATCGTCAGTGGCAGAACCAATGTGTACCTGTGGAACGGCACCGCCTGGTCGACGCTCCCCATCGACAGCCCAGGAGCAACCATTCTCGACATCGCGTGGTGCGGCGAAGACTTGTGGGGCGTCGGCGTCAATGGCGAGCGTTACAAAGGAAACGCGACATTGTTTCAGCGGCTCGGCTCCATCACCAGCAATACGCTCACGTCGATTTACTGCCGAAATACCGATGAAATTTGGATAGCGGGGCTTGATTTTCTCGTTTCGAAAACCGGAGACGGCGATTGGGTCCCGCGCAGGTCTGACTCGGTCAATCACGCCCCGTGGTTGTCTGTTTGGAGCCCTGGGCCGGGCGAAGCCTTCGCCTTCGGTGATGCCCGCTTCGGGGTGTACTGGGACACAGAGACGTTGGTGTCACAAAACGCGCCCGGCAACATTGGCATCGATGTAGCTACCGCCATGTGGGGGGGCAGTATCGACACGCTCTATATGACGGGGTTGACCAATTCGCCTTCGGTCTTCGGCTTCATGCTTCGTTTTGACGGCGTCAGTTGGACACTCATCGATTCAGGCTCGCAGCGAAAGGGCACCGCCCTCTCAGGCACTTCGCCCACAGAAATATGGTTGGGCACCGAAGGCGGAGGCGTGCTCAAAGCGGTGGTTCCGCGGTAACGTCAATCGATTCGAGCGAATTTGTTTCTTTCTTCGAGAAAGCCTTTAACCGCTTCGGCGATCGAGTCGGCGACCTTCTGCTGGTAGGTACCGTCGCCCAGTCGACGTTCGTCTTCTGGGTGCGACAAAAATGAAGTCTCAACCAGTATCGAAGGCATCTTCGCGCCCAGCAAGACGAAGAAGAGCGCTTCTTTGGTGCCGAGATCTTTGATGCCGTCGTAGGCGTTTGAAAGGTTGCGGATCAACGATTTTTGAACGCGCTGAGCCAAATGCGTCGACTCGCCCGTATTGGCCTTGGTCGCCAAGTCAGCCAAAATGAATTGTAGATCTCCCACCCCCCGCTCTGTCGTCGCGTTTTCTCGCGCTGCCAGCCGAATTGAATAGCGATTTGACGAGGTATTGAGTGTGTACGTCTCGATGCCTCGAAGTGCTCTTGAAGGGGCCGCGTTGCAGTGCACTGAGATGAAGAGATCTCCCCGATGGCGATTGGCGAACTGAGCCCTGTCTTCCAACTTCACGTAGGTGTCGTCGTCGCGCGTCAACAAGACTTCGAGACCCGCTTCTTCAAGGCGAGCCGCCAATTTCTTGGCGATGGCCAACGAAACGTCTTTTTCTCTGGTGCCGTTGGGGCCGATGGCGCCGGTGTCATGGCCTCCATGCCCGGCATCGATGACCACCCGGCGCACTTTGAGGCCCAGTTGCTGCGCCAAAGAAAACTCGGCGTCACCCTCAGCCTTGGCGAGGTTCTTAAACTTGCTTCTCGTTTCAGTGTCGTCTTTGCCTGGAACTCTGGCCCCCACCCGCACGTCTCGCAGCTTCTCAGCGAGATTGGCCACCAAGGGCTCTGAGTTTTCGAGCACCGGCTCTTCGTCTTTGCCCTCGGGTACGAGTTCAAACTCAGGGGGGCGATTTGTTTTCAGTCGACGCGCTTGAGGGACCGGTATCGATTCTTCCTCCTGGTCGAGGCGAAGGGGTTTCACCGCGCGAGCGATGGCTTGCGCGATATCAGTTTGAGGGAGCGCGACTGGTTTAGAAGCGACTGGGGCACTTTTCTTTACCGCCACTCGGGCAGGAGCCGGAGGAAGCGCCGCCAACATGGCTTGCATTTCTTTCTTTTTATCCCCCGCAGAATGCAGAGCGCCTTCGAGCACGCGGCGAGCACCCGTTGGGTCGCCATCGCGATCTGCCAGCAGTCGAGCCAACGAAAGAGCGACATCATCGGCCAGCCGATGC
>JAYUVR010000371.1:0-9613 GCA_043753955.1 Archangium sp. | reverse complement strand
GACGATCACCAGAATGATGACGAGCATGATGATCTCGCCGGTGCCCATGCCCATTCGCAGTACGTTGCCTCAGCCAGCTCCGCGGCGCAACTTTCGCCTGATTTCGAACACTCTCATAAGCGAGGTCGACGATGAAGATTCTCGGGCACCGAGGTGCCAGTGCTGACTTTCCAGAAAACACACTCGAAGCCTTTCGAGGCGCCATCGCTCAGGGGGCCGACGGAGTGGAACTCGACGTGATGCGCTGTTCCACGGGCGAACTGGTGGTCTGCCACGACGAGTGGCTCGATCGCTTAGCTGGGCTGCATTGGGAAGTCCGCGCCACGTCGTGGGCCAAACTCTCGCGCGTCGACGTGGGAACGCATCGAGGTTTTGCGTGCGCTCGCATTCCGCTCCTCGATCAGGTGTTTGACGCGCTGCCTTCAGAGGCCACGGTCAACGTTGAACTCAAATGCGAGACGGTCGATGACTTTGGGCTCAGCGTCGCGGTGGGTCAAAAAATCACCGAACGACAACTGAGCGAAAGGGTCTTGATTTCAAGTTTTAACCCTTTGTGCCTTTTGCGCTTGGCGAGGGCCTTTCCTGCACTCCCTCGAGGCTTTTTGCTCGACCCTGATAGAGCTTGGTTGCCTCAGGCGTGGTTGTGGTTACCGGTGACAGCACGCACTTCGGTACACCCTCATTTTTCTCAAGTCACCCCAGCGCGCGTGAGGCGGTGGCATGCGCAAGGCTGGCAAGTCGCCAGCTGGACGGTGGATGACCCCGGTGAAGCCGCAAGGCTGCAGTCATTGGGCGTCGAATGGATCATCACCAATCGTCCCGCAGCACTTCGAAAGCAGCTCTCTCAAAGCGTGTAACGATCGAGGAACACTTCAGGCCGCTTCTCTTTTTCGAAGTGCTCGAGCATGTCGACAGCGGGCGAACGGCGATCGGCCGCAATCTCCCGAAGGGGGCTCAGCAAACTGAGCTCGTCACCGCCGATGCGCTTGAGCCCTTGAGCTGCCAAAGCCACCAGTTCAGAGCCATAGTCAGCCAAAGTGCCTCCGCCCAAGCGAGCGTCGAGACCGTCTTTTTGAGCGGCGTAATGCAGTTCTCGATGTTCTTGAGGGCTCAATGACGGAAGCAACCGGGAGGCATCGTCAAGAGATCTCCCATCGTAAAAAATGCCCCGCATCAGTGCCGCCAGCGCTCCGGCAAGTGCAGGGCTGTTGCCATCGGCGGCACGAATTTCGATGATTTTCTTGAGCCGCACTTCAGGAAACAAAGTCGAAAGGTGGTCGACCCAATCAGAGTGCAGCGCTGGAATGCCTTCGAAACCGTCCTTCAAGAATTGGCGGAAAGTGAGTTTGGGTGAAAGGTAGCGGCCCTCTCTGCGCAAAAAAAGCAACGGAGCCTCAAGCGCCCATTCCACATACGCTTGATATGAGAACGAGCCATCAAGCATGGCTTCGGGGTAGCCGCATCGGGCGGGATCGACATCGTTCCATACCCGGCTGCGAAATGATTGAAACCCCGTCGGCTGCCCTTGCGCGATGGGGCTGCTTGCAAAAAGAGCGACCAACAAAGGCGAAATGCGCGCGGCAGCAGTGGTTTTGCGCACGCAATCTGCTTCATCACGCCAATCAAAACTCACCTGCGCGGTCGCCGTCATCAACATCATGTGATGCGCATGACTGCCTCGAGCACCGAGCGATTCGCGCATCACCTGGTAGCGACTCTTGGGCATCCACGGCATTTGGCTCAACTCAAAGAAGGGCCGGTAACCGAGCCCTACCGCGCGCAGCCCGAGAGCTCCTGCCACTTGTTTCAGTTCGGCCACATGGCGCAGGTTTTCATTCTGCGCCTCACGTGCAGTGTGAAAGGGCGAGCCCGAGAGCTCAAATTGCCCGCCAGGCTCAAGGGAAAGCGTTTCTGTCTCGCGTTGCATGGCGATGACCGGCAACCCTGGCGCTTCGCGAATCTCTCGAAAACCCAAAGGAACAAAGCTTTGCAAGAGCTTCCCGATGCCAGATTCCCCCTCATAGGGCACAGCTTCGAACCCTCGAGCGGGGAACATCAGTCGCTCATGTTCCAAGCCCAGCAACAAAGGCCCAGTGGGACGTTCCGCTTGCGCGAGGAGCTGCACCAGTTCAGCCTTGCTGGCGATGGGAAGAGACTCAGTTTGCTTCGCGTCGAGAGACATGGAGGTAGTGGCCGCATATAACGTTCACCTTCCGCCGAGCCACCACTTCTTCCTCATGCCCTCGCCCGCCATTCCACTTTTCCCGGCTCAAAGTTCGCAGGGAGATTTTTTTCGCGGGCTGGCTCTCCCCTTCAAAGCGTTGAAGCTCATCCTCCGCACAAAAGCGCTGAGGCGATTGTCGCTCTGGTGTGCGGTGGTCACCTGCTTGAGCCTGATTGGCGTGGGCATCGCTTCATGGTCACTGGGTCAACGCGGCGCGCAAGCCTTGGTTCAGGCCGACACCGGTTGGCAACACGCAGCTTCCCTGGGCTTAGGAATCGTGTTTTTTGGAGTCTTGTTCATCATCGGTGCCCTGACCGCTCCCAATCTCTTATTGGCGCCGCTTCAAGACCCACTGTCCGAAGCGACAGAGGCGCGGTGTGGCGATTTCGTCTCGCCTCCTTTTTCTGTGCGCGCGCTGTGGCGTGGCGTCGCTGTGTCGATGCTCCACACGTTGACGCGCACCGCCATCATGGTGACGGGTTTGTTAGCGCTCTTGCTGCTCAACCTGCTTCCCGTTGCGGGCAACGGGTTGTGCCTTGTGTTGTCGTCTCTTTGGTCGGCGATTTGGTTGGCCGCCGAGCACCTTTCCAACCCGATGGCTCGACATTTCCGCCCATTCAGGGAGGTGAGTCAGATCTTGAGGCGCCGATTGCCCCTCACCGTAGGTTTTGGAGCGGCATTGTCGGTATTGCTCTGGGTTCCTGTCCTCAACTGCTTTTTGATGCCCGTGGCGGTGGTCGCAGGCACGTTGCTCTACCGTGGGTTAGTAGAGTGCGGAGCCATCGCCCCAAAAAAACCAGAAGAACAGGGAAGGCCTTCGCACCTGGGGCGTTGAGCGTTCCGAGAAGTCGGCTTACTGTGTTGTGCAGCCATTTATTTCCCAAAGACGAAAGAAGGACTCATTCATGTACACCTTGCGTCGAATTGCGGTGATCGCCGCGCTGTTGACCGCGTGGGCGTTTTCCGGCAACGACCGAGCCCCATTGACCTTGAGCGCTGAAGCTGTTGCGGCGCCGCGGGCTGATGACAAAGACGGTAAAGCTTCTCACGAGCTCTCTTCGCTTCGGGTACTGACGAAGGTCATTCACTACGTAAAAGAAAATTACGTAGACCCGAAAAGAGTGCGGCCTAAAGAAATGTTGGTCGCTTCTCTCGAAGCCGTCGAAAAAAGCGTGCCTGACGTGATGGTTGAGGGCAACGCCGAGCAAGGGCGAGTTCACCTGAACGTGAATGGGAAGCTCAAAGACTTCGACATCGGCCATGTCGATTCGTTGTGGAAAATGTCATTTACGCTCAAAGACATTTTCGACTTCGTTGCGCACAACATGAGGCCGGTCGAAGATTCTCGCGAAGTTGAATACGCGGCCGTCAACGGCATGTTGCAGACCCTCGACCCCCATTCGGTGCTGCTGAGGCCCGAGCTGTACCGTGAAATGAAGCTCACCACCAAAGGCGAGTTCGGTGGGTTGGGCTTCGTCATTCAAATGCGTGAGGGCGTGCTGACGGTGGTGAAGGTGCTCGCCAAAACGCCTGCTTTCCGCGCGGGCGTTAAGAAAGACGACCAAATTCTGAAGATTGGCGAAGAGTCGACCATGAATATGGAACTCAACGAGGCGGTGGGTAAGTTGCGTGGCGCGGTCGACTCAAAAGTGAGCATCACCACCATGCGTAAAGGGTGGGAAAAGAGCCAGCAATTGACGGTGACCCGCGCGATGATCACCATCGAATCGGTTCAGGCCAAACTGCTTGCAGCCAACGTCGGCTACGTTCGACTCAAGAATTTTCAAGGCAATACCACGCGAGATCTCCAGGCCTCGCTGGAAGAGCTGGGTGAGCAAGCGAAGAAAAATGGCAATGCGGCGGGCCTCAAAGGGTTGGTGCTCGACTTGCGCGGAAACCCGGGGGGCTTGCTTGACCAAGCCATACAAGTTTCTGACCTCTTTCTTTCCTCAGGCACCATCGTTTCTACGGTCGGTCTCTCTGACAAGCTGCGCGAAGAGAAGCGAGCGCATCAAGATGATGAAGACGATTTCTTCCCCATCGCAGTGCTGGTGAATGCTGGCAGCGCCTCGGCTTCAGAAATCGTGGCGGGAGCGCTCAAGAATCAAAATCGCGCTGTCATCATCGGTCGTCAGAGTTTCGGTAAGGGTTCCGTTCAGGTGCTCTATGACTTTCCTGACGAGAGTGCGCTGAAGCTCACCATCGCCAAATACCTCACCCCAGGCGATATCAGCATTCAAGAAGTGGGCATTACGCCCGACATTCAGCTGATTCCAACTCGGGTGACCAAAGAGCGCGTTGACCTATTCGCGCCGCGTCGGACGATGGGCGAGGCAGACCTCGAGTCGCATTTTGCGAACCCTGCCAATGGCCAGGCCGCCAAAAAGCGAGACGATGTGGTGTTACGAGAGAAGAGCATCGACACGCTCAAGTACCTCAAGGAAGAAAAAGAGAAGCCTGAAAAGGTGGCCAAGGTTGAGCCGAAGAAAGATGCAAAAAGCCCCGCTCCAAAGGGTGGAAAAAATGTGCTGACCGATTCAGAAGTTCCTCCCGCTCATGAGGAAGAACTCGACGATCAACTCGACGCCGAGAGCCAAGACGAAGTGAAAGAAGACTTCGAAGTGACTTTTGCCCGCGAATTCTTGCTTGCGGCTCCGAAGCTGCGCCGTGACGAGCAACTCAAGGCGGGGAAAAACTACGTTGCTGAGAAGCGTCAAGCAGAAGAGAAGCGAATCGCCGATGCCATCAACACGCTGGGTGTCGATTGGAGCGCGGGCGAAACGCCCAAGAATTTGCACTTGGTGAGCAGTTTAAAACCGACTCCAGATAAGAAAATTGTCGCAGGTGAGAGTGTGCCCCTCGAGCTCACCGTTGAGAACAAAGGCGCCGAACCCGTAAAAAGGTTGCGCGCGTGGATAGAATCAGACAACGGCTTTTTGGACCGCCGCGAATTCCTCTTCGGTCAGGTTAAACCGGGCGAGAAGAAGACGTGGACGGTGAACGTGAAAACGCCCAAAGACTTGGCTTCACGTCGCGATGGCGTCACGGTCAAACTTCAAGACGACAGTGGGGTGGTGGCTGAAAGTACCGCCGGTGAATTGACCATCGTCGAGCTCCCTCGCCCGCAGTTCGCTTTCACCTGGTCCATCGTTGATGACTGCGCCGCCTGCAATGGTGATGGCTTGGTGCAGCGGGGCGAGACCATTTGGTTATTCGTCGACGTCACCAACGTGGGGTCTGGCAAGGCTCTCGATAGCTTTTCCAGTGTCCGCAATGCTTCAGATGCGAATATTTTCATCGAAAAAGGTCGGTTTAAGTTGGGCGAATTGGCTCCCGGTGAAACGAAGTCTGCTCGGTTTCAACTTGAAGTGAAAAAAGCCTTTAAGAGTGACGAAATCGGTTTGCGCTACGCCATCATCGATGAACCGCTCGAAGAATTTACAGCCGACAAGTTGCTCATTCCGGTGGCTCCCGACGGCGCGCCCAACCCAGCCTTTGAAGCGAATAAGGCGGTCGTTCGCCTGGCTGAGAAGACTGAACTCTTCGCTGCGGCAGATGGGAAGAGGGCCTTGGCGCGATTGCCCAAAGGCGCGGTGGTGAATCAGATTTCTCGCGGGGCCAACATGGCCAAAATTGAGTGGGAAAAAGACCGCCCAGTGTTCGTTAAAATTTCAGATGTACGAGACGCCAAAGGGCAGAAGGCATCTGCGCCTAAAGAGGCAGAGTGGGCGCAGTTTCGAACCCCGTCGCAAATCTCAATGAATGTCGACCCGTCTCAAGGCGGGGCCGTTATCGACGGAGAGAAATTTACGCTTTCAAGCGTGGTGACTGACCCGTCGGTGCTCGATGTCTTCGTGCTGGTGAACGACCAAAAGGTCTTCTTCCGCAGCGCCACTCCAGAAGACAATGGCAGGCTCAAGTTCTCAACCGAGTTCTCTCTCAAAGAGGGCAACAACTTGGTCACCTTGATTTCTCGGCAGACGCAAGACTTCGCCAGCCGCAAATCAGTGATTATTCGGCGAAGGCCCGCGGCCGTAGCGCAGAAGACGAATGTAGCTCCATGAAGAATTGATGCGCCGCATGGGGGCGACTACGGTGCCCCTCATGTTTCGTCATCTGTGGCTGCTGCTCGGGGCGCTTTCGTCGGCTTCCGCTTTTGCGGATGCCTACGATTTTCGCATCTATCAATTGGGTAACCCCCAATGCATCGACCGGGGCACTGATGGCACCTGTCTGTTGGGTGCCACTGGCTACACGCCGTCTGCAAATGCTCACTTTCGTTCCTTCATTCGTCGACTCGGAGGCCTGATGACTTCGGTCAACCTGGCGCCTCCAGAAACACTTGGGCATGCTGGGTTTGCCGTGTCTGCAGAACTGACAGGGGTTGATTTTAAGGGCGCCACTGACCCCAACGAGATTCCGACGCAAAAGTTGGTTGATGGCGCGGTGTTGATGCCCTCGATTCACCTCCGCAAAGGGCTTCCATGGAGTTTCGAGGTGGGGGCCCGCGCATCTTGGCTTGAGCAGAGCCGAATGAGCATTGGAACCATCGAGCTCAAATGGGCCGTGCTCGAAGGGTTTGACTACCTTCCTGCTATCGCCATTCGGGGCCATCTCAGCAAGATGCTCAACACGCGCGATTTCGACATCGCGGCCGGCGGGCTTGATTTGGGCATGGGGAAACAATTTGCCATCGCGGGTATGGCGACGTTTACGCCCTACGTAGGGTGGAATCTTGTTTTTGTAGGGGCGTCGACAGGCACTATCGACTTCAACCCCCATCGCTCTTTGAGCGCGGGAGATAGACCCACCGCCCCATCGCAGGACTACTACGTGTTCGACCCTGTTTCCGCAGCGAGCAATGCCAATAACCGATTCTATGCGGGGTTTCGGTTCATCGCCGGAGTGTTGATGTTGGGTTACGAATTCAGTTACACCGTATTGGGCAGCTTCAACGACGACACCGTCGGGCTGGTCAACGCAGGTACCGTTCAAACCAACAGCGGTACCATTGGGTTTGATTTCTAATCACTCGCTAGGAGCTTGGTCATTTTGAAGCCAACGCCTTTTGAAGGGTATCAAAGCTGTAAGAATCTGGGCCGTAGAGCCCGAGAATGGTTTTCGTGGCGTCAATGAGAAATGGCCCGTGATTGCCCGGCTGCAACGCGTATTGGGCTTCGGGTTTTTCGACCACCAGTTCAGCGAGATTTTCGCCGAAAAGTACGCGTTTGATTTTGAGCTTCACCGTCTGTGATGAAGTCTTTTGACCGGTGCTGGTCGCGCCTGGCTTGGCGTCAACCCTGGGCGGTTTGGGCCCAGTAGAAATGACTTCAACGACTTCAGCGTCGACGACCCATTTGGCGCTGGGAAGAACTTCTTCGATTGGTTCAGGAGGTTTGGCCATGGTGCGATTCATTCTCTAGTTCTGAAAGTACAGCGTTTGAAAGAGGGGTATGAATTTTTCGAACTCCAGTTCAAAATTTCCATTCTGAGCCACGCCCGCAATGACACTTTCGCCCCAAGGGTTAGACAGCGTGAGTTTCCGCCCAGCGGCTGAAGTCACGTAGCCCATGATTGCATAGGCGTGGTTCGCAAAAATGGGGGTGTTGGTATACCGAGCTTCTCCATCTTCGCTGAAGCTGCCTGCAACCAGCGGTTTTTGCGCGTCAACGAGGGCTACGATTTTTTCCCATGTCGATTCGGGGGAGACGCTTTGAATGCTCAACACCGAGGCTTCTACCCCAGTGAAATCTTCGAAGACGTCGCTGGCTGAGCCCCCGTTGCCGATGAAATGGTAGCTCCCCTTCCACTGGGCATACGCTTTTTCCATGAGCGGAAACCACAAAGCGAATGAAGCGCTGATGTGACGGTCGAGGTGACTGCCATAGAGCGGGTGCCCATCAACGCGTGCATAGAGGTCAGCATCGACGGTGATTTGCACTTCTCGAGACCGCTGGGTTGACCAGTCTTTTTGTTTAAAGGTGACCTGATACGTGCCGTCACCATTGTTGGTTATCAGCTTGGTGACGAGTTGAGGTGTCGACTTGGCCATGGCTGCCATGGCCGCAGAGAAGTAGCAGTTTCCCAGTCGGCCTTGCACGACCTGGTCGACGCGTGGGGGGCCTCGAAAGAGCGCCTGACTTTGGTAATTCACCTTGGCAAATCTGGGTTGCCCGGCTGAATCGAGCTCATCATGGTGAAGCCCCGGGTCGGGAATGAGGTCGACGAACCCGCGATCGCGATCGAGAACGGCGATATTGCCCAGCGGCGAGGCGAAACTTTCGTCGGAGCCTTCACTTGCAGCCACTGCAAAGCAGTCGCCTGCTTTCCCCGAGAGCTCGAAACCGTAGGGGAAGGTTCCATTCGCCGTCAGCGTGACCCTCGCCTTTGCGCCGGTAGACCTGTTCGTAAATTCAAGCGCTACCCCTGAACCAGCCACAGGGTGGTCGGCAGAAAGTGTTCCTACGAGAACTCTTCCATCGGGTGCAGCCGCGAGGGCAATGCGAGCCAGCGCCACCGCAGGCATGCGCTTGGGCACTCCCTTGGTTCCCCTGTCTTCCACGACCTCAACCCAATCAGCGCTGGTATTACTGTGCGCGTAGCGGGCACGAAATTTTCCTGGCTGGGGTTTTGGCTCTGTCAGGAATGCAAGTGAATGCGGAATGGTGGCCATGAGACGGCGCTACTGTCGGTCAAAAACAGACCTGAATGCAAATGGCGTCACTTTGAACCGAAGAGGCGCTTGAGACCGCCGAAGAGACCTGACTGGCGGCTCTGCACTGCCCCACTGTCGTCAGGCAGCGGAGATTGCGCCAATAATTGCTGCTGCACTGCTTCGCTCGCCTCTGAAGTAGCGAAATGCGCTTCTGCGCGTTTGCCGGTGGGAGTGGTCGCTGAAAGGCTCAATCGTCCATCAGCGGCCACCGCAAAGTGCACCATCAATTCACCCGTGCGCTCGGCGCGAAGCGTCAAGGCTCCCAAATATTCGTTTTCTTCCGCTCGCGTTGAGGTGCCTTGCATCACTGCAAGTTTTAATACCTGCTGTGATTCCACCGCCAGAGTGAGCGACTTTTCAGCAGGAAGCCGGGTGTTGCGCTCGAGAATGCGGCGAAAGCCACCACCTTGCACAGCAACTCCGATGGGGGAAGACAGCACTTCGGCCAACGATGAACTTCGCTTTCCCCGTTCTTTTTGAACCAGCGAGTGCCCCCAGATGGCGGCGCCCAGCGCCACGGCTCCTGCCGGGTCGATGTCGGTGCGGCCCGGTCGCCCCAGTATTGATTCCAAGTGTTGTCGAACGGCTGGCGCGCGGGTTTGACCACCGACGAATAAGACTTCATCGAGATTTTCGGGTGAGAGACGGGCAGCATCGAGTACCGCTCGAGTGAC
>JAYUVR010000370.1:0-10693 GCA_043753955.1 Archangium sp. | reverse complement strand
GTCATGGCAGGCGGCACACTTGCCACAAGAAACCAAATAAGGCGCGGTCTTACGTCACACGCTTTGGGCAACCGCTTCTGCCATTTGCAAGCAACCCAGTACGCCAGGAATGCCCGCTCCACTATGGGCGAGGCTCATTCCCTCAGGCAGATGGCCCACCACACTTGTCTGAAGAGAAGCCGCGGTGAGACGACGACCGTAGACAGAGCCAGCCCATGCTCCGAACATGCTGTTCCAGCTTTCAGCCCCAAGCGGCAGAGAAGTCAGAACACGAAGAGAACCAGTGCGCTCTACTAATCGCACCGCGGCTCGAAGCACTTCCGTCATCGCTCGAGAACCGCTGCGGAGAGGGTGGTAAACACAAAGTATGTGAGTCTTTGTTGTTTGACCGGCAAGAACTGTAGGAGACATCAGCTTAATGGCATCAACCTCGCTCGATGCGACAGGCGCAAAGCTCACATCGCTTTGGTCCGCAAACCAACACAAGGTGCGTTCGCGAAGTGACTCGACCACCCGGTCGCTGAGTTCGGCCAGAATGCACAGACACCCCACGCTGTGACTGGGGCGAAAAACAGGGCCGATGCTGGGCACGAAGTGGCGCACCACTCCCGGCGAACAACACCAGACCACTTTATCTACAGTCAGAAATTCGCCGCGGGTTTGAATGCGAAATTGCCGCCCGACGCGAGCCACTGAAAGCACTGAAGAATTGGTTCGAATGGTTACTGCCGCGTCGCGAACTGCGCAGATGATAGCGCGCATAAAAGAAGCAATTCCCCCCTGGGGTATCGCCACAGAACGCGCCATGTGACGGGCAGAAGCGAACACCACGGCGGACAACTCATCGAGACGTTCCGCGAAAATCAATTGCGACGAGGCGAGAAGCCGTAACTCAGTGGGGTTGACATCGAAACGTTGCGCTACATCGGCGACACTGTCGTTTCGGTAGCGAAACAAACTGCTTTTGTCTTTGAAAGTCAGTTTGCGTGCTCTCGCAACAGCCCAAAGCATCTGGTCGCGCGAGGCACAAAATCTGGCGTCGACCGCGATGGTTTCGCTGACTCGCCCCAGTCGGTCAAGCACCGCGATGAAATCTCGCACGTTTTCCGATGTGGGTCCTGAGACGGGGACACCGTCGATTAAATCCACCAGCGGCCCCTCTCCAATGGCTGCTTGGACAAAATCACGGCGAATGGAACGCATGGGCAGGGCGAGTCCCAAGGCTTTCATGATTCGCTCTCCAGGGCTGCGCGGCCCAAACCCCCAGAGGTACTGTGGCCCGGGACAAAATTCATGCTCTCCCAGAGAAATGGGCCGAGCCAAACCACCAACGTGGTTGAGGGCTTCGAGCAGTGTGACTTGATGTCCTTGGCGCGCCAACAAAGCACTGGTGGCAAGCCCGGTGAGTCCACTTCCAACAATCGCGACGTGCATCGAAGTCTCCTGAAGCACGCTCGTTTCAGCTACGGCACTTGATTGACTCAAAGCGCAGTTTATGAATAGAGCATTATTTAAGAAACAACATTGTTTCTCAAATAATGAATATGCAGGCAAGAGACAAGGGAGTCTTCGTTCATTCAATTCTTTGCATTTGTAATTTTTGAACGAGCCAGTTTTAGGGAGCCAAGAATGCGACGAGCCGCCGGAGCGGAGCTCTGTTCACAGTCAAATCATCAGTGGGTGATCTTGTTGCCTATGGTGTCTGCCAGAGGAGAGAAACAGGCCGCCCATAACGAATCGTCTTCCGCGGCAGCTTGGAGCTGGCGAAGACAGTGGTCGGCTTTCTAAAACCTGACATCGATGTCTTGTTTTTCCACACGGAGATTTTCAAGGTATCGTTGTTGCCATTTCATGGTTCAGAATTCACATGTTTAAGTGTGGCGTAGTGTTTGAAGGGGCCGCACTGCCATTTTCCTTTTGGAGGACTCATGTTTCGTTGCGTTCAATGTGAAGGGTTTATTCCGTCGATGCTTTCCGCATGTCCCCATTGCGCTCACGTTGCGCAGCGCAAGGGAGTCACCGCTAAAGTTCTCGCCGTCATTGGGGCCGGTGCGGCGGCCATGACATTGATGGCTTGCTATGGAATGCCTCCGTGCGACCACAACGCGCGTGAGTGCGATGACACCACTGATGCAGGCCCAGCCGACGGTGGCACCTGTGACGCAGGCACCAGCGACGGAGGCTGTTGAGTCAGTGCTGCGCCGAGTTGAACTCAAGTCGACCAATTACCCTGCATATGTGGTGTGGGAACTGACGCTTGCGTGTGATCAACCCTGCACCCACTGCGGCTCTCGAGCAGGGACACAGCGTGAGGGCGAATTGTCGACCCCAGCAGCATTGGAGGTGGTGGAGCAACTGGCCACCGCCGGCACCCTCGAGGTGGTGTTGATTGGAGGCGAGGCCTATCTCCACCCTGGCTTTTTAGACATCATCGCTGCGCTCAAAGCCCGCGGAGTGAGGGCGTCAATGACCACCGGCGGTCGAGGCGTGACGGCGGCCTTGGCATCAGACATGGCCCGGGCAGGTCTTCATGGGGCGTCGGTTAGTATTGACGGGTTGGAATCAACACACGACCTCATGCGCGCGACGAAAGGGAGCTTTCAGTCGGCCACCGCTGCACTTGGCCATCTCAAGGCTGCAGGAATACGAATTGCCGCGAACACCAACGTGAATCGACTCAATGAAGGCGACCTCGAAGGGCTCTACCTTCATCTCAAGGCCCAAGGCGTGGTGGCGTGGCAATTACAAATTACTGCTCCCCTGGGCCGAGCGGCTGACCGAGCCGCAATGCTATTACAACCATGGGACTTATTGCAGGTCGTGCCTCGAGTGGTGGCCCTCAAGCGTCGAGCCTTTGATGAAGCGCGCATGGTGCTGATGCCCGGTAACAACCTTGGGTATTTCGGCCCCGAAGAAGCCGCTCTGCGCTCACCGCTGCCTGGTGGGAGTGACCACTGGCAAGGTTGCCAAGCGGGAAAATTGGTCGCAGGCATCGAATCGAATGGGGCATTCAAAGGGTGCCCCTCGTTGCAGAGCGCTTACATCGGGGGAAATCTCAAAGAAAAGTCAATTCAAGACATCTGGGACCACGCGCCGGAATTGGCATTTACCCGTCATCGCACGGTTGATGATTTGTGGGGCTTTTGCCGTGCGTGTCCTTTCGCGGCCACCTGTCTTGGAGGTTGCAGCTTTACCGCTCACGCCTTGTTTGGCCGACCCGGAAACAACCCCTATTGTCACTATCGCGCTCGCTCACTGGCAGCACAGGGCAAGAGAGAACGATTGGTGCTCAAGGAAAATGCGCCGGGTAAACCCTTCGACCACGGGGCCTTCGACATCGTGCTCGAGCCGATTGATGCGCTCGATGTGAAGCCGCCTGTGCCGCACCAGTTGGTACGCAAACACCGCGTCTAAGTATGCGTCATCGAGCCAATGTCATTTTGATTTCAGTGGGCATCTCGCTGCTGCTGGCATCAATTTCAATGGCCAGCTACCCCGGCGGAAGTTGGCTCGATCGCAAGGCACAGACCCACGACTTGTTGAGGAATTTTTTGTGCGATGTGTTGGGGCCGGTCGCCATCAACGGTGAACCCAACCCTATTGGCTCATTGACAATGAGTTTGGCGATGGTGATTTTTGTGCTCGGGCTCACTCTTGTCTGGTGGTCTATACCCGGCGTGTTTTCGCGCGCCATTCGAGGCTGCGGTACCTTGTCTGTGTTTGGCCTGATTGCGATTGCGCTCACTCCGCCTACAGTCGCGTATCAATTTCATGCCCTTGCGCTTTTCAGCGGCCTCATTCCCGCATTGGTGGCGTGGGTTCTCACGCTTAAGGTATTGGCCCGAAATGGCACGGCCTTGTGGTTGGCCTGGTTGGGTGGGTTTGCTTTGGTATCGGTGCTGATTGGGTTTGGGCTCTACGCACATCAATACTTTTTCCGAAGCCCGCCTACTTTAGCGTTGCCAGTCAGCAATCGAGTGGCTTCGATTCTTTTTGTCGCGTGGTTACTGGCGATAGCCGTGCATTTGAAATCGGCCGCTCAATTTCATCAAGCTCAGGTTGTCACGGGTTAACGCGAGAGCCAAATGGAAACCTTAGCGCAAGAAGATGAGTTGGTACGTTCGCTACAAAATCGAGCTGCGCAACCCGTTGACGGCTGAACTTGCAAAGCGCATTTCAGAGTTCGAGCCGGAGCTTTCGGAGTTCTCGAGTGGCTTCATGCTCAGCCGGGTCGTTGGCAAGCGAACCCTCGAGGGCAGTACGCAACCGTCGGGCGGTCACCGACCTGATGAAGATTCTGGAAGCGCTCAACTGTCGGCGTCAGCGGCAATGCCCAGTCTGCCAGCCACCCAAAAGGGTTTTATGGGTGACGGATGTCTGCAGTTCCGTTGCCAATGGCAAACACGTAGGCGTGGTACTCAGCACCTGACGCACCCGTTACAGTGACGTCGCAACGGGTGAGTACTCCGGCCTCGTTGACTGTGAAGAGTCCGTGCCATGGCCAGGTGCCTTGGAAGGAGGTATCGGCAAAAGCTCGGTCTTGGCCGCCAGAGTTGTAATTGAGATCATTGGAAGCCAAGAGGGGCCGACCACTGATTGCAACCATGACCTGAGCGGTCCCCGTCGTCACCACAGGATCATTGGCGAAGAAGTATGCCGAGTTGTCGCCAGGAGCCCCATAGTTACACGTGATGTCCAGTTCGACGTGACCATTGGCCGTGGTCAGAACAAGATAGCCGCCCCCCGAAACGCCTCCCAAGGCTGGAATGGTATACGCGGTTCCGATTGAACCCTATCAGAGGGCGGCCTCGCAAATTCAATTTCGCCCTTTGTTCTAGAGTGGATGTAAACGAAGCGAAATGCTCGGCCCCACTCTCACAACCGCCCGTCTCGTGCTGCGTCCTCCCCTGCAAGAAGACTTTGACGGTTTTTCCGGCATGGCTTCAGAGGGCGACACCATGCGCTACATCGGTGGTCTCGCTTCCCGTGACGCTGCATGGCGCACCATGGCCACGCTGAGTGGCGCTTGGTCACTCCTCGGCTATTCCATGTTTTCGGTTCTAAAGCGTGACACCGGAGAATGGATTGGCCGTCTGGGCCCCTGGAGACCTGGCGGCAAAGACGGAAACTGGCCGGGCGATGAAGTGGGCTGGGGGCTGAAGAAGAGCGCTACTGGCTTTGGGTATGCCCAAGAAGGCTCCGTCGCGGCCATCGATTGGGCTTTTTCTCACCTGGGTTGGACACACATCATTCATTGCATTGATAAGAACAATCTGGCTTCAATTGCCCTGGCGAAGCGATTGGGTGCCCACTTGGAACGACAAGACATCCCACTTCCTCCGCCTTTTAAGATGCATCAGGTTGACATCTACGGGCAGAGCAAAGAATCGTGGGTTGCTCGCAGTACATCGCCGTAGTGCGAGATGGGCGGGGCCTCAACAACGTTAGAAATTCCCTCTCAAGCCAATCGCGCCCGGCCCCACTGAGAGCTCCAGACTCATGGCTGGTTTCTGTTCTTGCTTGGTTTCTTTGAGGTAGAAGTCCCAAGCGCGTTCACTGGGTGTGCGAACAATCGTCAACCCAAGCACACCAGAAAATATCGCCGCCCCACCCAACCCTAAAATACAGGCTTCGGCAGCTTCGAATCTATTTTGCGCGATGGCCAACCCAATGCCCAGGCCCGCGCCCACGCTGCCTAACGCGATACCTAAAATGCTCAATTCCGTTCGCGACTGTTTGGCACGTTCGGCCATTCGCGCGAAATCGCGTTCCGTGAGAAACATCGCATGAGCCCGACCTTCATCGCTCGTGAGGTCAAACTTCAACAGCCGTTCGTACATGCGTTGGGGTTCGGTGATTTCAACGGCGTATAGCCCCGCTATTCCCGCGTTGACGGCTAATGAACTCACCGTGTTGGCCAGGGAATTTGAGGCAGCCGCCCCCCACAACGAGCCCTGCATCGCACTGGCAAGATGCTCCTGTCGTTCTGTGATGTCTAAAAGGTGTAAGTGATTGGAAAGTCGTTCGACGTCGCGCTTGGTGACTCCGTATTCGACGGGTACGGGGCTGGGCGGGTTGGCGATGAACTGTGCCACCGCTTCTTTCCCATACGGCATACTGAAGAGCGATTCAAAGAGAGCCGCCTCACCGCGGGGCTGAGTGAATTCCGGTGACACAGACAATTCGTCCAATTCGCCGCGAAAGTCGGGAGGAATCGAGCGGTGTACCCAGGTTGGTCTGTCTGATTCATTCATCACCCGCTCGTAAAGCTCGAGTGCAGCTCCTCCAGCGGGCAGAACCAATGTCAGCGGCGTGCCGGCTTCTTGGTGAGCATCAAGCAGTCGAACGCCTTGTGCGTCGCGAATGGTGAGCCTGCGTGGCTTTGTTCCGTCGCTGCGAAGGGTGCGGAGACCTGAAGGGGCAGCGCCCAACAACGTGCCTGAAGGGTCATTTCGGGGCCCTGTGGCAGAGACGCGGGGCCGATATTGCGCATTCTTAATCGCCGCGTTTGCCCGTTCAACAAAGACGAGAAGTTCCGTGTAACTGACCACGCCGTTTCCATCGGCATCGGCCGCTCCGCGCAAACCTGAACGCACCTCGTAGCTGAAAACACCCGACTGGAGTTCGCTCCACTCATACGAGACCGCTTCAGCGTTGGTGGAAATGAATGAGCCCACATAGGGGTAGCGCGCCATCAAATCGCCCGTGGGGAGCGATTCGGCGGCCCATCGTCGGCCCCCAGGCTTGCGCGGGTTGAGCATGAAATATGAATTACAGCTGTCGATGATGAGGTGTAGCCGTGAGACCTTGAGTTTCTTGATGACGCGTTCCTCGAGATCCGTCGCAGTCAGTCGCCCATCGAGCAATTCCAAATACCCCATGCCATTGTCGACATTGCCGTGCCCTGCGAAAACCACGAAGACTTCAATGGTGGTGCCGCTCTGGCTCGTAATCGCAACTGTTTTCGCCAAGAGGTCGACGGCTTCATCGAGGTTTTTCAAAGTTGGCGTGGGAACTGAGTTCCAGCCTGGAGAGAGTGTTTTCGTCTGCGCATCAAGCTGGGTGAGCATGATGGTATGCCCTCGACCAAAGCGTTCGGCGAAGAGGTCTGCGTAGGCCACGCCGTCATCATCTGCATAGTGCAGGTCTTGCTGTTCACCGTCGAGACTGCGGTTGTTGGTTACAATTAACGCAAAAGACTCAGTCTGGGCGGCGGTAGTCAAAAGAGAAACGATGGCAAGCGAGGTTAGAATACTCATACATTCCTTTCAGCCAATACAAACGCCCGAGCTCTTGTGTTGTTGAAGTCAGGGCCATTGAAGTTCAACCACATCGAACCTCACGGGAAGAGTGCTCTTTTCGAGTGCATGAATGTTGTTTTGTGATTCGCGCAGAGCCGATTCGACGGCGCGAACGGTAAGCGGGGTGGTGGTGAAAATCGAAACCACGCGCAATGTGCCCGGTGCCGCGTCTGCTGGAGCGACCACCTCTGGCAAGGGCTGTTCAATGGGTGTCGGTGCAACCGTTGTAGAACGAGGGTTTTCGTCAGCGTTTTGGTAGCTTGGATAAAACCAATGCACTGCGCCTTTGCGGTCGATGCCAAAAATCATCAATGAGAATGGCTGACCTGTTCGATTTCGCACCAAAAATGAAAGCCCCTCACCCACGGCAATCTTGTCATTTTGATGTAAAGGCCGTGTCTGCGCTGATTTTGATTGCGCAAAGATTTGCACGCCCACTTTGTTTTTGAGTGCAGAAGGAATGCCCCCTCGACCTTGAAACTCAGGAGCTCGTTGCCACAACCCACTACTGACGACGAAAAGAGCGATGCTCGCAGCGGCGAAGGTAAGCCATTGCATGCCCTTTCGGGTGTACCTGGCGTGGCGCAAGCGCGCTTGAATTCGAGCCACCAGGGCAGGGTCTGCGGAAGTTCGTTCTGCCATGGTGCGCAGTCGCGTGGTGTTCATTTGCATGGAACGCAATTGAGCCTCACACGTGGCGCATGTCTGCACATGTGCATCGACTTGTGCCGTCGTTTCCGAGCTGAGGCCCCCGTCAAAGAAAGCGGCCACTGTCTCTAAATCAGGGCAACTCATCGCGAAACTCCTTCGGCAGTTGCAGCGCGAGCTGTTTGAGCCCGTAGTGAACTCGAGAGCGGGCAGCCGATTCGGTTCTGCCAATCACTCGAGCGATTTCGTCGTATTCCAGCTCTTCCATAAATCGCAGCGTCAAAGGCACGCGAAAGCGTTCGGGCAGTGTTTGCAGGGCCTGCCGTAAAAGCCAATCGCGTTGTGCTTCGATGGCGAGAGGCTCCGCGCTCTGAGTCGGTAGTTCATTTCCATGCAGCACAACGTCAAACGAGACGAGCCGACGGAGCCACACCTGTCGATAGTGCGAACGGCATTGATTGCGGGCGATGGTGAGGAGCCATTCTTTGAATTTGCCTTGAGATTGATATCGAGCGCGGGTTTCCCACACCTTCATGAAGACGCTCTGAGTCACATCTGTGCCCAGCGTTTCGTCGCCCATCACGCAGGTACAAAAGGCTTTTAGGTGCTGCTCGTGTTTGCGAACCAAAGAGATGAAGGCCGCTTCGTCACCCTCAATGGCTGAGGCGAATAAGTCATCATCGGTAAGGCTGGGGGATCGAGCCGCATTCATATCGCCCCTCATCAACGCCTCACCTTGGTTTGTGTTGAAGGGCTACTGAAAACAAAGGCCTACCGCTCAAGGAAGGCGAGTGGTTTCACTTCATTAGGCGACGGTATTCGTAATTCTGATTTGCTCGTGCTCCGTCATTCCGACGGCAATTCCCAATCTGCAACGAATTTGATGCGAACGAACTTTTCTGACCATTCAACGTTTGCAACCAACTGCACCATTTCAATGTCTGCTTTGTTTAGCAAATGGCCCTGTTTATTGTACAGCCTCACTTCACCGCGAGAATCTCCGGTTTGACCTGGTAGTAGTCCGATAAATTGTTTGTTCCGCATCACCACAATCTGAAATTGCCCGTCGGGACTGTCAAAAGTGGAATATTTTTCCCTCAATAAGTCCGCAGACACAGTTAACCAGTCCACGCAACAAGTAACTATTATTATCAAAGCTACGAGCAGCACATTTTTATTCGCCCGTCTCTTTGGTCGCTCGATGTTCATATATTTGAATATCCGGCCCGATAAACGATACTCGTTGACGTCCGAAGCAACACACTAAACGGTCGAGGTTTGACATGTGTGCTGCGAACTACCGATTTAACGCCATCATTTCGGGGTAGTGATAGACGGCCGATTGCGTTGGCGTGTTGAGTGACGTCGCCGTCATCGCCTTCGCGATCTGCTCGACGGTGATCGATTTGTATTTCGTGGGCGTCACGAATGAGAACGCAGGGAGCAGTTTCTCGAGCAGCCACGGCGTGTGTTGGGAGCCGATGATCATTCCCGGGCGGAAGATGCTCACGACGGCTGGACCGCTCTCCTTCACTGCCTCCTCCGCTTCGCCTTTTACACGTGCGTAACGCGCCATACCTGCGGCGCCTGATCCAGTCGCGGCCGCCGAGCGATTTGCCCCGGCGGCGGACATGAACGCCAGGTGTTTCACTCGCGACGATGCCTTCAACCCTCGCGCAAAGGCCGCATTCAAGTGAACGTCGACCGCGCGATGCTGTTCGATGGTGAGTTTCGCGGTGCCGGCTCCGACGCCCAATACGCTCAACCCGACGACATCGCCTTTGAGCGAACGTATGGCTTCTGCAGTCGCAATTTTCACACTTGTTGGATCCATCGCGGGAACAAGCATTTCGATCAGTTCGACACCCGCATCACGCGCCATCGCCACCTGAGCGGGTTGCGAGCGACGCACCAGGGTCACGATGGGCATGAACAATCTATTGCGAATCAGTTCGTTGATCAGTGCGTTGCCGACCGAGCCCGATGCACCGAGAACGACAGCCGCTTGTCTGCTCGACATGAAGTGCCTTTCTGCTGCTAGAAGAACATGGAGTGCGACGCCCTCTGGTCTGTCACTGCTACGCCTTGCTAAAAAAAGAGAGAAAGGGCCACGGGCGTCTCAGCCACCGTCTCTCACCTCGCTGCCGCCGTCAATGCCCGCATCAGGGCACAGCGTCTGACTCATCGAGGGCGAAGCGCATAGAGCTTCAATCGCCGTTGAGACGTATGAAATCTCACTTTGGCAAGCAGGCGAAGCACATACATTGACCATTTGGCAGCTGTCTTTGGCAGGAGCGCCGCGCACCAAAATTCCTACCAAACTGTATGTCTCTGTTTCATAAACACCAGAACCAGAACTACCTGCGAAGGTATCTGTTGTTCCTTCAAAGTAGTCGAGCTTGTCCGGCCGGGTGGAATGTACTGTTCGTCCTGAATCGATTTTGAAAGGGATACCTGACGGCGCCCCAATCACCGCCACATTTTGTCCCGCATCAAGCGGGGCCATGACGATTCGTACTGGCGAAGTTGAAATCGAGGCGTTGCTATTCTGTTCATACGCAAAATTGCATAATCGAGATGCCGCTCACCCTTATAACCAAGCATCTGAGCGACAATCGATTCGCACGAAAAGATATCTTCAGTGGTGACTTGTTCGAGAGCATCTGCGGACGTGCGGTAATAGTTAATACAAATTGAGTTTCTTTGCAGGCGGCCTGACTCGGCACGCAATGTCCTGCAGTCAA
>JAYUVR010000369.1:0-2715 GCA_043753955.1 Archangium sp. | reverse complement strand
GGCGTGCTGCCCAAGTTGGTCATTTCTCCTGGGCTTCGCGCTGATGTCGACACGCAGTTTGGCTGGGCGCCTTCACCTCGCTTGGCGGTGAAGCTCGACCCGTTGGCTCAAGTCACCTTGCGGGCGTCTTGGGGTTTGGGTTTTCGACCTCCGTCGTTTTCTGAACTGTATTTGCAGTTTTCAAACCCAGGCATTGGGTACATCGTGAAAGGCAATGCGGCGCTGAAGGCGGAACACAGTGCTTCAGTCAATGTGTCTGTTGACTATCGACTTCCCCTCGACGGGTGGGTGCTTTCAGCGAGTGCCTGGCACACCAGTTTGACCAACCTCATCAACATCACAGCCAACGGCGTGCCGAACCCTGACGACCCGGTCACGTTTGGTTATGAAAATGTGACCAATGCTTATACGCAAGGTGTTGAAGTCAGTTCTCGAGCTCGGCTGTCACGGGGCACGTATCTCGATGTGAGTTATATGGGGCTCGATTCGAAAGACGTCACTCGGAATCGACCTTTAGAAGGGCGGTCGAATCATCGGGTGAATGCCGCGGTGACTGCGAAATACCGCCCGATTGGCTTGGAAGCGGTGCTGCGAGCGACGTGGCATTCGGCGCGCCCTTATTATTCAGGTTCTGGGCTGGGGTTTGCCAATGTGCTGGGCCTGGGGGAAGACCGGGTCATCATGGCGCCTGCATATTTTGATTTAGAAGCGCAATTGACATACGTCTTCCGCAGCTGGCTTCGCATCTTCGTCAACGGCTACAATCTGCTCAATTCCGGCGATCAAGACTTCAACCCCAGACCGCCGCGAGGAATCATTGGCGGTATTGCATTGGAGTTGTGACGTGCGTCGAATTGTTTTGCTTTTGAGTTTAGGTTTGATGAGTTCCTGCGCAAACGACTTGCGCGAAGATCACCCCTTTGACGGAGAAACCAGCATGGGGCCGTTGGTCACCGCCGAATCGATGGATTCTGGCGCTAAAAGATTGCTCGTCGATGCGACCAACAAGAAGTCTCAAGTGTACGTCGACCTCGATGAAGGGCGAGAAATGAAGCCTGATGAGGCCTTCGCCGACAACGGGTGGGAACTTGCCTTCAGACGCTTTGATATTTTCGTCAACAGCGGAGCCAGCGGGCCCGGGGTGATCGAAGTGTTGGTGCTTAAAGATGCAGACTATGAAGGCCTTTCGGTCGCTCCCGCGTCGGGCTTTGTCGCAGACACACCTGATCGCATCTTCAACACCGTCGAAGGCGGTTGGTACACCTACGATATCGGCGTACATCGTTTGCAGACCCAAACGTCTCTCTCTTATGTGCTTCACACCTCGAAAGGGGCCTACGTCAAATTGAAGATGCTCAGTTACTACGATGAAAATGGTACTCCCGCATCGATCTCGCTGGAATACGCACCCATCGCCGCTCCGTGACACAATCGGGTTCCACGATGACCGCGCCTGCAGTTGCCAAAGAAGTTTCAGCCCGGGTACCGACGGTCGACGACGTCGAGTTTCGGGCGCTCTACAAGAAGACCAAGTACATCGTAGAAACCGCAGACGGGTGGTCGCTGGTCATCACCCGATATCGTCCTGTCCCTCAGACATTTGCGCAGCCCCTCTTTGGGGAACCCATGTTGTTGGTGCACGGCTTTTGTCAAAATCGCCATGCGTGGACGAGCGGCGAGTTTGTCAAAAACCTGCTCTTTTTCGGCATTGATATTCACATTCTCGAACTGCGAGGGCATGGGAAAAGCTCGTTGGAATTGCAGCGAGAACGGGCGGCTCGGTTCGGTCGAAAGCCCCCAGCCGATTTGGAATGGGACTGGGACATCGACAGCTATTTCCTTTACGACTTGCCGGCTGCGGTGGCCGGGGTGCGGCGAATAACCCGCCGCGAACGCATTTTCTATTGCGGCCATTCGATGGGGGGCATGCTCGGGTACGGCTACGCGGGCATTCATCAAGAGCACTTTGAAGGCATCATCACCATCGGTGCTCCGGCGCAGATTGGCAAAGGCAGTTTGACACTTCAGCTCATCGCCTATGCTGGCCCGGGCATCAGCGCGGCGGTTGATGCCGCGTTAGGGAGCATCAACATACAGCGAGGGGTTGGGCGCACGTTTTCTCGATTGGCTTCGCGATTGACTCGGCATCAGGTTGCGCCTGCTCAGGACAAGCTGTCGTACCGCTACCTTCCTCTTGATGACTGGCTCAAGGCTGCCTCTGATGCACTGGGGTATGCCGAACAAAGCCCCGTGTTGAGCGTGATTGCCAATCGAGTAACGTGGCTGACCCGGTGGGACCGCATGTCGATGGCCGACATGCGCTGGTTGCTCAAAGAGGGCGGTGAAAAAGAGCCGCGGAAGGTGGTCGACCAATTCTGCCGGTGGATACGCGGGATGGAAGTCGTCTGCTATCGAACGGGTTACGACTTTCAACGGGGCTTTTCGAAACTCAAGGTGCCGATGGCCATCATCTTTGGCGACATGGACCCCCTGGCGTCTCTTGCTTCAACGCGCTCCGTCTACCGGGCGGCGAAGAGCGAGTATTTGTTGTGGCGACCGGTCAAGGGGAACAGCCATATCGAGCTCACCATGGGGCACGACATCAGGCAGATTTGCTACGACATTAAGAATCTCATCGAATACGCAAAGACGCATCGGGCTCGTTCGCCCTCGCTCCCTCGCGTTCAAGATTGAGCGCACACAGCTGAAAAGTGG
>JAYUVR010000368.1:0-2964 GCA_043753955.1 Archangium sp. | reverse complement strand
GCTCTTGAGATTGGGCTCAACGGTGACCACCACCCGCAGTGCGGGCGGAGCCACAGGCGCGCACCCTAGAATGAGCGCAACCACAATAAATACAATGCGAGACATATGGCCGCGAGTTTGCCACTTTCTGAGGAAAAATGCCCGCACGGCAGGCCGTTAACGGGTCGCCGAACGGACGGAATCGACCAAATTTCGCATCCATTTTTCATATTCAGGGGAACGGCCCTGCGCATCGATGTCGACATCTTTGCTGTCTACGTACGTGATGGTCGCCTGGCTGCTGTCTGCACTGATGCGAATTCGAACTTGCCCTCTGCGGTTACTCAACCGAGCGATGAGGTCACCACCTGCGACTTCTTGTTCAATCACCCAACTGTGCTGCGTCAAGGCGCGTTGCAGCACCATTTTTACCTTTTCAGGTGCTTGTTTGCTCTCGAACACCACCAAGGTTGGGGGAGGGGTCAGGGCAACGACAGGAGCCGGCGGTTCTACAGGCGCAGGCACTTCTACAACGACAACAGGCTGTTTCTTCAGCGCACTGCGAATGCTCGCCTCGAGGTTTGAAACCCACTTCTCATAGCCTCGCCCCTCGACTTGCACCGCTTTGATGCTGACTTGGTCAGCGGTGTAGTGCATCGACACGCGAACCATTGAGCCTTTGTGATTGAGACGTGCACCGATTTCGTTTGCCGATTCTTCTTCTGCGGCCCAACCGCGCGACTGCATGGCCTTGATGATGGCTGCACGTATCTCAGCAGGCTCGTGAGATTCTGAAAGCAGTACCACCCTTGGTTCTGCCGCACTCAGGTCAACTTCCGGAACTGAACGTCGACAACTCACCAACGACAACACCATCAAAGACAACGCGCAGACTCGCACCATGTGACCTCCGGAAAGGGCATTAAATGCCCGTTTCCAAGCGGCCTAGCATAAGTGCAGTTGAGATCTACGCGGCGCGGACTTCGACTGTTGGCTTTGCCCTTTCAGCACAGCCCTTGACCACCGCTTCGACACCTTGGCGGTCGAGCCACTTCGCGCCCAACTCTCGACGCATTTGATTGACCCACACCACCTTGACCCGCGTCTTCACCGGGCCCTCGGGCGTCACCAAAGTCAGGCCGTCGAGAACGTCGCCTGAATTGACGGCCGCATTGGCTGATATGCGACACCCTCCCCAGCCCATCTCGAGCACCGTTCCATGAAATTCAACGCCCTGCGTAGTCTTGGCTGCAATTGCAAAATTCGCCACGTAACGAGGGCTGGCGCGGGGCTTAAACCGCTTCAACATTGCCCCCACAGCTGCATTGGGTTGCTCAAATCGAATACCGACTCCCCGAGGGTGGGCTACACCATCGCTGATCCACACCACACTTCCCGTCAACCTGACGGATTCGTCTTCAATTGAAACCAACAATTCCAATCGCTCCCCCAGCGTAAACTTCTCATCACCCATGAGAAAGCACCCCGTACGGCTGAGGTCGAAGGTATGGTGCTGCGACGAAGGGCGTCCTTGAATTTGCACCCGCAATTGAATGGGGTGACGGGCCGCATTTTCCCACCATCGCAACCGGGGGTTAAAATAGGGAGTTCTCAGTTCGCGCCGCAAAAACAGCCACGCACATATCAGCCCCGTGCTGCTCATTAATACGGTGCGCAACGCAAAGGGAGCGCCTTCAGGCCTCATCAACACATGACTGAGCACATTGACGACAATAGTGCCCAACATAAACGCGACGATGATGTACCAACTTGTCGGGCGGAACCAGAGCACTAATGCGCCGATAATAGGCGTGAGTGCAATAGGAACAAATACCAACCAACCGACACTGCGAACGTAAGCCGCAAAGTCAAACAGCGAGAAGTGGTAAAGGCTGTACGCTTCGAGGTAATAATAAATAGGTGAGAGGATGAGCATCACCCCAATCACCTTGGCAACCATAGGCCGCTTCTTCATGTTTCCCCCGTCGAACCTTAGGCAATCGCTCAAAAAACGATAACCGTCTTGGCGCCAGGAGTCAGATGAAAGCAGTGATAACGCTCATTTTGTGTGTCGAAGATGCGGTGAAGATGCGACGGCACCCGACACGAACCCTTGAGAGACGACACGACGCCTCTCAAGGGGCAATGTTTTAACTGGCTTTGTGCAACATCTTTTCATGACCCTTTACGAATTCTTCCTTCGTAAGGAACCCGTCTGTATTGGTGTCCATTCGCTCAAACATGAGCCGTGCGCCTTGCGCATGTTCCGTCGAGGTCAGAACGCCATCGCCATCTTGATCGATCAGTCGAATCTTTTCAGCAGCCACGAGTTCTGCCTTGTCTGACTTCTTTCCTTTGCTTTCCTTAAAGGCAGTCATTTCAGCAACAGTGACTTGGCCGTCTTGGTTGGCATCCATCGAGCTAAACATCGTCGCGGCACTTTGTGCGTGCTCGTCGCTCGAGATCTTACCATCGGTATTGGCATCCATACTCTTGAACATTTCGCTCGCATCTTTGCCATTCGCAAAGGCGAGGCTGCCTAAAGAGAGCGTTCCAATCAGCACCGAGCGGGAAATGAGGCCGGTCATGATTTCGCGTCCGTTTTCCATTGCCGCATGGCTTCTTCACCGGGCCTGTCGACATGCACTTTGTCATCGACAGTCTTTACCCAGCTCACGGGAATGAAGTGATGCTGACCGCTCTTGTCTTTCTTCAGCTTGATGGAGTCTTTACCTTCGAGATGGTCCACCTCCCCGAATTGACCATCGTTTGAACAGACCACGGGCATGTTTGGCTTTATGGTTTGTGGATCGAACATATGCGCCTCCTTGCTGCGGGTTCGTCTCTTAGGGCTGCAAGGCCCGCGCCTTCATAAAGCTCAAGTGGTTAGCGGGCTGAACTGAAGCCAATACGCCGCGAATGAGACATTTTTGTATGTGGCGTTTGAGCTGAGCCTTTGCGCTTTGTGTGCTCTAGGATGGAAGG
>JAYUVR010000367.1:0-5129 GCA_043753955.1 Archangium sp. | reverse complement strand
TTCGAAGGTACAAGGAGCGCGGCCTGCGACGTCGCGACAGGACCGATGCAGACGCCGCCTGACACCAAACGAGTACGGGCCCGAGAACTCGACCTTCCTTTAGGGCGTTTTAAGCCGGGTAAGTTCAACGCCATCACTGATGTCGAAGGCGTACTGGTGGGGCACTCGACCATCATCGAAGGTGCAGCAGGGCCGCTGGTGGTGGGCAAAGGCCCCGTGCGCACCGGCGTCACCGCCATCATTCCCAACGACGGCAACATTTTTTTAGATCGCTTGGCCGGCGGCGCCTTTGTGCTCAATGGAGCAGGCGAAGTTTCAGGGCTGACTCAAGTGGTTGAATGGGGCCTACTCGAAACACCGATTCTGTTGACCAACACCATGGCGGTGGGCGCAGCCAGCGATGCTTTGGCTCGCACCATGGTGGAAAATCACCCCGGTATCGGCGACGAGCACGACGTCATTATCCCCGTCGTCGGCGAATGCGATGACAGTTACTTGAACGACATCGCCGGTCGCCACGTCAAAGAAGAGCACGTGCGGCAGGCGCTCAAGCGGGCCAAGTCGGGGCTCGTGCCTGAAGGCGCTGTGGGCGGCGGCACGGGGATGATTACCTGCGACTTCAAGGCGGGTATCGGCACCAGCTCACGCAAACTCCCTCCGGTTCATGGCGGGTACACCTTGGGCGTGTTGGTGATGAGCAATTTCGGAAAGATGCACAACCTGCGGGTGGCGGGCATGCCGGTTGGCGAAGTGCTCGCTGAAAAGTTTCGCGGCATGCCTCGGCGCATCATGAGTTACGGCTCGATTATCGCGGTGGTGGCTACCGATGCGCCGCTGCTGCCGCATCAACTCAATCGTCTGTGCAAGCGGGTGTCCTTGGGCATTGGGCGGGTCGGGAGTTATGCAGCCCACGGTTCAGGCGAAATCATCGTCGGTTTTTCCACTGCCAACGTGGTGCCACGACGCACGCGCAAGATGGTCTACAAAATGAAGTTGTTGCTCGATGCGCGCTTAGACCCTCTCTACGAAGCGGTGATGGAGGCGACCGAAGAAGCCATCTTAAATTCCATGTGTATGGCGAGCGAAATGGCCGGAGCCCATGGGCACATTGTGCCTGCGCTTCCACTCGATGAAGTACGTCGTTTCGTCGATGCAACCAGGCCGATTTTCGCCTCTGTCAAGTTGCGGCCTGAGCAGCCAGCGATGCCGGCGAATCACGACATTCCTATCGATTCGCAGTTGGGTTTCAACCTCGATGAGGCCATGCCCACGCAAGTTCGAAGCGCTGAGGGTATGCCTTTCCCCACCCGGCCTGGGCCCGAAGACGACAAAGACGGGTGATCCACGGCGTGGTTTCTGTTACGCACCCCGTTCTTCTGATTTCCCTTAAGGAGTAGTTATGGCCAACAGCAAGTCGAAGCACCGTCGAGTTCGCAGCAAGATTCGTCTCAAGTGGAAGAAGCGCGCTGATCGCAAGAAGACTGCCGCCAAGGCTGCCACCGCCGGCAAGAAGAAGAAGTAGCCTCAAGTGAAATGGTGAAACGGCTCAGCACAAAAATGGTGCTGAGCGGTGCGGTGACCGTTTTTCAATTTTGACGAGTTCGATGTCTTCATCTCCGGTGGCTCGCCTGCTTGAAACGGTGACCAGCCAGCACGCTGGGCAAAGCGTCGTATTCGATGCCGATGGCACGCTGTGGCGCGGAGACGTCGGCGAAGACTTTCTTCGTTTTGGCATTCACACGGGCCTTTTCGCGGCCAGTTATGAACGCTATAGGCAATTGCTTAGCCGTTCACCCGCTGCTGCTTATGCGTACTGCGTCGAGGTGATGGCCGGGCTCTCTGAGGTCGCTCTCAATGAATGCTGCACCACGTTTTTTGCTGAGCGTTACCAGGGCCGAATCTTCAGTTTTGTACGGCCGATGTTGGCGAGGCTGAGCGCCGCCGGGTGCCCCTTGTGGGTTTGTAGCGCTTCACCACGGTGGACAGTGGCCCCCGGTGCGCTGGCGTTGGGAATTCCTCTCGAGCACGTCATCGGCGTTCATTGCCCTGTCATCGAGGGGAAATTGACTGGCGTGGTAGAGCTCCCGGTGCCCGTTGCAGAAGGCAAAGTGGCCTGGCTCACCCGCAGCGGCCTCAAACCTGCTCTCGCCGTCGGCAATGGTGAATTTGACCTCGATATGTTGGCCTTCGCTCAGCACGCACTGGTCATCTCGCCGCCCGATTCTCAAAATCAATTGGTGTCACAAGCGCAGAAGCGGGGCTGGTCAATTCTTAGCGCCTAAGAAAATGAAGTGTCATCGGCGGTTGAACGGCTGAGCGAAATGACGGCATAAGGGGAGGCTCATGCGGTTTTCGTTGCTCTTCTCAATTCTGGTTGTGCTGGTTGCTCCCTCTGCGTTGGCCCAGCGGGTGGTGATTTTGGAACTCGATGGAGATCCACAGGGCAAGTTACGCGCTCAAATTGAAGGAGCGGTGAAAGCGGCCGGCGAAGTCGAATTGGTGTCGCTCAAAACGTTTAAAGAAACTGCCGCCAAAAGGCGCCTCAAGGGTGGCGCGGCGATGACGCCGGTTGGAGTTTCTCGGTCGTCAAAACTCTTGAAGCTTGATGCCGCCGTCGGTGGCGCGGTTTCAGGAGGCGCCTACCAGGTTCTCATTTACGACCGAGCAGGAGAGCAGCTGTGGGCGAAGAGCTTGCCAGTCAAAAAAGGCCTTTTGACTGATGACGTGGCGACCAAATTGGCTCGAGCGATTGGTGCCGCAGCGGTGCAGGGCGCCGCGAAACCTGTCGGGACTACGCCAGAAGTGAGTTCAGAAACGAGCGAAGAAACGCCCGAAGTCCCTCGGGTGGTGACGACTCGAGTGGCGCCGCCTGAAGAAAAAAAGAATCAAGCCGACAATGCTGAGCCCGTGGTGCAACCTGAAGAACGCGATGTCGATTTGGATCTCCCGGCCAAACCGCGCCGCAAACGATTGCCAGTGCCTCTCATTCGAGGCTGGCTCGGAGCCGCGATGAACTGGCGAACCCAGTGTCTGCGCCCCGGTTCAATCAACTCATGCAAGGAATACGACACTGCGAAGACGCAACCCTTTGGAGTGGCGATCGATTTTAACTCGTCGTTGAAAGACCCTTCTTTGGGCTTGTCTGCCAATGTCGAAGTGTTCCCTCTGGCATTTGCGGAAAATCGAATTCTCCAAGGGTTTGGCATTTTGGCTGGCGTGCAGTGGGCCCAATCACAGACGCGCATTCTCGATGAAAATCGAACGCTGCGCAGTGACGACATCGGGTTCTCGGTGCACGCGGCTTGGCGGTTTTACTTTCAAATGGGCCTGGGCGACCCGCTCCCCTTAGGCTTTGTCGGTCTGCGGGGCGGCATTCAGTCTCGTCAATTTCTCTTAGACCCTGCGGCGGGCACTTCGCTTCCTTCGAGTGATCGCACTCTTTTCCCCGCCATTGGGCTCGACGCGACGATACCGGTGGCCAGCTTTTTAGCCTTTGACGGAAGCTTCTTATGGTTTTTTAGCCCGAAGCCTGGAGCTGAGCAGATCGTCGGCTACGGAAGCCTCGATGACCCCACCGGCGGCGTGGTCAGTTCTGGCTTCGGTTTAGAATTTGGCGTGTCGGGCCAGATTTGGGGCCCGCTGGGGTACGTGTTCCACTGGCGCTACCAGGGTTTTCACGATCGCTACTACGGCGAGGGCAACAAGTGGATCGTCTGCAACGACACGCAATGTGGCGGGGTGGCCGAAGAATCGTTTCACACCATCATCATCGGTCTCACCGGGAAGTACTGACGCGCGTTGACACCCTCGAGCCGAGTCTCTACGGTTCGCCCCTTTTACGCAGTTGGTACCTCTCCTTTTAAAAGAAGGAACCTTCATGAGCCTCCGCCGCCTGAGCGCTGTTCTGATTCCCGCGCTCTCTTTTGTTCTGACTGCATGCCCGAAGCCCGTCGATAAGCCTGATGGCAATGATGTGGAATTCGACGGTGGCAACCCGCCACCTCGTGATGCGTGCTCAGGTGGTTGTGCGGAAAACCAAGTCTGTGACACGGCTCGAAAGACCTGCGTCGACGGCTGCGGCGGGTGTGACGGAGGAACGTGCGTCAACATGGGCGACGGAACATTCATGTGCCGAGCCCTGGCAGTGGCTTGCAGTGGCACTCAATGTGAGCCTGGCCAAGTGGCGTGTTTAGGCGGCGAGTGTGCGTGTCTTTCAAGTCTGTCTGGCACCCTCGACACCTGCCGCGCGGTCGGAAAGTGGTGCAACGGTCGACTGTGTCAAACTTCACGCGCCTTCGAACAATGCAACCCCGGGCAGGTTGCGGGTTGCGCGACGGGGTACAGCTGCATTCCTCTTTTTGCGGAAGATTTAGCCGTGTGTCTTAAGAACTGCACCGTCGACGTGGGTTGTGACGTGGGTGAAGTGTGTCTGTCTCAAAGAGCGTGTCTTCCTACTGGCATCTTTACGGGCCCTACGAGCACCCCCGGTAATCCACAAAATCAAGAGTGCGAACAAAATAAGGCCGATGGAGACGGCGGTTTCGTCTTCGAAGACGGCGGCGCAGTTCGGGTGACGGTGACCGTCGGCAATACCTGTTTGTTGAAGAGCACCGCAGGTGAGCCCATTGAACCGGTCGGTTTGGGTACGGGGAATTGCACCTATTCCATTTTCAAATTCTGGAACCAAGGCGTGTACCCGTTTTCGACCTGTCGCCCTCCTGGTTTAGCGACAGAGGGCCAAGCGTGTCGTGATGAAGCCGGCCGCGGCACATTGGCGACGCAGTGCTCAAGCGGGCTTCGCTGCGCCACCACCAAAGGAGGCATCGACGGCGTGTGTTTGCGCGCGTGCAATGCGCAACCACCCGCTTTAGGTTTTTCACCTCAACCTGAGTGTCATTCCGATGAGGCCTGCGTAAATTCGTTGCGCTACACGGACCCCAACTCGAATGCAGTGCTGGGCGTGTGTATGTCTAAATGCAACGTGTTTGACCCGGTGAAGAGTGCCTGCAGCAACGTGGGTTCAACGCCGGCCAGTTGCGTGCCCACTGAAGCGAGTGGCGAATTGGTGTTGACCACCAATGGCGATGGCATCTGCGCTCCGCAGCGTGCAGCGATTTCCTCGACGGGAA
>JAYUVR010000366.1:0-2102 GCA_043753955.1 Archangium sp. | reverse complement strand
CGTGGTTGAAGATCGGCATTGGCTTCGGCTTGTAAGGAATGCGCTGTAACGCGACGCCCGCTATAGGCGACGGACGTTCATGAATTCGTTTATCCTCGGAATGAAGGTGAAGTACCTGCCCCAGCCAGAATGGGGGGTAGGGCACTTGGTATCAATCGAAGAGGGCGGTGCCCGCGCCGTGGTGCAATTCCCCGGGCGGGAAAGCGGTGAGGCGCTCACCGTTTCGACCCGTGGGGGCGTATTGCGACACGCATCGCTCGATGCTGGGGCCTCCATCAAGACGCTCAAGGGCAAGACGGGCGTCGTTCTGCAGGAAGAAGAGGGCGCTCGCGGACTCAAGCGCTATGCGGTGAAGCTCGAGGACGGTCGCGAAGACGAGTACCCCGAGACCGAACTTCGAGCGCTTCCCCCCAAGCCCGATCTCCTGACCATTCTCAAAGAAGGTCGCGCAGCCGACGCTAAGAACTTCCTCCTGCGGAGGTCAGCGCTCCAGCTCGACGATGAGCGCCGCAATGACGCACTGGGGGCTCTGCTCGCTTCTCGGGTGATGGTCAAACCTCACCAAGTGGGCGTGGTGCAGCGTGTCTTGTCGGCTCATCGGCCGCGATTTGTGTTGGCTGATGAAGTCGGTTTGGGGAAGACCATTGAAGCGGGCATGATTTTTTCGGCCCTGCGGTTGGCGGGCTTGGCCCGGCGGGTCTTGGTGGTGGCTCCCAGTCATCTCAACGTGCAGTGGTTGGTCGAACTCTTTCACAAGTTCAACCATCTCTTCACGCTGATGGACACCGAGCGTTACGAGCAGTCACTCGAAGAGCAACCCACCATTTCACCCTGGGCTCGCTTCAATTTCGTGGTGACCAGCCTTGAATTGCTGCAACGCACCGAGGAATACCGCAAGGAAGCGGGCGACATCAGCGCACACTGGGACCTGGTCATCATTGATGAGGCCCACCATCTCAAGGGCGAAAAAGCCTACGAGGCGGCTCAGGCGCTGGCTCGCAACTCGTGGGGGCTGCTCTTGTTGACCGCAACGCCCATGCAATTGGACCCGGGCGAGTACCAGGCGCTGCTTTCACTCATCGATCCACTCACCGCTCCGTCGGCGAAGGAATTTGAGGAACGGCTGGCCAGGCAGGAAGAACTGTCAAAGGCGCTTCGCGCATTGATGCAGGGGAAATCGACCGTTGGCGCTGTGAAAGATCTCGCCAAGAAATTCCCCAGCGACGAAGCGTTGCAGGAAATCGACGATCCCGACGAAATGCTGCTGCATCTGGCCGAAACGTACTCACTGTCAGATCGCCTGATTCGCAACCGTCGCGCTGTGGTGGGTGGGTTTTCAGCGCGAAAACTTCATGTGCACTCGGTGGTGTTGAGCCAAGAAGAACTTGATGCACGCGATGCGGCTCTGGCTCAACTGGCTAAGGACGGTACGGTGCGCGGTGCGGCGCTGGCGGGCCTCGTGCGCCGACTTGAATCGTCTCCCGCTGCATTTTTGGCGGCGCTACGCGGCAACCGAGCCTTGGCGGGCATGAAGCTGACGTTGCCCGACAAAGACACGAAATTCACCGCGTTCGTGAAGGTGCTGCGGGGGGTGTGGGCTCTCGAGCCTCGGGCCAAAATTCTCGTTTTCACCGAAGCGCGCGATTCGCTCGACAGCCTGCAGTCAAAATTGCGCCACGAGCATGTGGAAGCGCTGGTCTACCATGGGGACTTGCCGCTCGCAGAACGTGATCGCCAGGTCGCTCGTTTCCGCGACCCTGACGGGCCGAAGATTCTGATATCAACCGAAGTCGGTGGGGAAGGGCGCAATTTTCAGTTTTCCCACCATCTCATCAACTACGACTTGCCCTGGTCGCCTGCGACGATGGAACAGCGCATCGGTCGGCTTGACCGCATTGGTCAAACCCAAGCGGTCGACATTCACGTCTTCGAAGCCTTGGGGACTCTGAGCGCCGATGTGTTGGCTGTGTTGCGCGACGCGGTCGGGGTTTTTGGCGAAACCGTGGGCGGCCTCGATGCGGTACTCGAGGAAGTTGAGCCTCGGCTCACCGAATTGGCGCTGGAAGATGTGAAGAATCGCGCCGCATACGTGAAAGATTTGA
>JAYUVR010000365.1:0-6388 GCA_043753955.1 Archangium sp. | reverse complement strand
GCATCAACATCAACCCAGCCATCTGCTGTATTCAGTTTGGGAGGCACTCGACCATCGAGCGACAGCAGCTCGCCCGCTTGTGTGTACGTGATGAACAGGGGTTCGATCGCCAGCGCCATCACGGGGTTGGTGGGCTTCATGCGCACTCGAAGCTGGCCCACCGATGCCCCGACCTGTTCCAAAACAAAGCCGATCGTTTCAAGTCGACTGGGCACAGCAAAAACAAAAAACAGTGCCTCGCCTCGAAGCAAAGAGTCCCAGTTTCGCTTGATGAAGCCATAGAGCGTTGGGCCCACCACCACAGGCAGCGAAACAGTTTCGCGAGCGACGCGCTCATGGGTTTGGTCCGTCAATCTAAATTCAGCCACATCGCCGTGCATCACCAAGCGCCCCACTTCACCGACTTGAAACTGAAATTCCGTAAATTCTTTGAGCGCATAGTCACCGTCATGCAACGCCGTCTGAATGACAACGACGCCCTTCGCATCGCGCGTCACATTCGTCGAAACCCCTTCCTGAACGCGGCGCTCGTAGGTGAAGAGCTGGGGCTGCGTTCCAGTCAGAGAGAATACCTTCCCTTCGTAGATGAGCTCGCCATAGTCCTCGGCCCGCACCGAGGTGCTTGAAAGCACTGTTGGGCTTTGCTGATTTCGCTCGAGAGCCTGGCTGCTCGCACAGGCGCATAATGAACACAGAAGAACGACCGCACGAGGCATAGACACCCGTGTTGTCACAGGCGTCAGAGCCAATCAATCAACGGCCAAGGCCAATGTCTTTTGAGGCTTCTTCATCACCAACACCGTGGCAATGACAATGAGGGTGACCGCAATGAGCACTTCAACCCCAGCCGTTTCGCCTCCGAAAACTACGCCCATCAAGACTGCTATTACTGGGTTGACGTACGAATAGCTGGTCGCGACTGCCGAACGCGTGTTTTCGAGAAGGTAGGTATACGCGCTGTAGGCCACTAACGAACCAAACACGGCCAAGTAGGCCAATGCCAAAAGTGAATGAAGGGGTGGCTCGAGCGGAATTTTTTCGCCTACCGCCATACTTATGAAGAGCGTCATCGTTCCACCCGCCAGCATCTGTGTCGCGGCCGACATCAGGCCCTTTGCCAGGGGAAGCTTTCTCGTCAAGAGAGAGCCCACCGCCCAGCTCACCGGTGCAATGAGCAAGAGCGCCGCTGAGAAAGGTTCGGCACGAAGTTCTCCACCCGAAGCCAACACCACCACTCCAACGAGCCCCAAAATCAGTGCCGCCCATTCGCGAGGCGTCGTCGTTTGGTGAAAGAAGCGACCTAACGCGGCCACCCACAAAGGCATGGTGCCGCAGACAACTGCCGCGACCCCTGAGGAGATTCGTTTCTCTGCAAAAGCAACGGTGCCATTGCTCAGCGCAAACATCAGGGTGCCCACCGGCACTGATGCCAGCCACTCGCGACGAGTGGGCCAAAGCGAGCCGTTCCAGCGGAGAAAGAGGAGCAACACCACACCAGTGCCCAGAAACCGCGCGCTGGCCATCATGAACGGAGGCAGCCCCTCAACGGCAATGCGCATAGCCAAGTAGGTCGAGCCCCAAATGACATAGACAGCCGCCAGAGCTGGAATCACATAGCGCGGCGAAATCGATGCATCAGTCTGACTCATGGGGGAAGCTTCTCTGAAACGACTGCACCGATACAGATGCAGGGCAATAGGCCCCTGACCAGTACAGGGCCCCTGTTCTGTCCACCCCCTCACCCCATCTGTACCGGTCAGCGCTCAAAAGAAGCACTACAGTGGGCACCTTATGAGCGGTCTCTTGTACGAGCAGGTAGCAGAAGATCTCACCAGTGCCATTCGACAAGGTACCTTGCGGGGCGGAGATCGCATGCCCTCAGTGCGAGGCCTGGCCACGCAGCGCCGGGTCAGCGTCGCGACCATTCTCCAAGCCTACGTGCGGCTCGAGAATGATGGCCTCATCGAAGTGCGCCCGCGTTCAGGGCACTTTGTGCGCGCTCGAAACTTGGCCCCCGTAGCGGAACCTCGCAGCGCGCGGCGAAACCTTACTCCGGCCAATGTCTCGGTGACGCCCGGCGTGCGCGCATTGATGGAATCGATGAGAGACCCTTCGGTTGTGCCTTTAGGTGCGGCCCAGGTTTCCCCCTCATTGCTTCCCATTCGTCAGCTCAACCGAAACCTCTCCGCCATCGCCCGAGAAATGCAGGACGCCGGAGCCAGTTACGGCGACCCCAGTGGGTTGCTCACGCTGCGTCGCCAACTTTCAAAACGCAGCGTGTCTTGGGGGCTTTCGCTTCACGAAAATGAGTTCGTCGTGACCATTGGCGCGATGGAAGCCATTCATCTCGCCTTGAGAGCCGTCGCCAAACCGGGTGACGCGATTGCAGTAGAAACGCCCGGATATTTTGGCGTGCTCCAGGCGATTGAGCAGCTGGGCATGCGCGCCATCGAGGTTCCGGCGAATTCTCGCACTGGCCTCGATTTAGATGCGTTGGAACAAGTGCTGCGCCAAGGGGGAGTAAGCGCGGTGTTGGCCTCACCCAATGTGTCGAACCCACTGGGTTCGATCATGCCCGATGAAAACAAGGAAAGACTGGTTCGGCTCTGCGCGCGGCACAACACGCCGTTGATCGAAGATGATGTGTACGGCGACCTCGCTTTTGAAGGCCGCCCTCGCCCCGCAGCGCATTGGGACAAAGAAGGGCACGTGCTGTTGATTGGTTCCATTTCAAAAACACTCGCGCCCGGGTATCGCATCGGGTGGATATCGGCCGGTCGTTATCAAGAGCGCATTGAGCGACTCAAATATGCCGTCACCGTGAGCACCCCAGAAATTCTGCAAATGGCCGTGGCCGAATTTCTTGGCAGCGGAGGGTATGATCGTCACGTTCGAAAATTGCGCAGCCATTTGCACGCTCAAGTCGATCTCACTCGACAGGCCATCGCTGAGGCTTTTCCCGAGGGCACGAGAATTTCATCGCCCTTAGGAGGCTTTGTGTTGTGGGTCGAACTGCCGAATGGTGTCGATGCCTACGAGCTCCAAAGCGCAGCCTTGAGCGAAAAAATTTCCCTAGCGCCCGGCCCCATTTTTTCTCCGCGAGAACGCTTTTCTAATTACATACGCCTGTCTTGTGGTTTCCCTTGGTCTGAACGCGCCGCCAAAGCCATTCGCACTTTGGGACGGTTGACATCTGAACTCACGCAAAAACCCAAACGCTTGCTCAGCGGAAGTTAAACCCGCGTACATCGCGTTGAGGGCCGGGTCGGCCTTTGTCGCCCGCGGTAGCTTGAAAGACCGCTCGTCCCGAGTAGCCCCACTGGGGACTCACTACGCTCGGGCGTATTTGGCTCGCATTTGTGCTTCGCGCTTCTTTCCTCGCTCAGCCGCCTTTGTTTTTTCTACTTCCCGCGACCGCGGAGGGGAGTGCACTTCGAGCACGTCAAATAATTCAAAGGTAAGTCGAGCGATGTTCTTAACCGCGGCGTCAAATGCCTGTTGATTGGCTTGCGACGGAGCATTCATCCCCGTCAACTTCCGCACGTACTGTAGCGCCGAAGCATGAACCTCTTCCTCGGTTGCAGGAGGTTCAAAGTGATGAAGCGTTTTGATATTTCGACACATGGTCAGCCTCCACGCAAAACACCTGCAAGAGAAGCAAAACGCCTCCCCTCACGCAGAGTTGAGGGAAGGCGGAATACTTCATTCATTGCTCTTCAGTTGGAACGAAACTCAGCGTCGACCACATCGTCCTTCTTCGCGCCCTCAGCACCTGGCGGAGGCGACGCTTCAGCCGTCGACCCCGGAGCTGCTCCAGCAGGAGGTGCACCGGCCTTGTACAATTCTTCTGCAGCCTTGTAGCTGAGCTCTTCAGCGGTTTTCACTGCAGCCTCGATGGCGGCCTTGTCGCTGCTCTCGCGAATGGTGTGCAGTTCCTTCGCTGTAGCCTCGAGCTTGGTTGCCATCTCAGCGCCCAATTTCTCTTTGTTGTCCTTCACCAACTTCTCAAGGTTGTAGGCCAGATTTTCAGCCTTATTCTTCACCTCAACCAAGGCGCGTCGTTCCTTGTCGGCTGATTCATTGGCAGAAGCATCTTTCACCATCTTCTCGACTTCGTCCTTCGCCAAGCCTGAGCTGTGGCTGATGGTGACGTTCGATTCTTTACCCGTCGCCTTGTCTTTCGCGCCGACTTTCAAAATGCCGTTGGCGTCGATATCAAAAGTCACCTCAATCTGAGGCACGCCACGAGGAGCAGGAGGCAAGCCCGTCAGATGAAACCGCCCCAAGCTGCGATTGTCGGAAGCCATCTCACGCTCGCCCTGCAGCACGTGGATCTCGACCTGATTCTGACCATCAGCGGCGGTGGAGAAGGTTTCCTGCTTGCGGCTGGGAATGGTGGTGTTGCGCTCGATGAGTTTGGTGAATACCCCACCCAACGTTTCGACGCCCAAGGACAATGGCGTCACATCGAGCAGCAGAATGTCTTTTACATCGCCCGAGAGCACTGCCCCTTGAACCGCAGCGCCAATGGCGACCACTTCGTCTGGGTTCACCGTACGGTTGGGCTCTTTACCAAAGAGCTTCTTCACCGCGTCTTGCACTTTGGGCATACGGGTCGAACCACCGACCAGAACGACCTCATCGATTTGCTCAGCCGTCAGCCCCGAGTCTTTGAGGCATTTGCGTGAGGGCTCCAACGAGCGCTCAATCAAATCGTCAACCATCGCTTCGAGTTTGGCTCGAGAAAGCTTGAGATTGAGGTGGCGAGGCCCCGAGGCATCAGCCGTCAGGAAGGGGAGATTAATTTCGGTTTCATTCGAGCTCGACAGCTCGATCTTCGCCTTCTCAGCGGCTTCCTTGAGGCGCTGAATCACCATCTTGTCTTTCGACACGTCGAGGCCGGTGTCCTTCTTGAACTCACTGATGAGCCATTCCATCACTCGCTGATCAAGGTTGTCACCACCGAGATGCGTGTCACCATTGGTCGCCAACACTTCCACGGCGCCATCGCCCATGTCTAAAATCGAAATATCAAAAGTGCCGCCACCGAAGTCGTAGATGGCTACTTTTTGGCTGTGCTTTTTGTCGAGGCCGTAAGCGAGCGCAGCAGCGGTCGGCTCATTGACGATGCGGCGAACATTAAGACCGGCGATTTCGCCAGCATCTTTCGTCGCCTGACGCTGAGCATCGTTGAAATACGCAGGCACCGTAATGACCGCGTCGGTCACCTTTTCGCCCAAATAGTTTTCTGCAGCGCGCTTGAGCTTGAGCAGTACCTGCGCCGAAATTTCAGGAGCGCTGATCTGCTTGCCATCAATTTCCACTCGCGCATCGTCACTGGGCCCACGAACCACTTTGTACGGCACCAACTTGGCTTCTTCTGTGACCTCGTTGTGCCGCCGGCCCATGAAGCGCTTCACTGAATAGACCGTGCGCTCTGGGTTGGTGATCGACTGGCGCTTGGCCACTTGGCCGACCAACCGCTCGCCGTCTTTCGTGTAAGCCACCACTGATGGCGTGATCCGACTGCCTTCTTCATTCACGATGACCTTGGGCTCGCGGCCTTCCATGATGGCCACGACAGAGTTGGTAGTGCCCAGGTCAATGCCGATGATCTTCCCCATTTTAGATTCTCCTAAACAGTTGATTAGACGGCATGAATTTGATTCGCCGCCGACCTCTGCAAATTAACCACCCAAGTTCGCGCGTCAACCAGCCGATAGCTGCAGTGCGAAAACCCCTTCGCGGCAACTGCCACCACCGGGTGCCAACTGAGCCAGACGCGCCGCGCGTTCGTGAAGTATTTCAAACCCTTAACGCTTAAGCCCGTTGGCAAGCTCTGTGCTTTACGCCAGCTCGCGCCGAGCATCAGGGGGAAACCGTCGCTGGACCTCGACAAGGAGCAGACCGTATCAATGCGACTTCAATCGTTTCGTGAAGAGAACGAGCATTTTGCACCCCGGCTGGAGGTCAGCCACCCCGTTGCTGTTCTTCTCAATGGCAATGCACGCAAAGTATCAGGGCGAGTCAGGCGGGCTCTTTCCCACGTGGTGCCCGAAGGCGACTTGTTTTGGTCTTCCTCTGAATTCGACGCCCGAAGAATAGCTCAACACGTGGTCGACCGCGGCTACCACACCGTCTTCGTAGGTGGTGGCGACGGTACGTTCACCTGCTTCGTGAATGAGATTTTGAGCCAAGTGGCGTTGCGACGTCAGCATCACCCCACGCCCGTTCCTCGCTTTGGAGTGCTCAAGCTGGGCACTGGAAATTCAGTCGCCTCGCTGGTCAAGGCTTCGTCATCTCGATCTGACGGTTTCGTCGACGACGTCTTGCGAGCGCGTACGGGGCAAGTACCTGGTTATCGCAACATCGACCTGGTGATGGTTGA
>JAYUVR010000364.1:0-11976 GCA_043753955.1 Archangium sp. | reverse complement strand
GAGACTCGCCTAACAATTCCCCAAAGGCGATTGGAACGAACTTCTTTATTGCTCGAATCTGGGAGCACTCACGAGCAGCGGAAACACCGTTCCCAACGTGCTGAGGACGAAAGCGATAATACTTTGGTTTCGAGCGCGCCCAGCGTGTTGGTACGACTTCGAGAACGAAACACCGCTGACGATGAAGCCAGCGATTTGTACAGGCCAGCAACCAGGAACCAGTGCGACCGCGCCCAACCCCAACGCGATATTCGATAGCGTGAGTTCGGATACTTCTTTGCGTGCCCCTACGCGACTCAACCGTACTCCCCAACAGCCAGGACACATCGGCAGGGCGTCGGGCCGAGTGCGCCGTTCGCATTGCATACAGAAGAAGGCACCACACCGGGCACACACCCACACCGCGGACACAGAGGGGTGGCTGGCACATCGAGAATCGGGTGGCGCAGGCTGACTCAAGAGGCCCGTGACGAGAGAGCAGGCGGCGGAGTTGCTGCCGTTAAATTCAGCCTTCCGCCAGTGAGGTGTCGCTTAAAGGCGAGGGCCACTTCCAGCTTTGGAACCTTGATGGTGAGCGTCACTTTGTCGATTCTCTCCACCGAAATCGACTTATTGCGCAAGAGCCACGCCCAGATGCAATAAGGGAAAGCGGCTGACAACACCAGAGACCCCCAGCCCACAGCCATCGCGCGAATCCCTTCTCCAACGGACAGGGAAATTCCAGTGAAGAGCGTGCCGACGACGACGGAAAGTGCAAATGCGCCCTGCGCAATTTTCCAATTGCGATACACCTCTGTATTGAAGGGCAACTCACCCTTTGCTCGCCTCGTGAGAAAGACCGCCAGAATCAGGCCGACAATAAGGGTTACAATAAGAAAGATGGTCACCCACTTGGGGTACCAGGTGAATTTCGTCTTTCTAAACTCAACCTCATCAGTGGTGCCACTGATGAGACATATCTTCGGAAGATCAAACGAATTCATTTCATCTATGGGAATTTGTATGCGGAACATTGTTTAGAATTACTTTCGCACAGTGTTGTGGTGTGCAAGGTACTTCACCTCCGATGAAAAGACCGCTCGTGAAATGGATTCTAGGACTGTCTGTGCTGCTCGCGATCAGTTTAGTTGCCTTCGGGCGACTCGGAGATCGGCTGATTTTATGGCCAACGACAGCGCCTATTGACCCCCGTGGCGCAACTCGCATGCTTTTGCCGTGGGAGGGCGGTGACTTGGAAATATTGAAGGCGTCGTCTTCTCACCAGGAACCCGAGCTCTTCGTCCTGCGGTTCTACGGGAACGCCGATCGCGCAGAGCGTTGGGTTACGTCTGAAGCCCAGGCGTGGCGAGATGTCCCGCTCGAATTATGGGGCGTAAACTACCCTGGGTTTGGTCTTTCAACAGGTCCCGCTCAGCTCACGCGAATCGCCGATGCCGCTCTCATTGCCTACGACGCGCTCCGCGCACAGGCGGGTGATCGACCCATCTTTGTGTTCGGCACAAGCCTTGGTACGACCGCCGCACTTCACGTAGCCTCTGAGCGCCAAATCGCCGGGCTCGTGCTCACGAACCCGCCCCCTCTCCCCGAGTTGATTCTCGGTGAGCACGGTTGGTGGAACTTGTGGCTCATCGCCTTTCCGGTCTCGAGACAGATTCCGAATGCGCTCGACAGTAGGGCCAATGCTCAACGCGTTCGTGTGCCCGCGGTGTTTGTTCTGGCGGATCACGACGAAGTTGTGCCGCACAAATATCATCAACTGATTACTGAAGCGTATTCGGGGAAAAAAGACGTCTTCATTCAGCAAGGCGCCGGTCACAACACACCGCTTTCTCCATCATTGGCCCTCGAAGTGCATCAGGCTATTAGACGTCTATTCAAAACAGCCATCACTCTGAATTCAGATTCATCAAAGTGACGCTCACTGGCAATCTCGTGAACTCGCCCTTGGTGTCGCCGGCAGGGATACAGACAACAAACCCTGGGCAATGTCCGAAAGGAAGACATCTTCGAGTGGGGTTGGCACATCGCTGTTCCATAAATTCAATTTCTGCCAATGAAAATAGGCCAATACGTCGACTCGAACCAGCGGCGTGGCAATTGCTCCTACGGCGGGGCCCATCACTCTCTTGAGCACCATGACCATCATTACGCGTCGCTGGAATAGCCGTTGGTTTTCCCTCCTTGCCTTAGCCCTCATGCACTGTGGGCCGGGTGGCGAAGATTCGAGTGAAGATTTCTCGAATGCAATTCTTGAAGAGTCACTCACTCAAGAAGATTTCAATATTACCGTTCAGCAGCTCACCAAATTGCCGTATTTACCCTGGGCATACACCCCTGACGGATGTGAAGCTCGAGCACTTTATTATTCGATGGTACTCGCCTCGAAGAAGGTGTCTTCAAAGAAAGTTTATGTTGAAACAATAGGCGCGAAGTTACTGAATGGACAATGGGGTTTCCACGTAGCGCCGATGGTGACGAAAAACGGTGATACTCAAAATCTGTATGTTTTAGATCCCGTATTCGACAAGACTCGAGCGCTGACGGTAGTGGAATGGGCGTCAAAGATGGGTTTCGCAAACCCTTCTGCCGCTGAGTACCCTCACTTTCATGTTAACCCGAGCCACATTCTAGAGCAGGCCTATGTTGTTCCGGGCATTGCGCTACCTCACCCGGAAGACCCAAATGTCTCGCTCTACAAAGAGCCTGCCTTTTCGGAACTGGGGAAATGGCGGATTCCAGATATTGAAATCGCATGCAATCAGATGCATGGCTATATCAACGTCGAACCTGGGCTCACCGAGACCCAGCGCGCATCGAAGCACAAAGCGTTAGGGGCGAATACGAAGACACTGGCTCAAACACTCTCAACGCTCAGTAAGCTTTCGGGCAGCCCAAGCACGTTGACCAATTACTGTTTGAGGACTTTGACAGAAGAGAAATTTGTCGCGACTGCGGTGCCCAAAACTATTCCCGACAACAATGCGACGGGCGTTACCAGTCAGTTGGTCGTGCAAAAGTCTGGGTTGGGCAAAGACTACATGCTTCAACTCAACATCACGCACCCAGACGTCTCACAACTCAAAGTGCGCATACGCGCACCCAGTGGCCAGGAAATACTTATTTATAGCGGCACCGGTCGCGGCACAAAGCTCACCGGTCTGTATTCTTTGGCAGCGTTTAACAACGTGGAAGTGAATGGAATTTGGAAGCTTGTTGTCAGCGACACCGTGGCAACGGGCACCGGCGGCGCGTTGACCGGGTGGACACTCACGGGGCTGTTTTAAGGCGACAGCTGCCGCGAACTTATACTTTTAGGAAATCACTTCGACGAAGGTGCGCGCGGCCGCTCTGCCCGTCCCCGACCCGTTTCCACTTCTTAGGAAGGGACGAGCCATCAGCCTTGCCCAAACCGGGCCGTCTTGCCAAACACCTCTCCTCTGAGCCGCGACGACAACCGAGCGGCTCTTTCCCGACCAGAGGTGGTCATGGTTTCCCGCCGTATTTTGGTGCTACTCGCTCACCCCGTACTTGAACGCTCTCGGGTCAACCGACGCTTGGCCGCGGCCGCAAAAGAAGTCAGCGGCGTTTTTGTGCACGACCTCTACGAAACGTACCCCACGCTGCACATCGATGTACGCCGCGAACAACAGCTCTTGAGTGAGCACGACGTCATCATTTTTCAGCACCCATTTTATTGGTACTCCACTCCGGCCATTTTGAAGGAATGGCAAGACTTGGTGCTGGAACACAACTGGGCCTATGGCTCACAAGGTCACCAGCTCGATGGAAAAGTGACCCTCAATGCCCTCTCAACCGGTGCGCCGGGTCAGGCCTACACCCGAGAGGGCTTTAATCGGTTTACCATTCGCCAACTCCTGGCCCCTTATGAGCAAACTGCCCATTTGTGTCGCATGCGGTTTCTCGCACCCTTCGTGGTACACAGCGCGCTTCGGTTGGAAACTGACGACGATGTGCGGCCTCAAGTGCAGCACTATGTGAGGCTTTTGGAAGCGCTGCGCGATGACAAACTCGACCTCGCGCAGGCCGCTTCAGTCGATGACATCGCTTCATCACTCGATGCCCTGTTAACGCCTTTAGAGACAACGCCATGAGCAATTCGATTCTTTTTGAAGCGTTGATCTACCTGGTTGCCGCAGTGCTCTGCGTGCCGGTGGCCAGGCGCTTGGGCTTAGGCAGCGTGCTCGGTTACCTCATCGCGGGCGTCATCATTGGGCCTCATATTCTCGGCCTCATCGGCGGCGGCTCGCACGTGATGCACTTCGCAGAATTTGGCGTGGTGATGATGTTGTTTCTGGTTGGTTTGGAATTAAAGCCGTCACTTTTATGGGAACTGCGCAAACCCATTTTCGGGCTGGGCGGTTTTCAAGTCTTGGGCACAATCGTCGCAGTCACGCTGATTGGGCTTCTGGCACAAGTGAGTTGGAGACTGGCGTTGGGCGTCGGCATGGTCGTCGCGATGTCTTCCACGGCCATTGTGCTGCAGAGCTTGGCGGAAAAAGGGTTACTCAAGACAGCAGGAGGCCAAGCGTCTTTCTCGGTGCTGCTGTTTCAGGACCTCGCTGTCATTCCCATTCTCGCCGCTTTTCCACTGCTAGCGATAACGGGTGCAGCCGCGTCAACGACCGGTCGACCTGGTTGGCTTCAGGCACTCTTCATTTTCGGAGCCGTGGCCATCATCGTGGTTGGAGGGCGCTTCATCATTCGACCCATATTTCGTCAGCTCGCGGAAACTCGCCTGCGCGAAGTGTTCACTGCATTCGCTTTATTGCTGGTGATTGCCATTGCCTGGTTGATGCAAACGGTGGGTCTGTCACCTGCATTGGGCACCTTTCTCGCCGGAGTGGTGCTGGCCGACAGTGAATACAGACACGAGCTCGAGTCAGACATTGAACCGTTTAAAGGGCTCCTCTTAGGTCTCTTCTTCATCTCGGTCGGTGCAGAGATTGATTTTCGACTTTTGATTGAGCGCCCGCTGCTCATCGCCGCAATGCTCGCCGGGGCACTGCTCACCAAGATGGTCGTGATGTATGGGTTGGCTCGAGCGTTTGGGCTCGATCGATCAGCTCGCTGGCTCACCGCCATCGGCTTGGCCCAAGTAGGCGAGTTTGCCTTTGTGCTTATTTCTTTCGGCACCGACAGCCATGTCTGGGACACCGGGGTTTCCCGGATGCTGGTGGCCGTGGTGGCCCTTTCCATGCTGATAACTCCCGCATTGTTCATGCTGCTCGAGCGACTGGTGTTGCCCAAAGTGGCAGACGGGGGCACGCAGCGGGCGCACGACGCGGTTTCGCATGATGGAGCGACAGTGGTGATGGCTGGCTTCGGTCGCGTGGGCCAAGTGGTTGGCCGTATGCTTCGCATGTCCGGGCATGGAGTGACCGTGCTTGATCTCGACCCCGCAGTAGTCGACATGCTGCGGAGGCTTGGTCAAAAGGTGTACTACGGCGACGCTTCGCGGCTCGACCTGTTGGTGGCTGCGGGGTGTGGGCAAGCTCGGCTCTTTGTTTTGGCCATCGATGAGCCTGAAAAGTCAGTCGAAGTCGCAGAACTGGTGCAGCGTCATTTTCCGAAGCTGCCTATTTTGGCTCGAGCTCGCAACCGTGAACACTATTACCGCCTCCGTCGACTCGGCCTGACGGCTATTTTTCGAGAAACCATGGGTACTTCACTTGAACTGGGTGAAGCGGCACTGCGGCAACTTCACGTACGCGCCCACACAGCGCATCGCATCGCACAACGCTTTAAGCAGCACGATGAAGCAGTGCTTTCTGAAATGCTTCAATACGCCGGGCAAGGGCAAGACGTTTGGCTCAGCGAAGCCAAGAAGGCATTGGAAAATTTTGAACGCGCCATGCGCGATGAGATTGCAAGCGTTGGCACCAGCCGAGACCCGGGTTGGGACAATGATTCATTGCGGCTGGAAATCGCGGCGCGGTCAAAATCAGATTCTCCGCCTCCTCTCGAGTGAGCCTTACTGCGATACCCGCCGAGCCCACGCGGCGAAAATCTCATGCAACTCAGAGATGCCATCGGTCAGCGCCCCGGGACCGGGCTGAAGAATTTCAGACGATTTGATTTCATAGAGTTCCTTGTTCCTCACCGCGGGAATGTCGCCAAAACCTGGTCGTGACGAAACGTGTTGGGGTTTGAATTTTTTGCCGCACCAAGAGCCAATAATAATGTCTGGCTGCGCATCGATGATGGATTGAGGGTGCTCGATGATTCGCCCTTTTGCCCCCTGAGACAAAGAGAGCTCGGCAAAGCAATTGTCGCCTCCCGCAATTTCAATGAGCTCAGAGACCCACCGAATGGCCGCAATCATCGGGTCGTACCATTCTTCGAAATAGACACGCGGCCTTTTGGGCAATTGCGCTGCCTTGAGTTGTATTTTATTGAGACCCGCTTCAAGACTCAAAATGAGCCGCTGTCCCTTTTCGGGGACACCTATCAAACATGCCAACTGTTGAATGGTGGCGAGAATTTCTTCGATTGAGCGCTGATTGGTTATCCAAACGTTTAAACCTTGCTTCACTAAATCGTGCGCGATTTGGGCCTGAATGTCTGAAAAGCCAATCACCAAGTCAGGCTTCAATGCGACAATTTCATCGGTCTTTGCCGTCAGGAACGCAGAGACTCGCGGCTTCTCTTTGCGCGCTTGTGGAGGCCGAACGGTGAAACCAGAGATGCCGACGATTCGTTCGGCTTCGTTCAACAGGTAAAGCGTCTCAGTACTTTCTTCGGTGAGGCAAACGATACGTTGGGGGTAGCGCGAAGTCATTTTCGCTCAAGCGCACTTTACGAAACCGCGTAAAATGTCAACGACGTCTTCGGCAGAGACGCACTGCTCTACACGAAGGCGCTCTGCGCCATACGAGCTCCCTATAACTGTGGTGGTGAACCCCACCCCAAATAGCTCACATCATCAATTTGACGCGTGCTGCTTCGCCGGCAACGGTGGATGTGCGCTCGAGTGTGTGTTGAGTCGAAGAGCATGATGAAGCCTCATTCGAATGGGGTCGGCGTTGTGGGGAGTCATAAACTGAATGGCTCTACGGTGTGCGTGGAACCCTGCGCGTGCGGTTATTAAACTGAAGCTCAGTCTCGAGAAGGAACAGCTTACTACCGGTCGGCGGCGCAACCAGGAGTGCCATGGGAGAGGTGAATCAGGCAACGCGCTGGATGTTTCGCCTGGCCAATGAGGTGGTAGGCCCCGTCGACGCGCAACAGTTGATGGAAAAACTTCGCGTCGGCGAAATTACGGTCAATACCGAAGTGCGCAGAGAGCTGGACAAGGAATTCACTCGTCTCGTCAACGTTCCGGAATTGTGCGTTCAGCGCGAGCGGACGATGACAGGGACAGGGCGGCCTGGCTCTGATTCAGACGGCCCCAAAGGCGCGCCTCAAGGCAAAAAGCCTCGTGAAGCGAAGCCCTCGACGCTGACGCGGGGAAGTTTGGTAGGGCGGTATGTCATTGTCGAACCCATCGGGGCTGGAGGCATGGGCCAGGTGTACTCGGCCGTCGACCCGGAATTGGGGCGGAAAGTAGCCATCAAGCTGGTGCTTGGTGAAGCCGATGGAAGCAAGATGAAGTCAGCAGGGCAGGCGCGACTGGTGCGCGAAGCGCAGGCCATGGCGCAATTGTCTCACCCCAATGTGGTGTCAGTTTTTGACGTGGGGTTGCTGGGAAACCAAGTCTTCCTCGCCATGGAATACGTCGACGGGCGAACCCTGACTCGATGGGTTGATGAGACGCCCAGGCATTGGCGCGAGACGCTGGCACTTTTTCAGGAAGCGGGGCGTGGGCTGCTCGCCGCCCATCAAGCGGGGCTGATGCACCGTGACTTCAAGCCCGACAATGTCTTGATTGGACGAGACGGGCGCGTGCGAGTAACTGATTTTGGGCTTGCGCGCACAACGTCAACCGCCCCCGAAAGCCATGAAGCAATACCCATTGTTATTTCAACAACAGAAAGTGACAGCGGTCGCAACTCTCTTTCCTCTCCGTTGACCAACCCAGACGGTGTTATTGGAACACCTGGCTACATTGCTCCTGAGCAATATTTAGGGCGGACCAGCGACGCGCGGAGCGATCAATTCGCATTCGCGGTGACTTTGTTTCGAGCCCTGTTCAAGCAGCGGCCTTTCCCAGGTGAATCACCCATTGAGCTGTTTCAATCAGTGACTGAGGGGAAGGTGAGCATCCCTCCGGTGGGGCCATCAACCGCGCCACGCTGGGTTTTGAAAGTGCTGTTGAAGGCGTTGAATGTCGACCCCACTCAGCGTTACGCGGGCATGGAAGAGATGCTGCAGGCCCTCGGGAAAGACCCACGCATCGCCGTGCAACGGGCTTTGACTGTCGTAGCCACGGTAGGGCTCATCGTTGTGGCAGGCGTCACGTATGCACGAGCCCTCAACCAGCAGTCGCTGGTCTGCCAAGGGCTGGAACGGCCGATACGTTCTCTTTGGAATGACACGGTCGAAAAAAATCTCCAAGGGGCCTTCCTTGGCACCGGCGAAACGTATGCGGCGGATACTTGGGCACGTGTCAGAACGAGTTTCGATACTTTTGATCGCGCCTGGGTCTCCATGCGTGCCGATTCCTGCGAGGCGACACGAGTTCGAGGAGAGCAGTCGGAAGAAGTAATGACGCTCCGCACTGGCTGTCTCGATTCAAAATTAAGAGAATTCAAGACACTTTTAGAACTGTACGCGACACCTGACACTCGAATGCTGGCAACAGCCGCAGAGGCCTCTCAGAAACTGGGCGACATTCATGCCTGCGGCGATGTTCAGCAGCTGCTCGCACCCGTAAAGCCACCTGCCGATGCGGCGACGAGAGAGCGAGTGCAAGGGGTTCGAGATGAACTCGCTGAAACCAACGCCTTGTACAACGCTGGTAAATCTCAGTTGGCGATGCAGCGACTGCAGACCGCTCTTCAAGAAAGCACTCAGCTCGCGTACGGCCCCGTCAAAGCAGAGGTGCTTCTACGTTTGGCCGTCATGCATGATCGCCTGGGCGACTTCAGGACAGGCAGCCAGATTGCAAAAGAAGCATTGTGGCTCGCCCTCGAAGTCAAACATGACAGGGTGTTTGCCGAAGCGGCCATCGAACTTGTCTATTTAGTGGGGTGTGCTCTGGCATTGCCTGAAGCAGGGCTCGAATTTGCAAAACTCGCCGATGCAACGCTTCGACGAATGGGGGACGGAAACCCAGAATTGGTCGCCACGTTGCTCATTCAAACAGCTGCTGTATTCAATCGTCAGGGGCGAGGTCAGGAAGCCATTCCCAAACTGACAGAGGCGCTTTCCTTGCTTGAAAAAACACCAGGCGCAGACCCACTGCTGGTGGCTGTGGCGTACCACGGTCTGGGCATGGCGCATGGCATGCTAGAGGACGGACACCAGCTCGAAATGCACCGTCGCGCCATTGAAGTCGTGAGCACTCATCTCGGCGCAGAGCACCCTTACATTGCAGTCCAATTGGCGAACCTTGGCATCGTTTTCCGAGAGAAGGGTCAATATGCCCAGGCACTGGCCGCACTCGAAGAGTCCCTCAGGATTCAAGAACGCTCGGTCTCGGAGCCGAACGATGTTCGGCTTGCGAAGACAATATTAGAAGTCGGTGAGCTGCATCAGAGTCAGGGGCATGACCGGGAAGCATTGCCCTTCCTCGAAAAGGCTCTGGCTATCTTCGAGGCAAGGTTACCGCCAGACCACAGTGAATTTCTGGCACCGCTGATGCCCCTTGCTCAGGCCCAGCTTCGTCTGGGGAATGGAAAGGTCGCAGTAGCAATTTTGGAGCGTGCGCTCAAAATCGCTCACAAGAGACCGGAACATTACTACCAAGACAGGGCCATGACGTCGTTCGCGCTCGCTCAAGCCTTGTGGAGCGTCGGTGGAGACAAGCACAGAGCCCTTGAGTTGGTGCTACAGGCCAAAGAGTTCTACGCCAAAGACCCGCAGGACCCTGGCGACATGGTCAAGGTTGAAGACTGGCTGCGCAAGCACGGCAAGAGTCGGTGAGAAGGCACGCGGACAGCTGAGAGCACGATTGCACTTCCGCAAGCGAATTTACTGTGAGTGTGTCGACTGCTCCTCGTGACATACCTTGAGCATCGCGGCTTTCTCCCTGGCTGAGGCAGTGTCCCAACCCGGTGGGTGACAGCGCTGAGAACCTTCAATTGCCGTCACCTCATCGAGACAACGATAGGCACGAGCAATAGCTGTCGAGTTCTGCCCGTACCCTCCTTGAGATTCATTCACCCAAACGATACGGGTTGCACCAAGCGCGGCAGCCTTTTCCATCGCTTCATTTCGGGCATTGTTGGCGCCCACTTCACCCGCGATGCCGCCGTAGGAAGAACCGCGCGCAGTTCCGACGAACTCGCAACTCTCGACGCCGCGACCATCTGACTCGCGAATCGCTGCGGCTCGAGAGTTCATCGTGGTGACGCACGACAGGCACAGAGGAACCATCCAAAACAGACATTTCATGCGAAGTTTCCCTAGCACTCTGGCCGTAAGAGCGAAGTCATTTCTGCCCATCACCCTCCCCGACTCTATTTTCTGACCGAAACGAATGGCGAGACCTGCTCACGCTGAAAAAGACTGTGGCGACCCCCTTCCCCCCTTCGGAGTGATGAGACCGTAGCTCTTGAGCTTGCGATACAACGTGGCCAAACCGATTTGAAGTTGCTGTGCGGTCTGGGTTTGATTGCCATTGTTTAATTCCAACGCCGAAATGATGTATTCCTTTTCGACGTCTTCGAGTGCCCGAATGCTACCCGCGGTGGCCACGGGTTTCGGGAAAGCCTGCCGTACTTCTTCAGGGAGGTCTTCAAGTTCAACCCGCCCTCCGAGAGCCAAAGCAACTGCACGTTCCATCGCGTTCTCAAGCTCGCGCACATTGCCTGGCCATTCGTAACGCAGCAGTTGATCAGCCGCCTTGGGAGACAGCGCGCTCATCTTGCGTTTCATGCGCAAGGCAGCTTCACCCAACAACAGCCGCGCGAGCGGGAGAATGTCATCTCGACGCTCTCGCAATGCAGGCACCCGCAGGTCGACCACCTTCAGCCGGTAGAAAAGGTCTTGTCGAAAAGTGCCATTGGCAACGGCCTGAGACAAATCGCGATTGGTGGCCGCCAAAACGCGCACATCGACCGAGCGACTTTTGTTTTCGCCCACGCGGCGAATTTCTCGCTCTTGAAGCGCGCGAAGCAATTTGACCTGCATCCCCGGAGACACTTCACCGACTTCGTCGAGCAATAACGTTCCGCCATCTGCCGCTTCGAACAAACCGGGTCGGTCTTGGGTAGAACCAGTGAACGCACCCCTCGCATGACCAAAGAGCTCAGACTCAAGCAAAGTCTCTGTGATGGCCCCGCAATTGACTGCGATGAAAGGTCCGCTCGCACGACTCGATTCGTCGTGAACCAACCGAGCGATGAGTTCTTTCCCACAACCACTTTCACCGGTGATGAGCACCGTCGAATCAACCCTGGCAATGCGCCGGGCCATTTCGACCAACGCATTCATGCTGCGACTCTTCGCCACAATGCCAGGCACTTCGGCAGTTTCCGGAGCAATGCGAACCAATGCGCGACGATGCTCCTTCAGCTTTTTCTCGGCCGCTTTCAAAGACTCAGTCACTTGGTGCAGCGAAACATCGAGACATTCCTTGAGCCGCGTCGCTTCAAAGAAAGCCAATGCATCGGCATGTTCCTCACCCCATTGCTCTTCAGAGCGCGCAATGAAACGACACACCAAATCACCTTTACCCAAACACTGGTCTTCTAGAACGTAGATTTCCTTCTCAGAAATTCGAGACAAGTACCCACTCTTGAGGCCGCAAATGGTCCAACACACGGGCGTCTCTGAGCGCCCACAATGCAAAAGATGTTGTTCTGCTTCATACGAAGCCTCAGCTTCTTCACCTGCTGCAGAAAGCGGGCTCTG
>JAYUVR010000363.1:0-2749 GCA_043753955.1 Archangium sp. | reverse complement strand
TGCCCGGGTTCCCAGCATCGACCCCGCGACCCCTCTTGATTTTGAAGGAGACACCATGACTCGACAGGAATTGATGGAGCTGTTTTTAGAAGCGTCAGGAGCGTGCCATCGGCCCGACGCACCTGGGGACCGATGGGCTTGAGCGAACGCGCGCGTCGAGAAGAAGGCTGAGGCGCAAGAGCTGCGCTTTCTCCTCGACCCACAAAAGCGTCGCACCAGGGAGCAGAAGGCGGAAAGAGCCCGCGATTCGGCTGAATACCGCACCGCCCCACCCACCCTTTGACGGGGTCCAAAGAATGTGCGCGCCACAATTTACAGTTGCCGCACACCCGCTCATGCGCCTGAAAAGTGGGCAGTGGGGGGCTTCCCCCTTCGACCTCGTCAGTCATGTAAGACATTCTGTAGGCGCGCAGCGCTTGTGTTTCAAGCAAGCTTTCGGTACGCGGCGGCCCGCTATGGCAATTATCCCGTTAGAACGAATCCGCAATATCGGCATTTCCGCACACATCGACTCGGGCAAGACGACATTGACCGAGCGTATTCTGTTCTACACGGGCAAGATCCGTGAGATCCACGAGGTCCGCGGCAAAGACGGCGTCGGCGCGGTCATGGATTCCATGGATCTCGAGCGCGAGAAGGGCATCACCATTCAGTCGGCGGCTACCTACGCCCAATGGAATGGCTCGCTCGAGCAGCTCGAAGATCACAACATCAACATCATCGACACCCCCGGGCACGTTGACTTCACCATCGAAGTCGAACGTTCCCTGCGCGTGCTCGACGGCGCCATTCTGGTGCTCGACTCGGTGGCCGGCGTGCAGAGCCAGTCCATCACCGTCGACAGGCAGATGAAGCGCTACGGCGTTCCCCGCATCTGTTTCGTCAACAAGATGGACCGAGCCGGCGCTAACTACTTGCGCTGCGCCGAGATGCTCAAAGAGAAGCTCGGCCATCATGCCGTGCCCATTCAGGTGAACATGGGCGCCGAAGATAAGTTTGTGGGCGTCATTGACCCAGTCGAAGGCAAGGCCTACTACTTCGACGGCGAGAAGGGTGAGACCGTTCGCTGCGAGGCCGTTCCTGCTGAATACGCGGAAGAGACCAAAAAGCGTCGCGAACAAATCATCGAGATGGTCGCCGAGGTCGATGACAAGTTGGCTGAAAAGTTCATCGGTGGCGAAGAAGTCAGCTCCACCGAGCTCCGAGCGGCGGTCCGAAGGGCCACCATTTCGCTCAAGATGACGCCTGTCATGTGCGGCTCTGCCTACAAGAACAAGGGCGTTCAAGTGCTGCTCGATGCAGTGTGTTGGCTGCTCCCCTCGCCTCCTGAAGTAGAAAACGTTGGCCTCGACCAGCGCAACAATGAAGCGAAAGTCATTCTTCAGTCTGACCCCACCAAACCCTTCGTGGGCTTGGCGTTCAAGCTTCAGCAAGATCAATACGGCCAACTGACCTACTTCCGCATCTACCAAGGTACGGTCAAAACGGGCGAGACCATCATCAACTGTTCTCGCGGTCAGAAGAAAGAGCGCGTGCCGCGCATGTTCCGCATGCACTCGGACCGCCGTGAAGAAATTGCCGAGGCCAAGTGCGGCGACATCGTGGCGCTCTACGGAGTCGAAGCCACGTCAGGCGACAGCTTCACCGACCCCTCAATCTTCTACACCTTGACCTCGATGCACGTGCCCGACGCCGTGATTTCGTTGGCCGTCTCGCCCAAAGACAGAACGGGCGAAGCGAACTTCGGCAAGGCGCTCAATCGCTTCACCAAGGAAGACCCCACCTTCCGCGTGCACCGCGATGAAGAATCGGCGCAGACCATCATCAGCGGCATGGGCGAGCTCCATCTTGACATCTACATGGAACGCATGCGCCGTGAGTACGACTGCGAAGTCATCTCTGGGAAGCCGCAAGTGGCTTACCGAGAGACCATCACGCAGCGCGGTGAATTCGCCTACACGCACAAGAAGCAAACCGGTGGTTCTGGCCAGTTCGCGCGAGTGGTTGGTTACATCGAGCCACTGCCCAACGACGCGGTGCTCCAGTACGAGTTCGTCAACGAGACCGTGGGCGGCTCTATCCCCAAGGAATTTATTCCGGGCATTGAAAAGGGGTTCAACGAGGCCATCAAGAAGGGGTCGCTCATCGGCTTCCCCGTGGTGGGCATTCGCTGCGTGGTGAACGACGGCGACTATCACGACGTCGACTCGAGCGAGCAGGCCTTCAAAACGGCCGCCATCATGGCGTTTCGCGAAGGGTATGAGCGCGCGAAGCCAGTCGTCATGGAACCGGTGATGAAGGTTGAAGTGCGTGCTCCCTCTGAGTTCCAGGGCTCGGTGGTTGGGCAAGTCAACCAGCGCCGCGGAATGATTCTCGAAACAGGCACCGCAGAAGGTCACGTCACCGTGGTGGCTGAAGTGCCGTTGAACACCATGTTCGGGTACTCGACGGACTTGCGTTCAGCCACGCAGGGCAAAGCAGAATTCTCGATGGAATTTGCGCGTTACTCGGCAGTGCCTCGAGGCGAGCAAGAGACCTTGATGAAGATGTTCAAAGAGAAGCAGGCTGCAGACCTCGCCGCACGCAAGTAAGGGCTGCTCTCTAAAGTTTCACTTCAAAGGGTCAGCTTCCAACCAGGGAGCTGGCCCTTTGTACTTTTCTAAAGGACACTTCAGCTTCAATTGGAACCCGTCACCCCTCACACCGCGGCCAATCGGCCCGCGAAGAGTAGGCCTGCATGGGTGTGGGT
>JAYUVR010000362.1:0-2694 GCA_043753955.1 Archangium sp. | reverse complement strand
CACGAAGTCTCTTTACGGCGTCTGGGGTAGCGGGCCAAGCGATGTCTGGGCCGTCGGCCACACCGGCACCATCCTTCGTTATCGCCCGTAATTCGTGTGCCACGCGTTCCATTTCGGCAAGGTCTCGGTTGAATGACCCACGATTTGCCTTGGGGAAGAAGACCAAGTCTGTTTCTGCCTAAATGCATGCTGATTTGGCATTGCCGAATCAGCACACGAGGCGCCGTTTTGGCGTTCTTGCGTGAGCGCTCTCCAAAGGAAACGTCGGCACGAGCTGTGCTCATGAGCACCTCGCTGAACCCGGCACTTACTTTGGAGGAGTTATGAGTTTTCAACGCTTGCTGACGCCGTTATTGCTTCCGTCGTGCTTGTTCGCGCTTGTTGGGTGGAGTTTCTCCTGATGTTGACGAGCTCCCGACAAGTGCAGAACCCGAAGTGAATTCGCAAGGAGATGCGTTGACACTCGGTGTACCCATCTTTGGTCCCATCATTTTCAATTCATGCGGTAATGCCGGTACTGCTCCACAAATTGTAAGCAATACGTTTATGAGCCCCACGGCATTGAACCCCGGTGGGTCTGCTCGGATGTATTGGAACCCCTCGAATGGCCGCTATACCCGCGCGGGTATTCAATAAGTTTCAGGCACGGGTATGAGAATGGAAATGGTGACTGATAAGTGCACTTACATAAAAGGCGTCACCATTGGCTCAACCACGCTGACCACCAGCTACACCAACGGGTATTGGTATTCAGCACAGGCTTCAACCTGCCCGCCGAGTGACCCTAATCTGTATGGGTACAACTTGTGGGTGTTCTTTCCCTGAAGAAGGCCATTGAGATCAACACTCGGGCCTTCGGCCCACATCATCTTCGGGTCATCACTTCACAGCTGTTCCGTGCGTCGAACCTGATGGGCCTCGAAGCGCAGGACGCGGCTCGAAGCATCGCCGTTGAAGCACTCGAAAATGCCAAAACGTCTCTCGGCGAGCGGCACCCTAGTGTGGCCGATGCCCTGCTGGTTTTGGCGAGAATTCACGACAAGCACAAAGAACACCAAAAGGCAGTGGACCTCAATGTCGAAGCACTCGGCATCTATGAGGCGAGCTATGGACCTTGGTCACTTGCCTGCGCAGCGACGCACAATAACCTCGCGATGAATCTGGTGAAGGTCGGTCAAATGGATGAAGCCGAGCGCCATTTCAGGCAGGCACTCGCGATTCGAAGTCAAATTCAGTCTGCCCACCACCCTGACGCAGTGGCAGTCAGAGGAAACATCGCCGGCATGCTGCTGTTACGAGGCAAGGCCGCCGAAGCGTTGATCGAGCTCGATGCGATTATTGCCAGCCTGATCGAAGTGCAGGGGCCTGACGCCCCTTCGTTTTGTACTCACTGACCAACTCGGGTATTGCACTGGTGAAGCTCGGCCGCGTCGCCGGGGGGCGCGACAGATTTGACCGCGCGTTCGCCATTATTTCTAAAGCCCACGGCCTCACTCATCCACTTCTCGTCACTGTGCTGAGTGAAGAAGCAGAGGTATTGATTGAGGTGGGCCACTTCGCTCATGCACAACAAGCCGCTCGCCGGGGGCTCGCGCTCGCGCGGACAAATCGCTCAATGGAAGCCGAGCAGAAAAAACTTCGAGCACTGCTGGCAAAAGCTCAACTCCGTCAACAAGGCTGACTCGGGGTTCAAGTACACGGCGACGGAAATGTTGATCGGTCAGGTGGTAGCTGAAAAGCAATAGCTTGAAGAGATTGATCTTCTTCCTCAATTTTCCCCGGTGGATCGAATGGCCCTTCGAGCCGTTTTCAAGGGCCATGACTGCATTGCCGCCTGTAAACGACCTGTATCGCCAACACCGCCGTCGAGCGCTGGCCATCGCTCGAAGAATTCTTCGCGATACCGACGCAGCAGAAGATGTGGTGCAAGACGTCTTCGCGCGGCTTCTCGTTCAGGGCGTACGCTTTGATGGAAAGTCTGCGTATTCGACCTGGCTGCACCGAATTTTGGTCAACGCCTCCATCAATTTCCTGCGCGCCAAAAAACGAAGAGATCGACTTGAAACTCCTCTTCATACCGCCATCGACCCCGAGTCAGCAGTGGCAGAAAAAGAACACCACGCGCTGTTTCTCAAAGCGCTCGCGACACTGTCGGCGCAGCACCAATTGGTGGTTACTTTGCGAGACTTGCGAGGCCATTCGTACCCCGAAATTGCGCGACTGACGGGCCTCGCAGAAGGCACTGTAAAAAGCGCTCTCAACCGAGGGAGAGCTCGCTTGATGGCGAAACTCGCCCTCTCTCAATCTTCTTTCTGACCTACGAATTGGTCATTCTTCTCTTTGAAAAGCACATTGAAGGTGGTCAACGAGCCGTAGCACCGGGTGATGTACTGCTGCATCTCAACTTTATCGGTATCTGAAAGCTTGGGGTGCCCATTGACCTTCTGTTCCAAGGTACGGAGCCTGTCTCTGACCATCACCACTTTGTGAAACAGCGCATCGATGGGTAAGTCTTTCCCCTGCAACGAGGCATCTGCAGGCACCAGCCGCACCGTTCCGCCTTCCCACTTTCCCGCCAATGGCACATCGGCCAAACCTGACGCTTCTAAAAACAGCTCCATCAATTCCTGTCGAGTCATGGTGTCTCCTTCAAAATCAAGAGGGGTCGCGGGGTCGATGCTGGGAACCCGGGCA
>JAYUVR010000361.1:0-9373 GCA_043753955.1 Archangium sp. | reverse complement strand
CGAATGAGGTCGCTGCTCAATTCCTGCATCAAAGATGTTTCGAGCCGCATCAGATACGGGTTGCCATTATCTGAAATGCAGACGGTTCAATCTGTCATCGGGAAAATGTACATGAATCTCGAAACGTCTCGCTTGCTGGTGGGCAAGGCGCTCGAGCGCATCGAGCGAGGCGAATATGATTGGCTTTGGGACCCTCCTCTTTCGGTATTGAAGCACCACGTCGTTGATCAAGCCCTTCAGATGTCTCGCTCCATTCAAGACATCACAGGCGGCTACGCTGTTTTCGAACAAGGGCCGTACGAAAGACACATTCGCGACTTGCAATGTCTCAATCCCATCGCCGGCACCATGGCCACACTGGCGGTGGACCTCGGAGTGTTGGTCATCGAAGAAGCTCAACGCCACGGAGCGCGCAAATGAAATTCAGACTTTCAGGCAACTTGTTGCGATTTTCCGATTTCAAAAATGAAGTCGAAATCGAGGCCGCTACCGTCTTGACGGCAATATTAGGGCTGGTCGAACGGCACCCGCAGTTGGGGCCGGTACTCCTCGACGGAAGCAAAAATGTGCGGCGACTTCATCGCATTTTCTTAAATGGCGACCAGGTCGAGGTCGATGAGCTCGAAAAGCCTGTCACCAAGGCCGATGAAGTGACGATTCTGACGGCGATTGCAGGAGGCTAAATGCGCACCATTCGCTGCGAGCTGACGACCGACACCAGCTACTTCACCCCGCTTCAACTGCAACCTCGGGTGCTGTTGTCACTCGCTTTTAATGGCCTTTCGCAGTGGCTCAATCAACATTTAGTCAGTTTCCCTCAGCTCATCACTGAACATCGGGCTTCGGTGGTGATTCTTGCGGTCGACCTTGAATATGAAAAGCCGCTTCGTTTCTTCGATGCACCGACGCTTTCGATGACGGCAGGCCTGTCTGTTTTGCGCGCGGGGTCGCGAGCACAGCTTGAGGTGACTTTTGAGGGCAAGGCCGGCACTGCAGCGCGGGTACGGGTGGTTTTGTGTCCTGTCGAAGTGCTTGACCCGGTGAGTTTAGGGGCCAACCCCGGCCCATTCCCGCCGGGTATTCTCAAACGATTTCTTGCCGATGAAGTCGGTGAAGGTTCGCCTGTGCGCAACGTGCCTCCGCTGATTTCTCGAGTCGAAAGTTCCAGCAAGGCGCTGGCGACGCACCGCAGCGAGTTTTCCGTTTCACGGCACCTGTGTGAAGTAGCCGACCAATGGGCCTTCTTCGAAGTGCCGGGGCTCGTCGGAACCAGCCGCGAAGAAATGGCGATGGCGAGTTCACCAGAAGCGCACCCGCTCGTGCGCAGCACCCTCGCCAAACCGCTGCGCAGCTTTCGAATGGAACTTTCCCGGCCTTATTTTTGGTTCCAACCGGGCTCGGTCGCAACTGCGGCTCATCAGCAAGGTGACAGCATGGTCTTCATTCACCGCTTGCTTTCACCCGTTCCAGGCGGGGAGCTCCACGGCATCGCCGTCGAAGAATTTTAAGAGGCTCAGTAGCTGGCCAGGTCTTCGTCAATCTCGTCAGCCCAGCGTTCAATGCCTCCAGCGAGATTGAAGACGCGCTCAAAACCCATGGTGAGCAGGAATTCGACGGCGAGGGCGCTGCGTTCACCCACTTTGCAATAGACAACCACTTCTTTCTCTTTCGAGACTTCGGCAAAACGACTCTTCAACTCGCCAAAAGGAAGTGGAAGGGAACCATCGATGCTGCTGATTTCTCTTTCACCCGGTTCGCGTACGTCAATTAACTGAATGGAGGCCTTTCGCTCTTGCAGCCACTGCGGGGTGACGTCACGCACGGTGCCAGGCGCCGGCTTACGAGTGCCACAGAAGTGCTCGTAGTCGATGAGCGAAGTGATTGAAGGGTTTGGCCCACACACCGGACACTGCGAGTCTCTTTTGATATTGAATTGACGAAAGCGCATTTCGAGCGCGTCAAAAGTGAGCAGCTTTCCGATGAGCGGCGTTCCAAAATTGGCCACCATCTTGATGGCCTCAGTCGCCTGCAGCGTGCCAACGACACCGGGAAGAATGCCCAACACGCCCCCTTCCCCGCACGTCGGAGCCATACCCGGCGGAGGCGGCTCGGGATACAGACAGCGATAGCAAGGCCCATTTGGAGCGGCAAAGACAGACACCTGCCCTTCAAACCGAAAAACACTGGCCGAGACGTTGGGTTTGCCGGTCAAAACACAGGCATCATTAATGAGGTAACGCGTAGCGAAATTATCGGTGCCGTCGAGCACCAGGTCGTACTGGGCGAAGAGCTGCAATGCATTGTCGCTGCTCAAATGCATCGCGTGGGGTTGAAACACCACTTCTGGGTTAATGGCAGCCAGGCTTTCTTTTGCAGAATCTAACTTGGGGCGACCGACGTCGGCCGTGCCATGCAGCAGCTGCCGCTGAAGATTGCTTAAGTCCACCACATCGAAATCGACCAAACCGAGCGTACCGACACCAGCGGCGGCGAGGTACATGGCGGCAGGCGAACCCAACCCTCCAGCCCCCACCACCAATACCCGCGCTGCCTTCAGCTTCTTCTGCCCGCGAGCTCCGAATTCCGGGAGAATAAAGTGGCGGCTGTAGCGCCGTATTTCAGAGTGACTAAAGGGCTGAGAATCGCCAGTGAGGCTCAAACGGGGCCACCTTTCGTAAAGCGGTGACATCTCTTTCGCGTGCTGCGGGCAGGTCTACCACACAGACCCCAAGCGGCGAATTCGCGCCCTTGAGATGTCAAAAAAGACGACTGCGAAACCCGGTGCTGAGGTGGGTGGGCCAAATTACACACCTGTTGCCCGTTTCCCTGATGCTCCTTTCGTGAATGCCATAAATCGAGGTATTCCAAGTACCCGTGTCTCCCTACTTGAAGGAACTCGACGTCGCTGCACAGCTGGCTCGGCAAGCCGCCATCGTCATTCGGGAAGTGTATGAAACCTCGTTCTCGGTCACCCAAAAACCCGGGGGCGGTGGCCCTGTCACAGAAGCCGATCAACGCGCCAATGAGCTCATCGTGAAAGGCCTTCACGACGCTTTTCCTGGTGACGACATCGTGGCTGAAGAATCGAAATTTCGAGCTCCGAAGACGAAAAGAGTGTGGTTCGTCGACCCGCTCGATGGCACTCGCGAGTTTGTCGATCGCAACGGTATGTTCGCGGTGCACATCGGGCTGGCCGTCGATGGCGCGCCCGTCGCCGGCGTGGTGTTCGCTCCCATGCAAGGGGCGCTTTGGAGCGGAGCCAAAGGCGCTCCTTGCGTGCTTGAGCTGGGAAACCAGCGCCGTGAGCTGACCATGGTACCCGTGAGCCAGCCCGCAGAGTTGAGGCTCGTCGTTTCGCGCTCACACAAGTCGAAAAAAACGGAAGCCATCAAAAAGGCACTGGGCATCACTCAAGTCAAAGAGCACGGCAGTGTGGGCCTCAAGTGCGCCCTCTTGGCGATGCGCGAGGCCGACCTCTATCTCCACCCCAGCGACAAAAGTTCTCGTTGGGACTCCTGCGCTCCCCAAGCCGTGATTGAAGCTGCGGGGGGCATGCTCATCGATTTCGCGGGGCTCCCATACGACTATTCAGGCACCGAAATTACCAACTCACGTGGGTTAGTGGCGTGCGCGCAGGGCACCTGGCCTCTCATCAGCGCTATCGTCACCAACATCGCGCGTGAGCGCGGCATCATTTCGTAAGTTCCCCCGGGGCACTGTGGCAATGCTGAAAACTGTGGCAACTGTGCACGGTTTTTTTTGAGTCTCACCCGCGTTCTGCGAGCGCGAGGGCGCGTGGCGTCGAGATTGCAAGCCGTTGTATCCTGAGGCTGTTGCCTCTCTGCTTTAGGAGCAAGGTGATGGGTTTTCGATTCGCAGTCGTATCGACTTTTTCAGCGGTAGCGCTCTTCGGTCTCACTGCTCTTTCGTGTGACCGCAATCAGTCTCAAGCAAGCCATTCATCCACTCAACATGAGCGGCCGTTATTGGCTCAAGTTGGTCAGGGCCAAATGGGTAACTTTCCAGGTCAAGTCGGTGCTGGAGGCGGCACCGCAACGAATACGCCTGCGCCCGGTCGCACTGGAGGCGGCACTGGTTCTGGCACCACGATCCCCAGCCCCGATGGCGGCATGGGTCAACGCTAAAAATTTCACCCACCCTCAACGAAAGTTATTGAAAATGCACCCCATCGAATTGCTGGAAAAACAACACGAAGAAACCCTCGCAGCCCTCAAGGAACTTGAAGAATCTGAGGCCGGATCAAAGCGAAAGAAGAACTTCGACACCCTTCAACGCATGCTGTTGGCGCACATGACGATTGAGGAAGAACTCTTTTACCCGGCGGTGGCCGCAGCTCAATCTGAGGGTGAGCCCATTGCAGAGGGGTACGAAGAGCATGTGGGAGCGCGGGCCGCCTTAGAGCGTTGCGCACGCGGGCTGGCGGAGGATGAGCTCTTTCAAGTTCGAATTGGAGTGCTGACCGAGATGATCAAGCACCACGTGAAAGAGGAACGAAACGAGATCTTCCCTCGAGCCAAGAAGGCTCTCGCTTCAGAAGATCTCAGCGCCCTGGGCGAAGCCATGGAAGAACGCTTTGAGAAAGCAAAGCGGGGGAAGGGCCTTGCAGGCGAGCTCAATCGAAAGGCAACCAATCGAGCGAAGAGATCTCTCGAAGCAGGCCCTGCAGCCTAAGACGACGTCACTTCATGCATTCGGCAACCAATCGTTCAAGACGCCCCAGTGCGGTTTCCATGGTTGCCATTGAAGGGCCAAAGCTGAAGCGAACGTATTGACGAAATCGAGAGGCGCGCGAACTGCGCCTCTTCCCCGGGTTGACGTCGAAAAATTCCCCCGGCACGACGATTACTTTGTGATTGAGCGCCGCTTTGAAGAAACCCATGCCGTCGTTGAGCGGTGGGGGGAGCTGAGCAACATTACCCCATACATAAAAGGTACCGTCGGGCACTCTGTCAACCCGTACACCCAATCGTTGCAAACCTGACAGCAGGCGATCTCGCTTGGCGCGAAACACCTGATGTATGGCATTGGTTTCAGCAATCACATGTGCTTCCTCAAGCAAAGGTATGGCAGCTCTCTGAATGGGGTTATTGCCCCCGCCATCGAGAAAGCTCCCCGCAGAAGCGACTGCATCAATGACTTTTCGGGGCCCTACCGTCCAAGTGATACGCCAACCGGGGTAGCGCCAATTCTTGGTCAACCCATCAAACAAAACAATCGGGTCTCGGTTGACATCTTCAACGTACCGAGCCGCACTCTCAACGGGCAGCCGCCCTGGCGGCGAATTCCAAATGTAGTGTGAATAGAATTCGTCGACCAACAATGCACAATCAAGTTCGCGCGAAAGAGCCACCCACCGTTCAAGTTCTTCACCCTGAATCACTTTCCCCGTGGGGTTGCAGGGGTTTGACAGCAGCATCGCTGAGAGGCCGCGCCCTAAAATCTCTTTACGCAGCTCATCAGTTGTAAAGGCATACCCGCGCTCTCCATCGAGCAAAATAGGAATGGGCGTGAAGGCTTTGAAGATATCGAGAAGCTCTTCATAAGCGGTGTAGTCAGGAAGAAAGTGCCCCAGATTGATATGACCTAACGCAGCAGCGGCGCGCGTTAAGGCAGCGCGGCCTCCTCCCGAAACAGAGACATTTTCGGCGGAATACTGCGACTTTTTCCCCTTGCGATAGAGGCGATTGTAGAGCCCTGCAATCGCTTCTCTGAGTTCCCCCACTCCGGCCACGGGTGCATATTCTTGATCGTCGACGTCTATTTCGACCCGATCGACACGCCGAGGGGCTCCGGCGATGTCTCCTGTTTCAGGCTGCCCTTGACCTAAATTGCACCAATCGGGGTCTCGGGGGTTAAAGCCCAAACGATTCGCTTCACCGGTGACAAAGATGACGCCCGTGCGAGGAACCTGTCGGAAAGCAGCAATGTGAAAGTCTTCACTCACGAAAGGCTCCGCATGGCTATGGGAGAACGACAACGAAAATCAAGACCTGGGCTCAGGGGTTGAGTTCAGCAACATAGAAGGTGACCATGGCCGGAGCAGCCATGCCTTCACGAATCACAGTCACCGTGGTGGGGCTGGTCAATTCTGTGCGGAAGAGCCCATCGGTGAAATCGCTAAAATGGCTTGAGCCCGACTCACCCACACCTTGGCCCCCTATCTGTTGACTGCTGGCGAAAACGATAGTCCTTGAAACGTCAACCGCAGTGATGGCGACGTCAACAGACAGCTGATTGATGGCTAAACTGGCTGGGTATTCTTTCACCAAAGCTTTAGAACCGAAGTCAATGCGCTCATAGCCCACCGACCCGACCAGCTTCGCGCATGTAGCTGCCGTTCCAGCGCTTCGAGTCAGGACAATCGAAGTGGGGGAAGGCATCGATGCGCGCACCATTCCGCATGACACAGAGCCTGCTACACCAAGTACGGGTTGAATGATGACGGCGGCATTCGCCGATACGGCGGGCAGACCCGAAATGAGGTAGTTGGTCGATGTCCCAATCGTTGCACCGTCTATGATTGCGCGATCAACAGTCAGCCCCGACCACGAATTAATTTGGACATCGCGAGAAGGGCAACTGGAAGGTACCATGCTCCCCATGGTGGTAGAGGTCATCCATACCCGCGCGGTATCGGCAGCTTCGAAAACGCCCGTGTTATTCGCCAGTGTCTTGAGAACAAAAGATTGATTCAGCGGTGCAGGAGTCGTCCAGCTGAACGTCGCGGTACAGCTCGCGGAAGTATTGGTTTGCACCAGTAAACCCTGAGGCACTTCTGCAATTTGATACGCCACAGTCGTGATGGTCGTGCTCGCCCGTTCGCGAGTGCAGACGAGGTCGGTTGTGCTCGACAGGCGACACCTCGCCTGGGCCGCACCGAAGTTGTTGGTCAATACAGCGGTTGCTTGTGTCAACAGCATCGCGTGAGTCCTGTCACTCAGGGGCGGACTAAACGTACACGTGGCAGACAGCCCAGCCGGCGTAAAGCTACATGCACCGCTGCGCACAATCTGAGTGGTGTTGATGTCTTCCGAATCATTGTCAAAGGCAGTCACTGCAACCCTGTTCGTGCCCGCGGTAAGAGGCTTGACGTACAAGTTGATACTTGAGGTATCGGCCGGCATGGTCGCGCTGGTGATGGGCGTCGTACATGATTCATTTGAGTAGAACAATGCACCCTGAGGTGGAGCAGAACTCAAGGTGAGCAGCGTATCTTCCAACACAGGAACCTGCACTGCGCCTCGGAGGGTGACGACGGTCATGGGAAGACAAGTTCCCCCCAATGCCGAAGTGGGCAGCGCGGGTGAAATGAGCAACGTATCGGGTTCAGCCCTGACGATGAGTGGTTGTGTGGCTGCCGTCAACGAAGGTGTCTGTACCGTTATCGTGTATGTATTTGCAGTAAATGATTGAGCATAAAACGTCACTGATGAAGACAGCGCAATCAAGGTCACCGAAGTGATAGCGGTCGAACAGGTTGGCTGTCGATAGAAGATGAGACCCGCTGGGTTCGCGCTGAGGTCCAAAACCGTAGCGGTGGAAACAGGCCGCGGGCCATTGTTGTCCATCACCGAACGAATATTCAGGGCCACACAGGTACCTTGCTTCACGGTCTGCGGCGCGACTCCGAAGGCGAGCTTCGTCGGCGGTGGGCCGGCGTCTACGCCCCCGCCATCAATTCCCGCGTCGGTTTCCCCAGCATCTGTACCTGCGTCTTCGGGCTGACCGGCATCGCTTCCGGCATCGACCCCCATTAACCCCGAGTCGCCGGCATCAACCCCTCCATCTTCAAGGCTCACCGATGAGCTGACGCATTCGAGACCATTACCAACATCAAGACAGACAAACCCTCCCACACAATCGGTATTTGTTTGGCAAGCGAAGCGGGTGTCTTCGATGACGAAGGGAACGCAGGCGCAGACCAACAGCAGGAAGAGCAGCCTCTTCATGACTTGAACGTCTTTCATTTAGAAAACACCCGCGAGACCGGCTCCGCCTACGGTGGGGTATAGGGTGACTGCGGGTGCATCAGTGGGCCCCCAGATGACGAACACCAAACCCGCAGCGGCCAAGCCTCCGCCTACACCAAACAAGACGTTTGCGGTAAGCGATTGAGTACGACTGCGGGTTTCCAACGCTTCAGCCTCACGCTGCGTCATGCTGGTCACTCGCCCGCTTTCGTCGCGCGCTGCACTCTCAAATGAAGAACGGGCTGCGCTGGCCTGCATACCCATAAAGATGCCGACACCCGCGGCCGCGGCCCCCGCTCCGAGCAATGCCACGCCTGTAGGTCTTCTCCAGAGGCCCGTGCGAACAGCTGCCATCGGCTCTTCTACAAACGATTTTGAAGTGGAAGGCTGCATCTCGCTGACTACGCCTTGCTCGCCGGGAACCACAGTTTGGGTCAGCGGTGGAATCGATGGGGTGACGCTGGCTTCGTCTGGGCGAAGCACTTTGCCATCAACCAGTTCAAAGAGAACGGCTCGATACTCGCCTAAGACTTCAGCGCGCCAACCCGTTGCTGCGGAACTTAAAGGAAGGGTGGCCCGACCTTGCGTCAAAGGAAGTTCGACCACTCCTTCCGGCACGGGGCCACTCAGATACACCCGAACACTCCGCAGCGTTCTCAACATATCTTTTTCAGCGATGAAAGTGACCGAGCTCTCGTTGACCTCAGAGCGCACAGAAACCGGGCCATAGGTCGCCGCCCAGCGTTGGGCTTCACGAAAGGGCTTGGTCACGCGAGGGGGGAGGTCGAGTTCAGGCCCTTTGGCACCGGGGTCAAGCACCAGCAATTTGCGAAAAGCGTCCCGAGCTTTGGCATCGACACCCAGAACGCCCCAGGCGATGCCTTGAAGCGACAACATTTCAAGCACTTGTGCTCGCGTGGCACCCTCATCTTTCTGCGCCGAATTCAGTATTTTAAGGGCGCCGCGATAGTCCAAACCGTCTACACGCTTTCTGGCTTCTGCTAATTTTGTCTGCGTACTTGGCCCCGCGAAACTCAGCGTGGACAACAAGCAACTCATCATCATGGTTCGAACGAACAAGCGCATCTTTTTCTCCGGGCCGGGACTCTAGCTCGATTTCGTCAAACCTGGGTATTGCTGACACTTGACTTAAAAAGCGCCCGTCACAGAGAGCGCAATACCTCTTGAAGCTCCTGCATGTTGAAGCGCAATTCGAGGCGCTCGACGCCTTCGATGACCAGCACCGGAATTCGATAGCGATACCGCTCGAACATTTCCATCGATTCAAGAATGTTGCATCGCACGATGACAAGGCGAGAATCGAGATTCACCTCATCGAGCAGCTCAATGGCCTCGTCGCACAGCGAACACCCAGGCTTTCC
>JAYUVR010000360.1:0-18556 GCA_043753955.1 Archangium sp. | reverse complement strand
AGCCCGAGCGCGGCAAGCGGTGCCAACATGAAGTCATTGTGTTTGAGCACCCCAAATTTCAGCCCTGCTTCAGCGGTGGCCGAGAGTTCAAACAGGTTGAACCAAGCCCGAGCTTCGAATTCCAACACGTCAAACCCTTGGCGATACCCGACGCCGAGATCTGGCGCGCCCACCACGCCATAAAGCGCGTTTGTACCAGCGGGCAATGTCGCGGGCGCCATTACTCCACCTACGACGCGTGATGGAGCGGGCTCTGCAGAAACAACCAACGTCAACAGAAGAGAAGTCAGCATCAACGAAAGAACGTACCCGGGTGTGTTGGTTCACCAAATTTAATGGCCTAGTAAATCAGGGCGTAATCAAGCCCAGGTTAGAGCCCGCTGAGAAACCATTGGTCGAGCCATCGATATCTCCGTAGCAAAATGCCCCACCATCGGCGGTGAAGCGGAAGGCGTAACGATGACCTGGTGTCACATTGGTTGAAAGCGCGGTGGAGTATTCATTGTTGTTTCCAGCGGTGGAATTGAATGTCGCCGTCGTCCATTCCCAACTCAAACCTGGGTCTTCTGCTTCGCGGCCAACGCCCAACTGCGCAATGACGGGGGCACTGGGGTTTGGCGTAATGCCAGTCGCGTACACCTGCCCGAAGATGATCGTCCCGGCATCAGCAGATGGAGGCCACTGGGTGTTACAGAAATCAAACACGCCTTGGCCTGAGACACTGACATCGTATTGCTGCGCGACTTGATAGCCGCCAATGTCGGAACCATTCAAGTCGCAATACAACCACTGCACTCCATCGAGTGAGGCGCGCGCAGAAACCGAACGATCTCCGCTGTACGCGGGGTAAATTGTCGCAGCGAACTCGTCTTGGTTTCCCACATCGCTCAAGAACGTCGCGTCTTTCCAACCCCACTGCGTGCTGTGTGAAGCGTCATCACCGCGAGGCCCCACACCCACTTGAATTCGAAGGCTGGGGCTTGCTCCGGGCAGCGATGAAACACCGGGAATCAGCGCGCTCGCGTTGACGGTCAGCGCTCCACCGCTGGCGACCGTGGCCGCTGAAACAGCGTTCAATCGACATGATACAATCGCTGTTACTCCTGCGTCGACGGTGAGACTTCCTGCTTGAGCCACGGTGAACCCGTCGAGGGCCAGGCCGTCAGCGTCACAGTACGACCACGGACCGTCGTCATGGTTAAAGCGAAAGGCGAACTTCCACGCGCCACTGCCCGGATTCGGCAGCTGCGCGGCGAACTCGTCGTTGTTGCCTTTGTCGGTATTAAACGTGGCGTCGACCCAAGTCCACGCAGAGGGAGAAGTGCCTTCGGCGCCGTAGCCCAGAGCTCCTTTGATGCCCGTGCCGGCTCCAGTCGAGGAGGTGATGCCCGCTTGGTACACCTGGCCGTAAATGGTTGGCCCGGGCACGCTACCCTGCAGGGCAATCGATGGAGGAGGCTCAATGACTTCTCCTCCGAGTTTGCACCAGTCGATGGCTGCGCTTTCAGGCTGTACAGTCAATGTTCCCGCTTGGGCTTGGGAAAAGCCATCAATGGCCAGCCCATCAGCGTCGCAATACGACCAAGAGCCATCGGCATGACTAAAACGAAAGGCGAATTTCCAAGTGCCTAACCCGGGGTTGGGAAGCTGCGCTTGAAACTCATCATTGTTTCCTTTGTCGACGTTGAAGGTGGCGTCGACCCAAGTCCACGTCGAGGGGGCGCTGTCAGGCGTTCCATAACCAACGGCGCCCTTAATTCCCGCGCCTGCACCTGCCATTCCTGTGATGTCTGTTTTGAACACTTGGCCATACACCACAGGCCCGAGAGCACTCTGTGCAATGAATAACGAAGGTGGAGCCTCAAGTGATTCTCCGCCGAGTTTGCACCAATCAATTTCTGCATTGGGAACGGTGAGCCGTGCGGCCTGTACCTCTTGAAAGCCATTTTTGGCTCCGTCGAGATCGCAATAGACAGGAGAATCCGTGCCGATTTGAACTCGGTACGCCACCAGCGCCGTGGCCGGACTTGCGGGAGCGGTCAATGTCGCACTGTAACGGTCAGCCATTGATTCATCGTTGGCGTACGTCGCGGGTTTCCAATTCGTCCATGTCGACGGAGCGGTGCTCGGAGATCCTGACCCAATCTCCACGGTGAGTGTGGCACCTTGTCCAGTGGAGTCAGTGATTGTGGGGACGGTGATTAAAGCAGTGTAGGGCGCGCTGATTCCGTTGGGGCCCACCGACTGATTGGCAGAGATGCTTTCGATGATGCACTCGGTGAGCTCTGGGCCTGTAGAGGCCTCTACCGTGAGCGTGCCGGCTTGCTCTTCAGTAAATGCATTGAGGGCCAAACCATCGGCGTCGCAATAAGACCAATCTCCATTCGCGTGATTAAAACGAAAGGCGAATTTCCATGTCCCCACACCGGGGTTCGGGAGCTGCGCTGAAAATTCGTCATTGTTGCCTTTGTCTGCATTGAAGGCTGCGTCAACCCATGTCCAGCTTGAGGCGCTTTCTCCGGCCAGCCCATAACCAAGTTGTCCTTTGAGGTCGAGGCCCATTCCAGAATGTGAAGTGATGTCTGTTTTGTACACTTGCCCGTAAATGACGGGACCCACCTCACTTCCATGAAGGACTACGGAAGGCGGCGCTTCGACAGTGTCTCCACCGAGTTTGCACCACTCGACCGAAGGGTTAGAGGCTTTCCCCACAGTGACTCGTGCCAACTGAGAATCAACGACTCCATTGGCGGAACCATCGCGATCCGCGATGGTCCAGGTGAGCCCGTCATCGACGGAAAATCGAATGGCTAACACATAGGAGACAGGTTCTTCACCTGAAGCTGCTGGCAGAGACAGCGTGCCGGAATAGGAATCTCGAAGCGCGTTGTCGCTGTCTGCGGTGTATGCCGCGTCGCTCCAGGTGAAATCTGCATTCGTGGGGACGGCGCTTGTCTGGGCACTGAAACCAACTTGCGCGCGCACTCCCGCGCCTTGACCCACAAGGTTGGTCACCGAATCGACTTGTACGTCGCCAATGACAGTAGCGCTCACACTCAAAGCGCCGCTGACATCGGTCGAATCAATGGGTCCGCGCAGTACTGCTTCGGTGATTGATTTTGTATTGAGCAACCCGGTGTAGGTAAACGCTTCCGACAAGGTATTGCTTTGTCCATCAGGGTTTTTCACCGTCACAGAGACAGGGCCCACTTTTGTGGCCATCGGCGTGATGGCAGTAAGACGCCTATTGCTTGCGAAAGCGGTGGCGACGGTCACTGTCCCAAAGACAGCGGTCGCTCCGTCGACGAAGTCGGAGCCATTGATGGTGACGGTGAGGCCTCCAGCCACTGGACCGCTCGAAGGCGAAACTGAAGTCACTACCGGAGCGTGACTTCCACCATCAGGCGTCGAAGTTGACGGTGTACAGGCCAAAACAATGACAACGGGGGCAATAAGAAGAGTTCGAAAGCTCACAAATGAGCCTCTTAATCAGTTAACCCTTCACAGCGCCAGCCGTGAGTCCACCCACCAGCGAGCGTTGGAGCGCGAAGAAGAGAGCCATAACGGGCGCCGAAATAATCAATGCCCCAGCCGCAAAATGACCCCATTCTGTTTTGTATTCGCCCACATAGCGTTGCAGAGCCACAGGCAAGGTAAACCGCGTCGCGTCATTGAGCAGCGTGGCGGCCAAAATGAACTCATTCCACGCCTGCATGAAACTGAAAAGTGCAGTCACTGCAAGGGCGGGCCGGGCCAAAGGCAATACCACTTTGATGAACACCTGACCTGGTGAAGCACCATCCATAATGGCTGCTTCTTCAAGTTCCTTCGGAATGGTGTCGAAGTAACCCTTCAACATCCACACGCAAAACGGCAATGAAGAAGTTGCATAGACCAATACCAAACCGCCAATTGAATCGAGCAGCCCCAACGTTTGCAGAATGGAATACAGCGGCACCAGCATCAGCGTCGCTGGGAACATCTGCGTGATGAGCAATACCTGCATGCCCGATTGTTTACCTGGGAAACGAAAACGCGAGAGGGCGTAGGCTGCAGTCACCGCCAACGTCAGTCCCACCAATGTGGTGGCTGTACTGACCACCAGGCTCGAGAGCAGTTGTCTTCCAAAAAGCCAACGCCCCTGAGCATCGGTCGTACCCAATACATCTCGAAAGTGATCGAGAGTCACCGCTTCAGGAAAAGGGTTCGCGCTCAGCGAAAGTGTCTGCGTAGGGGAAAGCGCGAGTTTGACCACCCACAGCACCGGGTACAGCGTGGCCACGCACACCACCGAGAGGCCAGCGTGCAACGCAAACATCTTCCATTTCGACATTACGCCGACTCCTGGCCTGAAAGACGTTTGGTGACGTGGGACCATGCGAAGAGCACGCAGAAAATCAACACCGAGTACGCCGCGGCAAAGCCGTACTGCTCATTGCGTTGAAAGGCCCAGCGAAAGGCTTCGCTGACTAAAATATCGGTCCCTCCACCGGGTTCGCCTCCAGAGACCAAGTAAATGATGTTGAACATATTGAATGTCCACACGCTGCCTAAGATGACGGCCGGGAGCAGTGCGGGTTTCAGCAAGGGCAAGGTGATGCGGCGAAATTGAGTCCACTTTGAAGCGCCATCGACTTCGGCCGCCTCGTAGAGATCAGTGGGAATTGATTGCAGCGCACCTAAAGAAACAACCATCATGAAAGGGAACCCCAACCACGTGTTGGTGATGACATTGGCTGCAAAAGCGGTCGACCATTGGGTAAACCAACTCACCGGCTCGATGCCAAAAGAAGCCAAGATTGCATTGATGGCTCCGAATTGCCGATGGAACATGCCTTTCCACATCAGCGCAGTGATGTAGTTGGGCACCGCCCACGGCACGATGAGCAACACGCGGTAGACGCCTCTCAATTTGAGCAACGGCTCTTTGAGCAGTATGGCCAGAAAGAGCCCGATGCTCACATGGAGGACCACGTTGGCCAGCGTCCACACCAACGTCACCGCCAGCGTGAAGTAGAACGAAAGAGGTTCCGTAATGCGATACCCCTTCGAAGTGAGAATATCGATGAAGTTGGCGAGCCCGACAAAAGTGTATTCGCCCGCTTCGTGATGAAACAGCGAGAGCGAAAGCCCGATGACAAAGGGAATCACCACCAAAATGAGTAAGCCCGTGGCCGCGGGTGCCACATAGGCCAGCCCTCGAGTTGCTTCTGGGTAGCGGCGAGAAAACGATGTGCCTCGCGCGGCCCGAATTTGCCAACCGATGAACGCGATGACACTGATGCCCAAGAGCACAATCCATGGGGTCGGATCGGTTGGAGCAGGTTTGTCGCGATTGAGAGCGCGATACCGCCGTTCCGCCAGCGCTCCTGCTTCTTGAGGAGACACTCCGCCTTGCAACACGGCGCGAAGAGCCAATTTCATTGGCTCCCACACTTTGGCCATCTCAAGCGTGTTGGGTGTGGGCGTTGATGTCTCAGCAACAGCCCGAAAGGCGCTGATCATTGAATCTTTGGCGATGGTTTCGTTTTCATACGCCGCCAATTCAGCAGGAATTTGTCGCCCTAAAGTGACTCGTGCCACCGTCGCTTCACCCACAGAAAGAAACTTGGCGAGCGATTGAGCGAGTGCACTTTGAGTGCTTCTTGAAGAAACAAAAGCCGCCTCGACGCCTAAGAAAGGCCTCATGGGCAATTGGGTTTGCGACACCACGGGCAGAGGATGAATGGAATAGGGAATGCCATCATCGATTTCGCCCGTAAACCAAGGGCCGGAAATGACCGCAACTGCACGGCCTTCGTTAAAAAGCGTCTTCACCAATGCACCCGAAACTTCTTGCGGCATGAACTTTCGGTCTTGAAGCGACTTGACCCATGCCAGTGAGCTGGCCATTGCCGGAATGTCAAACTGTGCTCGACCTGTGTCGTCGAAAAGTACGCCTCCAAAGCCAAACAAAAGAGGAGCATGAAAATAGAAGTCGCCGGCTTCGTAAGCCAAACCAAACTCGTTCTTTTCTGGCGCTGAAAAGCGCTCGAGCAGCGCTTCGAATTCAGCCGTGGTTTTGGGCGCAGTAATGCCGCGATCTGCTCTGACGAAAAGAGCGAGGCATTTCATTGCCAAAGGGTACCCATACACTTTCCCCTCGAGTTCCAACGCTTCGACCGCAGGCTTGAGATACTGCGAGCGGTCGAACGCTTCATCAGAAGGAGCGACAATTTTCATTCGATGAAACTGTCGCAGCCGCTCATGAGCGAAGATGAAGACATCAGGGCCTGCCTGGTGCGGGATGGCAGACGTCAGTTTTGAACTGAGTGCGTCATAGGGCACTGCAAGCATCTCGACTTCGGTACCGGTGAGTTCGGTAAATCGTTTGGCAGCTTGTTCAATCGCGAGCTCTTCGCCGCCGCGGTAGCCATGCCAGAGCTTCAGCGGCAGCGCGAAGGCGCTTTGGGCAAACACAAATAAGGTAAAGCAAAGGCACCGCGCGTTCACTGCATTGCTCGAACAGGGTGGTGCAAGGCGCTGCGGCCATCAGCAGTGAAGACATGCAACACCTCGCCCATGGGTTGAATAGAAACCGTTTGCCCAACCTGCACGTCAGAGCCTTCGAAACGAGCAGCAATCAAGCCAGCGCCGGTCTTGACGAAGGCGTACCCATCGAAGCCCAATCGCTCTACGGCTTCGATTTCTCCGCGAAGAGGGCCAGAAGAAGCCAATCGAAGGTCTTGAGGGCGTAGGCCCAGCTTGACCGTTCCAGCCGCATCGCTCACCGCGGGCAGTGCGAAATCGACTCCGACGAATTGTGTTCCTTGTCTCGTGGCCTCGAGCAGATTCATTGAAGGAGACCCCAAAAACTGAGCCACAAAAGCATTCGCAGGGCGGTGATAGAGCTCAAGCGGAGCTCCGAGTTGTTGGAGTACCCCTTGGTTGAACACGGCGACTCGGCTGGCCAAGGTCATGGCTTCGACTTGGTCATGGGTGACGTAAATCATCGTCACCCCCAAAGCGCGATGGAGCCGCGCAAGTTCACCGCGCATCTGCACTCGCAACGCGGTGTCGAGATTTGAGAGCGGTTCGTCAAAGAGAAACAGGCGTGGTTTTCGTACAATCACGCGGCCGATGGCGACGCGCTGTCGTTGACCGCCTGAGAGCGCCTTGGGTTTACGACCGAGTAAGGGGCCCAATTCCAACATCGAAGCGGCCTGATTGACCCGTTGTTCAATCTCAGCACGCGGGACTTTTCGAAGTTCGAGCCCAAAGGCGAGATTTTGTTGAACGGTCATGTGCGGATACAGCGCGTAGCTTTGAAACACCATGCCCACATCGCGTTCACGCGGCGGTACCTCATTCATCACTTTCCCGCCGATGATGATCTCGCCGGCATCGGCTTGTTCTAAGCCCGCAATGATTCGCAGCAGCGTCGTTTTTCCGCAGCCCGACGGGCCTACCATCACCAGAAATTCGCCTGCCTTCACGTCGAGGTCGACGCCTTTGACAATGGCATTGTTTGAAAAGCTCTTTTGAATTCCAACCAGACGAACGTCGCTCACGAGGCGGCGCAAGCTAGTCAACCCGGGTCGCGCTGTCCGAACAGAATTGAAAGAAACTTTTGCAAGGCGGGTACGTCTTCCGTCTGAGCTGCTTTTAAGTACCAGGGCATTTGGTGCTAGGAGCAAGTTCACGTGTCTCGAGTTGCCCTCATTCTCTTTGTGTTGATGTCCTGTGGAGTGCCCTCAACCCCCGCTCGTCTGTACCAGACGTCTGCCAAAGCGCCCTCCTTCGAGGCTCAGGCCATTGAGCGGCTTGAGCACTTGGGTCCCACACTCGTCGACAAAGGCGTCAACTTCGGCGTCTACAGCGAACGCGCCGAGCGCATCGAGATTCTCCTCTTTGACAACCCAGAAGCCTCAGTGCCGACCCGTCAATTTCCACTCGAGCGCTTTGGTGATGTTTGGAACATTCACATCGAAGGCGTTGGCCTCGGCCAGCACTACGGTTTCATCGCCTGGGGGCCAAACTGGACCTACGATGAGCAGTGGCTGCCGGGAACGATGAAGGGCTTCAAGGCCGACGTCGACTCAGCGGGGAATCGGTTTAACCCCAATAAGCTTTTGTGGGACCCCTACAGCAAAGCGATTCACAGAGATCACGATTGGTCAAAAGCCAGCCTGGCGACGGGGCCAAAACGGTCTGAATCGACCTGGGCTGCCGCGAGTAAGAGCATCGTGGTGCAAAGTAAATACGTATGGAGCCCCAACGAGGAGCCCTACCGCACCCGCAGAATGGATGAAAACAGCCCAGGCCATCGGTGGAATGACGCCATCATCTACGAGCTCCACCCAAAAGGTTTTACCGCGAGCCCCGCCTCTGGCGTCGCGCACCCCGGCACCTGGCGCGGCTTAGGTGAAAAGGTCGATTACCTCAAAGACTTAGGGGTCACCGCCGTTCACGTGATGCCACCTTTTGAGAAGCCTTCAGAAGGCGGTTACTGGGGTTACAATTCGCTCTCATTTTTCATCGCTGAGAACACGTATTCATTTCGGAAAGATCAACAAGAAGTGATCGACGAAGTGAAATGGATGATCGACCAGTTTCATCAAGCCGATATCGAAGTGCTGTTCGATGTTGTTTACAACCACACGGGCGAAGGAGGCTTTTGGCGAGAACGCCTCGAGTCTGACTTCAACCCCGACCCCTCAATCACACCTCAGCTCACGAACTTTGACGCTAAAGAAGTGGTGGGGCTCTACAATTTTCGCGGTCTCGATAATCATGCATATTACGCGCTGACCGAAGACAAACAGACATTTTGGAACAATTCAGGGGTTGGAAATGAAACCCGGTGCAATCACACCCCGTTTCGTAAACTCATTGTTGATTCGTTGCGATACTGGGTTGAAGAGATGCACGTCGATGGTTTCCGTTTCGATCTCGCTCCCGTGTTGGGTGAAAGAGATCTCACTTATTTTGTCTGGGAAAACCCGAAAGACACGGTCATTCAAGACATCGCAGACGACCCCGTGCTTCAGAAGTACAACACTCGGCTCATTGCAGAACCTTGGGCTGCAGGGGGCTACGATTTAGGGCAGTCCTACAACGGCCCTAACAACAATGAGCTGAGCAATGGCTACGGCACGCGCATCGGGCTCTTTCCGGCTTCGAGCAACAAGCCGAGCACCGGGTGGGGCGAGCGGAATGGGCGCTTTCGTGACTGGTGGCGAGGTTTTTGGAACCGCGATGATTTTCGACTCAACAGTCGTGAAGTCAAAGACGGTGGCTTTTTTCTCACCGCCAGCAGTGACTGGTTTCGATGGAATTCAAGAAAGCCATATCACTCGATCAATTTCGTCACCGTGCACGATGGGTTCACCTTGTATGACTTATTCTCGTACGACACCAAACAGAATGGCTGTGGTCCGCTCAACCCCATCTGTTGCACTGAGCCCACCAGCCCCTGGTGCGAAAAGGTTTCCGGAGAAGACAACAATCGCTCGCGAAATTGGGCTTCTGTGCAACTCAATCTGGGTCATCAGGCGATTTCAGACAATGGCACGCTGAGTGTGCCGCTCGTAGCCACCGGCGTCGGCCAGGTGCAATCGGTCAAAATTTCAATACACCTCACCCACCCAAATTTTCGTGAGCTGAGAGTCGAACTCGTCGGGCCAACGGGAAGCACCCAAGTGCTGATGAACGGCCAAGATGGTTTCGCTTCGGCAAACGATTTGGCGCAAGAGGAACGTTACGTTGACGGCTTTTTTCATGCCCCCGTCGCGGGAACGTGGACTTTGCGAGTGGTGGACAATGCGCCCGGCAATTCGGGCCAGCTCGATTCTTTTTCGCTGACGGTGGCTTCAGAAGCGGGGCCACCTGAAGCGATGAAACGTCAGTTGATGCGCAATCAATTTGTTTCGCTCATGTTGAGCCAAGGCACACCATTACTTTGGAGCGGCGATGAGTGGATGCGTACCCAATTGGGCAACAACAACGCTTACTCAACCAAAGCAGACAACCCCTTTAATTGGATGGATTGGGGTGCATGGCTGGCGCAAGAACCCCGTCACCGGATGCACGATTTTTTGAAACAAATCATCTCGTTCCGCAAAGCACATCAGTATGCCTTTGCTCCGCTTGAGTACGGGCAGAGCGCACCTTTTTCATGGAAGAGCGCTTTGAATACTGAACCGCCCAATTGGGACGGGAAGCATCTGATGATGCATTTTTATGATCCATCGAAGGGGCCTGAACTGGCGATTCTCATCAACGGTGAAGCCCGTGAGGTGACTTTTACCCTCCCGGTCGGCCGTACTTGGAAGGCGCTTGTTGATACGCAGAGTTACTTTGATCTGCCGGAAACGCTGGTGAAAGAAAACCAACCCCAACGCGCTTCGTACAACAGCTGGTTGGTAGCCCCGAAGCCTGTCACCGCGCCTACTTACGTGGCAAAACCGCTGACAATGGTGATTCTCGAGGCCTCTCCCTAAAAACGGTCGGGCGAAACTCTGCATCTGGCAGTTGCGAGCATCTCGTTCCAAGGGCAGGCTGCCTGGTGCGAAACCGAAGTTGACCCCGGGGGAAATTGCATGAGTGCCGAAGCCACAGTCTCTACGACGTCGTCCCAATATGCGGAGGATCGTCGCTTCTCCCGTTTACCAACTGACTTTATGGTGCATTTACGGACCAATGAATTGCGGGTGAACGACCGCGCCAATGACATTTCAGAAGCCGGTGTAAAAATCGTCACTTCTCGGCCCCTTCCACCCAAGTCTTTGGTTTCAATTCGCCTCGATCTCCCACACGGCGTCGAACCGGTGGAGCTCTTAGGCCGAGTGATGTGGTCAGCCGAGAACACCATGGGCATCAGATTCGAGCAGACTGACCCTCGGGTCACCGACGTCGTTTTTCGTATTCGCCAAGACTACGAGCGGATCTAATCGTCGCTTTCGCTGCGCATTGAGTAGAAGCCTCTGCCCGTGCGCACCCTCTTGTTGTCGCTTCTTTTGGCTGGCGCTGCGCTTGCTCAAGCGCCTGACAGTCGATTCAGTGCCGGTGGTTACTTTCGCATCATGGCTCGGCCTGATTTCCAGGGAGGAAACGGGCGCCTTGGCTATTGGAATCTCAATGGCCGATTGATGAACGAAGGGCCTTACGCCGCGCTCGAGATGAAACTCGATTTGCTGCAGGCGCCTCCGGCGACGACAGAAATCTGGGCCAGTTTGCATGCGCGCCTCGAAGGCGGTTCTGTTGCGACCGCCGACATGGGCAACGGCAGTTTGGTCAACTTTCGATTGAGTCAGCTCTATGCACGCGCGGGCAACATCATCGCCCCCGACGTGGTGTGGCAGTTGGGCACGCTGCAATATTATTTTGGAAATTTGGGCCTCTACGACTTACGGCCAGGGCAAATTCTCGAAGACACCGTCGGCCTTTCAGCGCGATACAACGCGGGCATTGTCGACGCGCTGGTGGCTGTTGGTGATTCGGGTTTTGCGCACCGGGGCGAGCAATATGTGCCGCTGCTCACCGTCGGTGGCGCGCTGCGGCTGCGCTTGGGAAACTTCGTCGAAGTTGGTGGCGGAGGGCAGCTTGCGGTCGAGCCCTTCATCGCTGGCAATCGCAACTCTTCTTACGTCACCCCTAACGTGCAGTACGAAGACTTCGCGCGCAAAGAAGTGTTGCGACGTTTTGTCGAGGCAGACCCGCTCATCGGGGTTGAGCAGTTTCCTCGCCCGGTTCCCGCAAGCCAAATGAACGTGTCATGGCGGGCAGTGGGCTATTTGGGCTTCGGGAAACTGGGTCCCCTGCGGTGGAACAATTTCTTTGTGCGTTACCAGCGTTTGCACCCTCAAAACATGTACACCGATTCGTGGGCGGGCAATTCAGTGCCGGTGTACACCGCTGATTTGACGCGCGATCGCTATGCCTTGCAGATGGGTGATGAAGTCGAGCTGTCGCTCATTCCTCAGCGGCTCGATCTGGTGTGGTCAGTGCTGTACGGGGCAGATCGCGATTTTGCCAACACCATTGTCGCCAGTGAAGCCAATCGTACCTACGCCTCGACGGTGATGCGCCTGCAACTGTATTTCACTCGCACGGTGCACTGGCTTTTGGAAAATGCGCTTTCACAAGAGCGTTCGCTCAACGGGAATTTGTTTCGGAGTACTTTTGATTCCATCTTTCAAAGCAGCCAAGGCATTCCTGATGCGAGAGGTTTAGAATTTGGAGATGCCGCGGTGAGGCGAACGTGGCAATTGAAGACGGGTATTGTCTTGAACCCCACAGGGTTTGGCATTTACGCGCGCCCGTCGATTCGTTTGTTGTATGGGTTTCAGCTCTCGAGTCAGCACGCGGCATTTGGGAATGCTTTTGTGGAACGGCTCGATCAATTCGACGCCTTTAGGCCCACAGGCACGCTTTCGTGGCATCACTTGGTTTCGCTCGAATCGGAAGGTTGGTTTTGAAAATGCGAGCGTTCGCGTTGGTATTCGTGATGGTACTCAGTGGCTGTTTACCCAAGGTTCCGCGTCAGCGCCTGGCCGAACGGGCCAAGGTGGCCGTGGCCTATATCGTCGACCCTGGTTATTCAGGTGCTCCTTCGGCTCCTCCGGTCGCGTTGAAGCGAGCGATCGCCGCTGAACTTGAGAATCACAATCTCGAAGTCATTGAATTCCCCCTCGAAACCATTGCCACCCAACGATTGACCGATGCTCGGCTCGACGCGCTGAAGCGGGCCGCAGCCGATATTCCTTTCGTGTTGTTGGTCGAACAGCGGGTGCACTTTTTTTCTGCTCTCGATGGGCGTTACCGCTGGGAAGTCGCAACATCGTTGGCTGCGTCACGAGCTGATGGTTCGATTGCGAGAGACCCTTTCGAAATTCCCGTCATTCTTTTGTACGATCACGAGAAAGAAAACGAAGCGATTGCCAGTACTGCTGCCGACGTCGCCAACCGCGTGGGCGTCTTGATGGACGGTCTGCTCGCCGGCGCACAGGCTGCGAAGCGGGCCACGCCCACAGGCATTTATTTCGTCATGGTCGATCGCTTCGCCAATGGCGACCCCAGCAATGACGGTGAGGTCGATAGTGCCGACCCGTCAGCCTTTCATGGCGGAGACCTTCAGGGCGTCATCGACCACCTCGATTGGGTGGCTTCACTGGGTTTCGACACGGTGTGGCTCTCGCCGTTGTTTAAAATGCGCACCGAAAAGTGGCACGGGTACGGTGCTTTTCACGGCTACTGGACGTGGGACTTGAACGCGCTGGAACCAAAATTCGGTGACGAATTACTGCTGTCACGTCTGCGCGCTGAGCTCGATCGTCGGCAGATGAAGCTTATTCTCGATGTGGTGGTGAACCACGTCGGGCCTGATGCTCCGCTTCTTCAAACACACCCGGAATGGTTTCATCATCAGGGTGGGGTGAGCGATTGGAATGACGCCACCCAGCTGGTGATGAACGACGTTCAGGGCTTGCCAGATTTGGCGACGGAGCAGGCTGAAGTCTTTGAATACCTCTATAGCGCGGCTCGGAGGTGGCTTTGAAATCGCCAAACCCGATGGCTTTCGACTCGATGCAGTGAAGCATGTGCCGCTGTCTTTCTGGGCGAAGTTCAATGCAAATTTTGAATTGATGCGTTTGGGTGAATGGCTCGACGGTGACGCGACTGCTGTCTCGCAAGCGTGGACGGCTGGCCGATTCACTTCGATGTTCGATTTCCCCTTGGCTTTCGCCATTACTGACGTGTTTTGCCGGGGCGAATCACCGGCAAAATTGGCGGCGGTATTGACGAATGATCGCAGTTACCCCGACCCTTCTTTATTGGTTACTTTGGTCGACAATCACGACCTCCCGCGCTTGATGAGTCAGTGCGGGGGCAATATAGAAAAGGCAAAACAAGCGCTCACGTTTTTGATGTCGATGCGCGGTATCCCCTCGCTGACGTGGGGTACTGAAGTCGGCCTTGAGGGCGCACACGAGCCCGAGAATCGAGCCTCGATGAAGTTTGAAGAGCACCCCTTGCGGGCGCACCTTGCCTCTCTGATGAAACATCGAGCACTCTCTGTGGTGCTGCGTGAAGGGGCCGCTGTTCCTGTTTTTTGTGATGGTTCTACGTTGACCATCGCTCGTATCGCTCCCGATGGCACCACTGTGCATGTCACCGTGAAAGAAGGGAAAGTGACCGTCAGCGACGCGCCTGTCTCTTCACCTGAACTCGTCACTCAATGGCGAACAGGTTCGCGCAAGCGCACCGTTACCCTTGATGGTGCTGGCAGGGTGGTGGGCTCAGGCCCTGAATTGGGAAATTGGGACCGAGCTCAATCAAAGCCGCTCCCTTTAAAAGTGGAGCTCCCAGAATGGGGCGTCTTTGAATTCAAACGCATCATCGGTGGCGAATGGGAAACCGGGCCCAACCACTTTGTATTTGTTAACCCCAAGAAATGACTGAGGCCCAGTCTCCTGTAAGAGACTGAGCCTCAAGGTGCTTCAGAAGACGTTTCGTCTTGTTAGCTGACGACGCGAACGTTCGCCGCCTGCAGGCCCTTAGGGCCACGGTTTACGTCGAATTCGACCTTCTGCCCCTCAGCGAGAGTGCGGAACCCGTCGGCCGAGATTGCGGTGTGGTGGCAGAAAACGTCGTCGCCTCCGCCGTCTTGGCTGATGAATCCGAAACCCTTCGCATCGTTAAACCACTTCACAGTACCGAGTGCCATTGACTTGATTTGCTTTCCAAAATCGGGCCCCGAAAAGGAAGCCCGGCTCCGTCTTTTCAGAAGACGAGGCTCAAGTGTCATAACTCCTCTTTAAGATGAATGCCAGTCCTCTTCTTGAGAAAAAAGCGCTCGATGTGCCCCGCCGCTTCGACCCGTTCTATCTGCTGACGATGAGCGCCGACCCTTCAATTCGAGCGACTTTGGGTACAAGTCGCTTTTGACGGGCGGGCGAAATGCTGTACGGTTTTCGCAATGTTGGGGGGCGATTCGATGGAAATTATACACGTGTCAAATGCCGCGAGCAGCGCCACTTGGCACCCAAAATCTCGATTGGCATCTGTCAGCTACAGCGCTGGGGCCACTTTGACTGCGTCTGATGGGACAATGCTGATCAACGCACTCACGGGGTGGATAGGCGATGCCAAGCAGCCTTTTGGAGTGCTGGCCGATGCCAAAGGGTTAGGCGGCACTGACGGTGATTATCGGGCCCAGGTCGGCGACTATTTCAAACAACACAAAGAAGCGTACATCGCGCTCATCAATATGGGGCCGGTCATTCGCGTGGTGGTGGAAATGTTTCGAATTGGTACAGGCGTTTCACTCAAAGCTTTCGCTACGGAGGCCCAGGCGCGCGCATGGTTGCAAAGCGTGGGGATCGCAGCATGAACGGGGCCCCAGACTTTGACGAAATATTCGCGGTGATGGCGGCGGCCTCGCTCGGTGACACGCACGCGCGAGTACGGGTGCCCGATGCGGCAGACGTTGACAACACTGCCACTCGCTTTGCCATCGCCCTCAATATCTTGCTCGATGACTTGGCCACTCGCGCAGCGCAGGCCCGAGAGGAAAAATTTCGGGGTTTGCTCGAAGCGGCGCCCGACGCCATCGTCATTGTGAATCTCAGCGGTGAAATCGCTTTGATCAACGCTCAGACCGAAAAGCTGTTTGGTTTCGCTCGAAGCGAGCTGCTGGGGCAAAAAATAGAAGTTTTGCTGCCGCCGCCTTTGAGAACGACGCACGTCGAACATCGAAACGAATATGTGGCGAACCCTCGAAAGAGGTTGATGGGCTCTGCATCGGAACTTCGCGGGCGGCGCAAAGACGGTTCAGAATTTCCTATTGAAATCAGCTTGGCTCCTATGGATGCACCAGAAGGGCGATTGGTAATGGCCGCAGTTCGCGACATCACCCAGCGCAAGAAAACAGAAGCGGCACTGAAGCTCGCCAACCATGAACTCGAGGCGTTCAGCTACTCGGTGGCGCATGATCTCCGCAGCCCCTTGCGAGCGATGGATGGTTTTTCTCGCTTGCTCCTCGAGCAGTACGATCAAAAGCTTGATGACGAAGGTAAAGGTTGGCTTCAACGAATAGCGAAAAATGCGCAAAAAATGGGTCTGTTGATTGATTCGTTGCTGTCATTGGCGACGCTCACTCGCACTGAGCCCAAGATAGAAGTTATCGACCTCTCTGATGCTTTTCGCATCGAGATTGCTCAAGTCGCTCAGGCCCATCCCCGGTCTCAGGTCGAGATCATCATCGCAGACGAGCTTCAAGAAAAGTGTGATCTGCAGATGGTGAAAGTTTTAGCGAAAAATCTTCTCAGCAACGCTTGGAAATTTACCGCGCTCAACCAAGCTGCACGCATTGAATTTGGGGCGACCGAGGTCAACGGTTCCCGCTCCTATTTCGTGCGCGATAACGGTGTTGGTTTTGACATGCTCTTTGCAAACAAATTATTTCAGCCCTTTCAGCGATTGCATTCCATGTCAGAATTTCCAGGTACGGGAATCGGGCTGGCGACCGCTGCCAGTATTGTCCGTCGTCATGGGGGTCTCATTTGGGCAGAGGGCAAGGTGAATGAAGGCGCCACCTTCTTCTTCACGTTGCATCGGGCCGACTGATATTTTTTGCCTGCAGTTGAGGGGCCGGTATCTGGGGCAACTTCAAGATGAACGTGGTGCCTTTGCCTTCTGATGATTCAACCGCCACTTCGCCCTGAGCCCTCAATACAATCTGACGCACGACGTACAAGCCCAGGCCCGCGCCGCTGTCTTTTGATTTGGTTGAAAAATAAGGCTCAAAAAGTAAAGGAATGACAGCTTTGGGAATACCAGGCCCATTGTCCGTGACCTTCACTTCAATAGGGCCTGTCTCTTCAGGTGCAACCACAGACACTTTGAGAGTGGCGTTGATGATGCCCGCTTCCTTCATGGCGTCGATGGCGTTGATGGCCAGGTTCACCATCGCTTGTTGAAATTCCCCCGCGCTGATGGGCACAAATATCTTCCGTTGAGGGCTCGAGACGTCGACTTGAACATCTGTAAATTGACCGGCTGCTTGGAGAAGACCTAAACAGTCCTCAATGTTCGCAGTCACTTCACAACACAATTCAAGGTTCTCGGTAGGGCGTTGCGACAGCGCACTGAGTTGCTGCACGTGAGTCGCAAAAGCACTGTGGACGTTACGGAGTATGTCTGCAGTCTCAGGAGTGGTAATTCGACGATGTGAGATGTCGTCGCTGACCGTCGCAAGCGCCATGTAAAAAGACTTCATCACTGCCGGTAAACCCCGGCCAATCGCTGCGGAAAGCGTTCCGATCGAGGCTGCTCGTTCAGCCCGCAACAAATGGGTCAACATTGATTCGAGCTTGCGCTCAATGAGTGCCTTATCTGCAGTCAGTAGACGGGCTTGGTCGACCGCATCATTGAGCGCACGAATGAGTGCGTCAGGGGCACAGGGTTTGCTCAAAAAACGAAAAATGCTGCCTTCGTTGACAGCCTGTACGGCACTCTCAAGCGAGGTCTGCCCCGTCAAAAGCAGTCGCATGGTGTCAGGTGCAACGATGCTGGCTTGTGCCAGGAACTCAACTCCATTCATGACTGGCATTGAATAGTCAGCGACCACTGCCAAAAAAGGGCCTTGATTGCGAATCGCTTCAAGCCCAGCTAAGCCACTGTCGGCAGTAGTGGCATCAAAATGGTGCCTTACCGAAAGCGTGAGGCCTTGAAGAACGTCTTTGTCGTCATCGACAAATAAGATGCGCGGTTTGGAAATATGCCGGTGAGGTGATTGGGTTTTCAAGTCTTTGTCTCCGGAGGCACTCGAGGCATGACAACGCGCATCGGTTCTTTGATGGTTCCTGGGCTGAAATTTTTGACGCGCTCTACGAAACTTGCGGTGACTTCGTAGCCACGAGCAACCAGCAACGTTCCATTGAGCATCTTGACGTCGTCGACGAAGACCATGCCGGTGCGAACCAACGCCACGGTGATTTCGCGAATGTCTTCGTGTTGACCACTGGTCTGGTGCAGCGACTCAAAGGCTTTGAAGACGTCTGCTCGATAGCGGTCGACGCGCCCTCGCATGACATCGATGGCCATGGCTCGAGGGTTGCCTTGCGATTCAAGGGCATCAAAATCAAAAGCGATTCGCAAAAGAGCGACCCCGGTATCAATTACAGGGCTGGCATTCAATGCACTGGGAGGTCGATTGACTCCAGCGAGAATGGCTCTCACCACTTCGAGTCTGGGAATATTTGCAAGCAGCTGCTCAGTCACGTTCGCTGAACGTTCCACCATGGTCTTCTCTGGCGCTGTAAGTGGCTGGCCGTAATACACTTTTTCGAGTGTTTCTGGGGGCAGCGTCATTGAACCCAGTTGAGACAGCATGGCTGCTACTTCAACTTGCCACTTGTCCTTGAGCCCCAAAGCATCGGCGAGCAACGTCACTTGGGTTTTGACTCGAGTGGCACGGCCAAAGGCAACTGGGTGGGCCAACGCCAAGACGTCGACCAATGCTTTGATGCTGCCGTGAAGCGTCTGCTCAAGAATGACTTTTTCAGCCGTGATG
>JAYUVR010000359.1:0-11915 GCA_043753955.1 Archangium sp. | reverse complement strand
ATATTCAGGACCTTCGTCAACCAGCGTTTCACCGGGAAGATCAGGTTCGACGGCAGGCTCATCAACCAGCGAAAATTCACCTGTCGACAGTTCAGGAATACCGGAATCAGAGCGGCCAGGCTCGTAATAACCCAGAGGCTCGTCGCCTTCAAAATCAGCAATCACCTGCTGATCGCCGGTGGGCTCATAGTAGTCGGGCACGGGAGGAGGCTCGACTTCCACCTGAGAGGCAGACAATGCATCTGCAGGGGTGAGCATCACATCATCGGTCTCAAGCAGACGCGGCAGGTGATTCTCGCTGCGTTGCACTTCCATCTCACCCGAGATGATTTCGTCGGGGTCGTCGGCCACCAAGACTTCGTCTTCACTCGAATCAACCAAAATGGCTTCTTCAGCTTCGGCTTCAATCAACTGCGCCGGAGCGTCAAAAGCCGCGTCGCCAGCAAGACGGAGCGTCGAAACAAAAACCGGCACTTCAGGGTGCCCCGGGTTCTGCTGAAGAATGGTCGTTAAATACGGCTGCGCTCGAACAGCATCACCTGCACGCGTATGCAATCGAAGCACATTGAGCAACTGCTCGAAGGACTGCGCATGATTGTTCGAAGCGACATAGATGGCGTAAGCCTTTTCATGCGCATCGATATTTTCGGGGTCGATGGCAAAGACTTTGCGCAAGTGCTCCAACGCTTTGTCGTGGAGCCCGTACTTCACGTAAACATCAGTCTCGGTCAGCAACTTGCCGAGGTTTTCCCCCTTAGGCTTGAGACCCGAAGGCGAAGAACTGGGTGCAGCCGCCTGGGGTCGAGGCTGTGCATGAGCAACCTGAGCCTCCTGGTACACCGGCTCAGCGGGAACCGCATGTCGGTGACGCGCGCGCACGTCTGGGTCTTCAGGAGCCAGTTGCGCCAACTGCCCCCACACATTCTCAGCTTCCCCCAGCTGGTGTTTGTCTTCGTAGGCCCGAGCCAGCTCTTTGTAGACTGAGATGGTCTTCGACATCTGACCCAGGCCTTGAAATGCCACGGCCAGAAGACGAAGGGTCTCGATGTCACGATGGTCTGCTTTGAAGCACACCTGCAACTTTGCTAAGGCTCGCTTTTGGTCGTTCCGCTGGAGATACCCCTCAGCCAATTCTTTAGCGAGTTTGAGATTCTCAGGTTGAAGTGTGGAAAGTCGCTCGGCCACTCGAAGGTAGTCATCACTTCGCCCGGTACGCTTGAGGTATTCCGCCGCTTTTGAAAATTCTCCAATCGCTTCGGCGCTCATGCCCTCGCGCACGTACAAATCAGCCAACTTCACTCGCGAAGCGACGTTGTCAGGGTCGAGATCAACCATGCGCCGCAAAACATCGAGGCTGCGCCGCGTTTCACCGTGCTTGTCCCAATGGTTTGCGACGATTTGGTAAAACGCCATCGCCTCGCCCATGAGCTGTAATTGCTCATGCAACTCTGCGAGCTTGAGGTTGATTTCGGTCAGCGAGGGGTCGAGCTTTAACACCTGCTTGTAGAGCGCCACCGCTTTGAGAAAAAAACCGTCAGCGGTGTAACTCTCAGCGACGCGCGTAAAATATTGTGCAGCTTGAGCGTTCTCATTTTTCTTCTGAAACAGCTCGCCCATCTTCTGCAGAATTCGCGCGTCTTTAGGGTCCGCATCGAGGACCTTTTGGTACTCCTTGATCGCCTTGTCGTAAGCCCCTTTGGCTACGAGTTTGGCAGCAGCCTCGATGATCTTGTTCTTGTCCAAGGCTCGGGAAGACTGAAGTTTGACCTCAGGAAAACCCTTGAGGTGAAGGAATGCGAGAGGCTATCAGAGGCACCCCCTGCGTCAAAGCGCTCTGACAACCGAAAGAACTGCCATGAAGGTCAGGGGGTCTCTTCGACCGCCTTCCGCAGGCGCTGCGTTCCCGTCTCTGAGGCGTGCATGCGCTCAACAAAGCGGGTGTCGTATTCGCCGCGAATAAAGCTTTCTTCCTGCAAAGCCGCTCGGTGAAAGGGAATGTTGGTGCGAATGCCTTGCACCACATATTCCGAAAGCGCGCGCTGCATTCGGCGAATGGCCAAGTCGCGGGTGTCAGCGGTGACAATCAATTTGGCGACCAACGAATCGTAGTGCGAAGGAATGGTGTAGTTCTCGTAGGCCGCTGAATCGACCCGCACCCCTAACCCTCCGGGGGGGTTGTAGGCCGTGATTTTCCCCGGCCAGGGGCTGAATGTCACGGGGTCTTCTGCATTGATGCGGCACTCGATGGAAGAGCCTTTCAAAAAAAGGTCTTCTTGTTTGAACCACAACTTTTCGCCTGCGGCCAAGAGAAGCTGGGTACGAACCAAATCGATACCGGTCACTTGTTCGGTCACCGGGTGTTCAACCTGCACCCGCGTGTTCATTTCCATGAAATAGAACCGACCGTTCTCATCTAACAAATACTCGATGGTGCCCAGATTCGAGTAGCCGATTTGTTTCATCGCCTCGACCGACACGCGCCCCATTTCTTCGCGCAGCTCGGGGCCCACCGCCATCGAAGGGCTCTCTTCAATCAGCTTCTGGTGGCGACGCTGCACCGAGCATTCGCGCTCAAACAGATGCACCACGTTGCCCCAGGTATCACCCACAATCTGAATTTCGATGTGCCGCGGCCTTTCAATGTACCGCTCGAGATACATGTCGCCGTTGCCAAACGCGCTGACCGCTTCTGCTGACGCGGTGGCGAATGCCTGTGCCAAGGCGCGAGGTTCGCGCACAATCTTCATTCCGCGGCCCCCGCCTCCGGCCGCCGCTTTCAAAATGACCGGGTAACCGATTTCTTTCGCGAGCACCTCAGCTTCACGTGCGCTTTTCAGCACCCCTGGCGAACCCGGCAACAAAGGCAACCCAGCAGCCTTCGCCGCGTCTCGTGCGCGCACTTTGTTACCCATCAACCTGATGTGCTCAGGCTTCGGCCCGATAAAAGTGATTTGACACTTTTGGCAGACCTCAGCGAACTCAGCATTTTCAGAAAGAAAACCGTAGCCTGGGTGAATCGCATCGGCGCGCGTGATTTCTGCCGCTGATAACAATGCCGGCACGTGCAGATAGCTGTCTTTCGAAGGCGGCGGGCCAATGCACACCGACTCGTCTGCGAAACGCACATGCAACGCGTTGGTGTCGGCGGTCGAATGCACGGCCACCGTAGCGATGCCCATTTCGCGGCACGCTCTGATGACACGGAGCGCGATTTCTCCGCGATTCGCGATCAGCACCTTCTTAAACACGTTGATTCCCCTTTGACGGTGCGGCGTCAGCCACAACCTAAGCGTTAGGCCGGCTCGATGCGGAAAAGCGGTTGGCCAAACTCTACGGCTTGCCCGTTTTGCACCAGCACTTCAGCGACTTTGCCTGTGACTTCCGATTCGATTTCATTCATCAGCTTCATCGCCTCGATGATGCAGAGAACCTGGCCCTTCTTCACCGCGGTGCCCACTTCGGCGTAGGACGGTTGATCAGGCGCGGGCGAGCGGTAAAAAGTGCCCACAAAAGGAGACGTGATGACGTGACCTTTTCTCTCATTGGCACTCTCAGCCACCACGCGAACGGGTGACGACGGCCTCGGAGGGCGCACTTCGACAGGCGACGACGCTTCACCGCCGCCCACCAGCGACACTCCAGAGTGCCGAGAACCCCTGTCTTGTCGAGAAGCCGGCACGTGCATTGGCCCTCGGCGAATCGAAAGATGCTCATCGCCGTTGGCCCAATCGAGCCGAGAAATTTCACTCGTCTCAAGAAGCTCAACAATCTGACGGAGCGCTTCGACATCAAGAGAAGTGCTCACCGTTGAAGCACGTTGCTGCGTTGGACTCTTCGTCTTGCCTTTCGTGGCCATTGTTTTCGTGTCGTCCCTTTTCTTGAGGTTTAAACCGTCGCCGTGCGCGTCAGATAGTCGCCCGAACGCGTATCAATCTTGAGGACGTCACCTTCGTTGATGAAGAGCGGCACGTGAATCGTGTAGCCCGTCTCAAGCACCGCCGGTTTCTGGGCTCCTGAGACCGTGTCACCGCGAACACCTGGGTCGCACTTCACCACTTTGAGTTCGACAGAATTGGGCAGCGTCACTCCGATGGCCTTGCCATTGAAGAAGAGAATCGACGCGCTGATATTCTCTTTGAGGAAATTTTTTGATTCTGCCAGCACTTTCGCGCTCAGGTACGTCTGCTCGAAAGACTTTTGGTCCATGAAATGAAACTCATCGCCTTGCGCGTAGAGGAACTGCATGTCGCGCTCTTCGATGTCTGGGCGATCGACTTTGTCGCCACTCTTGAAGGTGGGCTCAAGATTACGCCCGGTGATCAAACTTCGAATGGTGGTGCGGGTAAACGCAGAGCCTTTGCCGGGTTTCACGTGTTGAAATTCGAGAATCTCGAAGGGTTCTCCGTCGATTTCAATCTTCATGCCCTTGCGGAATTCAGACGTGTCGATGACGCCAGCCATGGTGTTTCCTCGTCAAAAGGGAAAGCAACGAACGCGGGCGTCCATACCCCTGCCTCCACACTGCTCGCAAGCACCAACGCGCCCATGCCTCGATTTGAGGCACAGCGCGTCATGAGCGAAGCGCTCGAAGAAGGGAGGATTTACAACTCTTTGGCGAGTTTGGGCGCGGCCAGGCGAAGCGCATAGCGCCCCTTGCCAATCAGCGCCTCGGGCAACATGGCCAGCACCACGTAGTATTCTTGATTCACCATGCGCATGACAGTGGCGATTTTTTCGCTGTTGACCGAGAGCTCGTCAACAGAACCCGTCTTCAACGTCGAGGCAATGCCCTTTAACTGACTCAAGACGTTGCCGAATTCAATCAAAGCCGACGGCAACTCGATGGCTCCTGCTTGCTCAATTCGATTGTCGGGTTGATACGTTTCAACGGCAATGCCATCAAAGCCCATCAGGCTGCACACCACTGAGCCCTCAACGGTGTTGACCACCGATTCCAAGTGTTCGCGAAAACCCATCGTTTAGCACCCAGGAATTCCCGCGCCACAGCACGAGGGAGGAGTAGGAACGGACAACTGAGAAGTAGCCTGACCGGCATAGCGGCAGGGGTCAGCGTTCGGAAATCTCACGTAACCCGCAGTACACGCCTCGGGGTCAGAACGAAACGCTCGAATGGGGAAGGTCAGTATTCCCGTGGAAAACTTGTTTTTGCTGCTCGAGAACTCACCCTTAAATTCAACGTCAGCCCAGATGTCGACGAAGTCTGCTTCTGCGTCAAAAGTCTTCGAAGGCGTCAACCCGTCGAAAAGTTGTTCCCCCAACTGGGGGCTAATCAGCTGAATCGGGCTCCACACCGTACCTTTTTCAGTGAAAGAAAAAGCCAGGTTCGTCACGTACGGTTTGGGCCGAGCACCGAGCGAACGACTCAGTCGATACGTGACGATTTGTTGGTTCACGATAGGCCGGTCTCGGTTGGCATGCTCGAGCGTCGTGCCGCCGATGGCCACCTGTTGTTGCACGACATCTTCTGCCCCCGTAATTCGCACCCCAACAAAAAACTGAGGCGCTCCGGCAGCGACATCGAGGTAGCCGTTGGCTGAGAAGAATTCGCTCTCGGGGTCTTCGGTGCTGCAATTTTCATCGAGGGAGTAAAACCGCTCAATGTGAAATGGCTCTGTCTGATTCGCGCATGAAGTGCACATCGCGAACCCAACGAAGGTCAGTATTTTTTGAAGATGCATAGAAGCCCTCATGGGTTTTGAGCGACGGCATTGCGATTCAGAATGCGAGGCGTGACAAAGATGAGCAACTCGTTCTTGGTTTCTCGCTCGCGAGAATTGCGGAAGAAGAAGCCCAAGACTGGAATCTTGCTCAGTACCGGCAAACCAACCTGAGTCGTTGACCCGGAACGAACGTAGATTCCACCGATGACCGTAGTCTCACCGTCTTTGACGAGCACATTGGTCGTGGCCTCCTTGCGCGCAATACCGGGTTGCCCATTCGCGCCTGTGTTCGCAGGGTCAGGCTGATTGTTCTCGGCCCGAATCTTCATCAGCACGCTGCTGTCTTGCGTGATGTGCGGGGTGACTTCAAGCGAGAGACGGGCCTCAATGAACGAGGTATTCGTGCCTGCTGCAGACACCTGACTAAAAGGTATCGACACGCCTTGGCTGATGCGGGCCATTTCATTGTCGAGGGTCGTCACTTTTGGTGCAGAGATGGTCTTAAGAGCGCCCTGCGCTTCGAGCGCTGAGAGGCGCAAATTGAGCTGCACCGCCCCACCCGCTGAACCAAAGGCCAAACCCAACGCACTGCCTGAGCCAGAGCCTGTGCCTACAGGCAGACTGACAGCGTAGTTCGATACGCCAGGGTTCCCAGGGCTCCCTTGAGTGACCGACGCACCCGTTGCGGCCACTGAACTGGGGAACACCAAGCCTGTGGGGTTGCCGGTAGCGCTGGTCATCAGCCCCTGACCACCCCACTCGATACCGACTTCACGTTGAAACGAAGTGCTGGCTTCAACAATTCGACTTTCGATGAGTACTTGAGGGGTTTGCAAATCGAGGCTGCTCACCAGCGACCTGACCTTGCCCATGGCCTCAGGCAAGTCTCGAACAATGAGGGTGTTCGTGCGCGCATCGATGGCGACATTGCCTCGGGCCGAAAGGACTTCTTTCACGCGCAACGCCATGTCGCTTGCGACCGCGTAATTGACGGGAATCAAACTCACTGTCAGCGGCGTTGACTCGAGGTCCATCTTGCGCCGTTCTGCTCTCGCTTTGGATTCTGATTCGAGCGTCGCGAGCGGTGCGACTCGGATGATGTTGCCGAATTCTTCCTTGCCCAAATTCTTCGAGCGCAACGCCAATTCGAGTGCTTGGTCCCAGGGGACATTGCGCAACCGCACCGTAATTTTCCCTGAGACATCGTCAGAGACGACGATGTTCTTCTTCGAAATTTCCGCGATGATGCGCAGCAGGTTGTGAATATCAATGTCTTTGAATTCGAAAGACACCCGTTTGCCCACGTAGCTGCGACGCTGTTGGGGCGCACCTTCAGAGACGACGGCGGTGGCTTCAGTCGAAAACCCAGCTGAACGACTGTCAGCGACAAATTTTTCGGCCACACCCTTTGAGGTAAACCGCCATTGCAGCGTTCCCGATTTTTGAGTCACTGATTGTTCAAGTGCGCCTTCTCCGGCAACCACCACCCGAACCCGAGACTGATTTCCTGGTACAGCGAAGAGGCTGACCATCTTCACGGGAGTCTCAAGTGCCGAAGTATCGAGGCTCTTCTCAAGCTGCCGTGCCAAGGTGGCGTTCTCGAGGTTCAACACCGCGGTCTTGGCGTCGGGGCGCTCAACAGACCACTTCGGGCTGCCGTCGATTCGCAGCGAAACGACCCCACCGTTGTTCGATTCTTTAAAATTCATCTCAGTCACTTCTGCTTTGGCATCAGCGACCACCACGCTCGCGTTTTCAAGCGCAACACTCACCCCATCGATTTCTACTTCTTGGGGCAGAGCGGCGAGGGCAGGCTGCTGATTCAACTTCTTCAAGTTCACCATCAACCCATCGGCTCGCCGTCGAATGTCAAATTGAGGCCGCTGCGAAAATTCAACCACCAAGCGCACTTTGTCAGCATGCGAGCCAACCCGTACGTCGCGTACCTGCGCTTGAGCGAAAGTCGAGGGTCGCAGCGCCCGAGCATTGCCTTTGACACCAAAGAGGTCGATCGCCAGTCGAGGCGGGTTTGCCAACTCAATCACTTCGAACTTGGCCACTTCGCCGTCGGTGATGACGCGTAGGCCTTGAGCCGATGCAGTCACGGTTTTGAGGCGAGTGGCTGCGTTCTTCACTGGTTTTTCATCGACATGCGAAGCGAGTACGGTGTCGAGGGCCACAGACTCGAGAGGAGACTTCGATTCGTGTTGGGCCACAACAGCGTCTTTTTGAACCTCGCTGTCGACCGAAATAACGAGTGAATTTTCAATCGCTTTGACGTCATAGCGGCGCGCGTTGGTCAGCCCCAACAACAGCCGACCCACGTCTGCCTTTGAGTCTGAGAATTGAGAAGCGACAATGCCAGTCACTGGCCCTGCCCCTTCGTGATGGCCTTTGATGGCATCGACAGTGGCATTCGAAACGTCGACGACCAAACGATCAGGCTCCTTCAGGCGAAAGACATGAAACACAGGAGCTTCAGCGCACCGCACAATGATTTCCACGCCTGATGTATTGGGTGCGACCGACACACTCGAAAGCGCATTGCCCGACGCAGCGAAAGACGTCGAAGCGAGGAGCCCAGCGAACAACAGGGCACTGTTCATGATGGTCTTCTCCTGACGCATTATTCTCGCGCTCATTGAGTGAACTCTTTCCCTTTGAGCAAATCCATGGCCGGCTCACTCCTGGCGTCTGTCTGCACACACAGGTTTTGCTTGTTCGCCTGGGGTTTCGAATCGCTTCCCCCGCTAATAAATGAAGTCACCACAATGCAGTCGCGAAGAATCTGAGTCACTTTTCCACCCTGTTTCCCAATGCGGCTGTTGCGACGCACCAAGTGACCGACCCCCGCTTTATCTTCCACCATCGCCACCGGGTTCGCATCGCCGCTGACAACTCCCACCACCACCAACTCGTCGACATCGAGTTGACACAAGGGCTCGGTGCATTGGCCCTTCAGGGCATCTCCATCGCGGGCGATTTCCACGCTTGTGAAAAGGCTTCGAAAGGGGTCGCGCTTGTTGATGGGGTTGTAGACGTAATCGACTTGAGCCACCTCATTGCTTGCAGCGACAGGCTTCGCATTCCTTGCAGGCTGAGCAACAGGCGCGGCGGTTTGGGGTTCATCACCACACCCGGCCAAGGCGCCTAGCGCAGCGGCGAGGGTGTAACTGCGCACCGAAAAGCTCATGGTTTCTTCCCCCCCTTGGCGTCTTTGGCTTCGCTAAAGCGATACGTGGTGGCCAAAAACTCAGACTTCAACATCACCTTCTCGCCCTTCACTGTGGGTGCGCCCAACTTGAGTTCAGAGACCTTCACAATGCGTTGCAAGCTTGAGACTTCTTGCAGGAAAACGGCGACTTCTTGGTAATTGCCGCTGACCGTCATGGCGATGGGAATTCGAGACAAAAACCCTTCAACGGTTTCAGGCCCGGGAGCCACTCGGTTGATTTCGAGGCCCGATTTTTTTCCCACTTCATTGAGTTGCGACAGCAGCTCTTCAATGTCTTTTTTCTCAGGGAGCTTGGTGAGCGCTTCTTGAAACCGCTGTTCAAGAGCGTCCATCTCTTTGCGCTTGTCATTTAAGTTATCGGCGATGACTTGTTTTTCAGCCAAGGTTCGATCTTTTGCTTCTTGATCGGAACGGATGGCAGCGATGCTGCTTTCGACGTCGGTGATCAGCAAAAAATACGTACCCGCGGTCACCACCAAAATGATGCCAGCAATGATGCCGGCTTTAACCGGGGTGGCGAGCTTGTTGATTCTTTCGATGAGCTGTTCCACGTCGCCCTCAGATCGCCAAGTTCACGTTAAGCGTCATCTCGAACTTGACGACGGCTCCCACCGAGTCGGTGGATTTCAGTTCAATGTTGGTAAAAAAGAACCCCAGGTCTTGCGACGTGGCATCGAGAATGGCTCCGTCACCGGCGAGCAGTTCCACTCGTGCTCCTGAACCATCACGCTTGCGCTCGATCACTCTGCCCATGCCTTTGGGTGTCCACGTGATGTTGTGCAGACCCCTCATAAATTCAGAAACTTCATCAAGGCTGGCTGCATTGCCGACCATCACCGCAAAACCACTTTTTTCATCGAATGAAGTCAGCCACACTTTTTTGGGAATGGTGGTGGCCAATGCATCGAGCAGCTTGACCGGGCCCCCGCGCCTTTTGGTCAAATCATCAAGCACCGCAAGCTTCTCTTCGACTTCCTTCTTTCGCTTCTGCAGGTTGGCCACTTCGCCAATGACCTTCTCAAGCTGTGCAATACGGGCGTTGGTATCATCGAGGCGACGTTGAGCGTCGGCCCGTTTGCCATCTAACCAGGTGTACCAATAGCCGTTGCCAATGACGGCAATGATCAACATGCCCACCATCAGCACCAAGAATTGGCGCCCCTGCTCGCGTTTCTGATCCTGCCGAACCGGCAGGAGGTTGATGCGGATCATCATCTCGTGTCAGTCCTTGTGTCAGCCGAGTTTGTCGCCAGGCTTTCTCAGTGCGAGGCCCACCGCCACCGCCGCCTGGGGTGCGACTTCCATGATGAACGCGGGGTCAAATTTACGATTGTCGATTTCGATGCGCTTAAAGGGGTTCAGAATTTCCACGGGCACCCCCACCCGTGACTCAATGGTCTTAAACAATGCAGGAACTTTCGCCGTGCCTCCTGAGAGGTACACCCGAGCAAAGTTCGCGTCGGCCGCCGTACCCGCATAAAAGTCGAGTGAACGCTGAATCTCGCCGGCCACCTGCTCGGCGACCTGCATCATCACTTTTTCAACTTCTTGCGGCACTACGGCGTCAGCATCAGCTCGACCACCGCCTACTTTGAGGGCCTCAGCTTCCTCGTACGAAACGTTGAGCTGCTTTTGAATTTCTTCGGTGAACTGGTTTCCGCCGATGGTGACGTCGCGGGTGAAGGTGGTCACTCCGCCTGACAAGATATTGATGTTTACGACCGCCGCTCCGGCGTTGATCAACACCACCGTTTCGTTCTGCGGCACTTCGTAGTTCGCCGAAAAACAATTTTGTACGGCAAAGGCATCGACATCGACCACCACGGGCGTCAAGCCGGCTTCAGACACCACCGACGAGTAGTCGTTGATCATGTCTTTTTTGGCGGCGACCAGCAAAACATCCATCTGGCCGCTGGCATCGTTCGCGTCGGGCCTCAAGATTTGGGTGTCGAGATTGACGTCTTTGATGTCAAAAGGAATGTGCTGTTCTGCTTCCCACTGAATGGCCTCCTCGAGCTCTTCTTGAGACATTCGAGGCATCGAAATTTTCTTGATGATGACCGAGTGGCCACTGACACCAATGGCCACTTCTTTCTGTTTGATTTTCAGCTCACCCAAGAGTTCCTGAATCGCTTGAACGATGGCCGTTGAATTCATCAGGGCGCCATCGACGATGGCTTCTGGAGGGAGAGGCTTCATCCCAAAGCTTTGCAGCGCATAGGTGACCTCACCTCGGCGGCGTTGCTCTTTGAGAGAGATAAGCTTGACCCCCGAAGAACCGATATCGAGACCAAGCGCCAGCTTGCCCTTCGCCATGGAACCGGCTCCTTCAGAAGTACAACCTTTGGTGCAGCCTACGGTCGTTTCGACGAACCCCTAAAAAAACTGCTCACTCGTCTTCAAACACCTGCTCGCGATCAGTCACCTTCAAGCCGAGCGCGAGAATGATCTTCCGTTTTGTGTCCAACCGACATTGAGCCCCCCGCTCTACCCTATCGATCGTAAGCACCGACACGCCCGCGCGCCGTGCCAATTCTGCTTTTGAAAGAAGTCGGTCTTCCCGAAGCCGCTGCACCCGGTTGTTCTTCTTGCCCCCGTCACTCATCGCAAACAGAATCCTCTCGCGTTCCCGCTGATGAAGTCAAACCAGATGATCTCTCTTTGAGGGCATAATTATATATCAAAGATATGTAATTATACTCTCAAGTGTGGGTGCGACATTTCGCACCCCAACGGGTGGTGGCTCAGCTTTTATTTCCGCTAGGGCCTTTTTCGCCTTCAGCATCGGGGTCGATGCCGTAGTCCTTTATTTTGTACAAAAGGGCTCGATGACTGAGCTCAAGTAATTCGGCGGCTCGGGTGCGATTGCCGCGGGTCTGTTGCAAAGCCTTTCGAATGAACTGCGATTCGACGGTTTCGATGGCACGTTTGAGCGAAAAGCCACTGGTTTCAGGGGTAGGCAAAGCCAAACCGAGGGTCGGCGGTCGGCTGGCCCACAG
>JAYUVR010000358.1:0-35436 GCA_043753955.1 Archangium sp. | reverse complement strand
AAGAAAGTACCGCTCCCGCGAAAATGGGGGGAATCACTCCAGAAGCATTCACCTTCAACGGGAAGTAAGTTGCCTGACCCGCAAACATCTGCCGCCCTGAAACCCGCTTGGCATACTGCACCGGAATTCGCCGCATACCCCTTTCAACGAATACCACTGCGGCAATAATGAGCAGCATCACGGCCAACAAGCCGACCACTCCGCCTAAGCCGCCACGAATCGATTCAGCTTCAACGCTGTGATAGAGCTGCTGGGCCGAGGGGGGAATACCCACAACAATTCCCGCGAAGATGATGAGCGAAATGCCGTTGCCAATACCATTCTCAGTAATCCGCTCGCCCAACCACATGATGAAAGACGTGCCAGCAGTTAGGGTGATGACCGTCAAAAATGAAAACCAGATGGTGTTGACGGAATTCGGCACTACAATTCTATCGAGAGACACTCCGTCATTCATCGAAGACCTTCCGAATGAATACAGATAGCGCGAGATGCCGATGCCCTGAACGATGGAAAGAACAATAGACCCATAGCGGGTGTACTGGTTGATCTTCTGTCGACCCGCTGCGCCTTCCTTCTGCAATCGCTCAAGACTTGGAATAGCTACGGCAACCAGCTGCATAATGATGCTGGCTGACACATAAGGCATAATGCCCAAAGCAAAGATGGAAGCTTGATTCAGCGCTCCACCTGAAAACATATTGAAGAGGCCAAGAAGCCCGCCATCTTTGAGTCGAGCCTGCATCACCTCATTGAGGGCGACGCGGTCGATGCCGGGCGTGCTCACAAAGATGCCGAGCCGATAAATGGCAAGGAGCACCAAGGTGTACACAATTCGCGCTCGCAGTTCAGCGACGCGGAAAATGTTGGTTATGGCATTGAGGGCCACGGCAGCTTCCCCTGTTCAGGATCAAACGAAAAACGTCCAACGCCCCTCGACCAGATAGTGGTTCGAGGGGCGCTGCACACTAACCTTTTCGAGCGTTGTAAACCAAAATTCAGGCCTTCGCGGCCTTCACACCCTTACCGGCGTGAGCCCGAGCAGCAGCCTCTGGCTTATGAATTCTCAAGGGAATCTCTTCAACTGAGCCCCCAGCGGCGGTGATGGAGCTCTTCGCCCCCGCCGAAATCTTATTCACTTTGATCGCCAACTTGCGGGTCAGCGCACCCTCGCCCAAAATCTTGATGCCGTCGTAGACACCCTTGATCAAACGAGCGCTGCGGAGCGAATTCTCATCGATGGTCGCGCCATCTTTGAAATGAGTCTCAAGCTCACTCAAATTCACAATCGCGTATTCGAGGCGATTGGGCGAATTGAAACCAAACTTCGGCATTCGGCGCTGCAGCGGGCTTTGACCGCCTTCGAAACCTTCGAAGCGCATGTTGCCTGAACGGGCCTTTTGGCCCTTGCCACCTCGACCAGCCGTCTTCCCCAGGCCAGAGCCCTGACCACGGCCCACCCGCTTCTTGCGGTGATTCGAACGATGCGGAGCCTTGAGCGTATGTAGCGTTACCATGATGTGCTCCTCACTTTTCCTGCGCGGCGGCTTTCGCGCGCGCTGCGTCACGCACACGAATCTTCCGTGGCTTAGCCCGAGCTCGAGTCTGCGGCTCGTCTTTGACGATTTCAAATGCAACCAAATGGCGCACTCGGTCTAACATTCCGCGAATAGCCGGGGTGTCTTTCAACAACCGCTCAGAACCGAATTTCCATACGCCGAGCCCCTTCACCGTGGCTACCTGTTTGGTAGACGCACTCGATGGGCTCTTCACCAACTTAATTTTGATACCCATAAATTAGCTCTCAGACTTTCGGCCGAAGCGAACTTCTTTCCCGCGCAAGCGGCTGACTTGCTCAGGAGATCTCAGTTGCTTCAACCCGTCGACCACGGCCTTCACCACGTTGTGAGGGTTACGCGAACGTTGGCTCTTGGTGAGAATATTTCGAATTCCCGCGGCCTCAAGCACCGCGCGAACCGGGCCACCCGCGATGACGCCCGTACCTTCAGAGGCAGGCTTGAGCAGCACTTGGCCCGCTCCGAATCGCCCCAACACTTCATGAGGTATGGTGTGGCCCATCAAAGGCACCTTGAAGAGGTGCTTCTTCGCATTCTCTCCGCCCTTGCGGATCGCTTCGGGAACTTCGTTGGCCTTCCCCAAGCCGATGCCCACGTGTCCATTGCCGTCGCCGACAACCACGATTGCACCAAAGCTAAATCGACGACCACCCTTCACAACCTTCGTGGGGCGGTAAATGTTGACGACGCGATCCTGCAGGTCCAGATCATTCGCGTTAATAGGAGTCGTGCTCATATCGTAGTCCTTGCGGTCAAAACTGCAGACCGCCCTCGCGTGCGCCGTCGGCTACTGCCGCGATGCGTCCGTGATACGGGTTGCCGTTGCGGTCGAAGACGACTTTTTCAATCTTCGATGCTTTGCATTTTTCAGCGACCAACAGCCCAACCTGTTTCGCTGCAGCCGTCTTGTCAGCGTCGCCCAGCTTCCCTTTAAGTTCCTTGGAAAGTGTCGAAGCCGCAACCAAAGTACGACCGTTGCTGTCGTCAATGACCTGCGCGTGCAAGTGCTTGAGTGATTTGTACACTGTAAGACGAGGACGCTCAGTCGAACCCGAAACCTTCTTACGGATTCTTTCCTTGCGATGGAGTCTGGAAATTGAATTTGCCATGGTGGTTTCTTTCCTTCCGCACGAGATAGGGACATCCCCGTGCGGATGAGAACGGGAAGCGAATTACGCTGTACCCGTTTTGCCCTCCTTGCGGCGGACAATTTCGTCTGACAGCTTGATGCCTTTTCCCTTGTACGGCTCAGGTGGACGCAGGGCGCGAATCTGCACCGCAGTCTGTCCCACCAAATGCCTGTCGACCGAACGCAGCGTCAAATCGAGAGTCGGGAGTGAGTCTTCAGTGCGTGGAGACTTGCCAACTTCAGCGGTGACACCGTCTGGCAGGCTGTAGATGACAGGGTGAGAGAACCCAAGCGAGAAGTGAATTTGCTTTCCCTTCACCTCGGCTCGAAAGCCGACGCCACGAATGGCCAGTTTCCGTTCCCAACCGGTGCCCACGCCTTTTGCGGCATTGGCGAGAATGGCTCGGGTAAGGCCGTGCGCGGAACGATGGGTTCGGTGATCGGAAGGTCTGGTCAGTAAAACTTCTTTGCCTTTGACCTCTACTTTGATGTCAGGGACCGGCAGAGTGACTGAGAGCTTCCCTTTAGGGCCCTCAAAGTTCACCTTGTCGCCCTGCACCACGACTTTTACTTTGTCTTCGAGTTGAATCGGTTGTTTTCCAATGCGGCTCATGGCGTGACCTCAGTAAACCGTGCAGATGAGTTCGCCGCCCACGTTAGCCTTACGGGCCTCATGGTCGACCATCACACCGCGGGAGGTGGACAAAATCGCAACGCCCATGCCGCCGCGAACGCGCGGAATATCGCGAACGTTCACATACCGACGTAGACCTGGCTTCGATTCGCGCTTGATACCCGTGATGACCGGCTCTCGGCTCGGGCCATACTTCAGCATCAGGGTCAGCTCGTTCTGAGGTGCCTTCTCATGAATGATAAAATCACCAATGAGACCCTCGCTCTTGAGTGCCTTGGCAACTTCGACCTTCAATTTCGACGAAGGTAGCGTCAGCTTGTCGTGCCGCACCATCTGCGCGTTGCGAATACGGGTGAGCATGTCACCCAGCGGATCATTGATGACCATCTGTCAGTACTACCGTTGAAAATGCTGTCCGCACTTTCACTGGAGGTCCTCACGCCTTTCCGAGCCTATTCCCGGTGGTTCGTGAAAACCGTTCAATTCCTAAATTCTCAAGCAGCCCGGAAAGGGACGCCAAATGCCTTCAACAACGCCAAGCCGTGTTCGTCATTTTGCGCCGTCGTCACGATGCTGACATTGAGCCCCTTCACCTTCTCGATTTGATCGTAATTGATCTCAGGGAAGATGATCTGCTCGCGAACACCCAAGGTGTAATTGCCTCGACCATCAAAGGCCTTTGGCGAAATACCCTTAAAGTCACGCACTCGGGGAAGCGCAACGCTGATCAAACGGTCCAAAAATTCATACATGCGATCGCCACGCAGAGTCACCATCGCACCGATGGCCTGACCTTCTCGCAACTTGAAGTTCGCGATGGCCTTGCGGGAACGAGTAATCACCGGCTTTTGGGCGGTGATGGCATTCATTTGATCGACAGCCGACTCAAGGAGCTTGTTGTTGGCCAAAGCTTCGCCAAGACCCATGTTCACCACGATCTTTTCGATCTTGGGAACTTCCATCGGGTTCTTGAGACCCAGGTCCTTCATCAGGCTGGGCACGATCTCTTTGCGATAGCGTAGCTTCAGACGCGCCGGCTTCGCCTCGAGACCTTCTTCGATGTTCGCCGCAAAACCCGCTTTGCGCGCTTCTTCTTTCTTGCCGCGCTTGGCCTTTTCGGCCTTCTTCGGCTTTTCGGCGTCATTCTTTGGAGCTTTTTCGTCAGCCATGGCTCGTACCGTTCTTCTTGGTCAGGGGAGCGGCGCTTTAGCGCAGCGCGTGATCATCAGTCAATGGTCGCTTCACACTGTTTACAGAAGCGCTTCTTTTTTTCTCCTTCAGTGCGCACGCCCACTCGGGTCGCTTTGTCGCACTTCGGGCACACCAGAGACACGTTCGAGAGCTCGATACTACCGACCTTTTCGACGATGCCGCCTTCAGGGTTCGCGCGATCTTTGCCTTTAGCCAGGTGTCGTTTGACCAACCGCAGGCCCTCAACGCGAACGCGACCTTTTACTTTGTCGAACGCGATGATCTTGCCGCGATTGCTCTTTTGTGAGCGTTCTTCGCCTGACGTCACCTGTACCGTGTCACCAATCTTAATCTTCTGCATGACTCAGAGCACCTCTGGCGCGAGCGAGATGATCTTCATGAACTTCTTCGCTCGGAGCTCGCGAGCGACCGGGCCGAAGATTCGGGTACCAACGGGCTCAAGTTCCTTATTGATGAGCACCGCTGAATTACCGTCGAATTTGATGTAGCTACCGTCTGCACGACGAACTTCGCGCTTCGTTCGAACGACGACTGCCTTGGCAGTATCGCCCTTCTTCACCTTGGCATTGGGAAGTGCTTCACGAATGGAAACGACAATGACGTCGCCCACAGACGCATACTCTCGGTGAGAGCCGCCCATCACTTTGATGCAAAACACTTTTTTAGCGCCCGAGTTATCGGCAACATCGAGCACGCTGGTCATCTGGATCATGACTTTTTATCTCCGTCTCTTGGGGAATCGTCAGATCAGGCGTTCGACGCCTTTTCGAGGACCTTAATCACACGCCAACGCTTATCTTTCGATGCGCGCCGCGTCTCAGCGATAAGAACCTTATCGCCTTCGTTAATGGTGGGTGTCTTTGGCTCATGATCTTCGACATGCGCCTTGTACTTCTCGCGTCGAGACATCACTTTGCCGTATGCCGCATGCGAAGTGCGTCGGCGAACAGTTACCACCACCGTCTTCGACATCTTGTTTGACGTGACGATACCGATCCGGGTCTTGGGACGGCCGCGGGTCGATTCTTCACTCTGGGTTTGGGTATCAGTCATGATTCACTTTCTCACTTCTTCGACTGCTTAGCGGTCAGCACCGTCAGCACCCGCGCGAGGTCGCGCTTATGCGCCGTGCGTTCCGACGGGTTGTCCAACGCGCCCGTGCGCAACTTAAGGTTGTCTTGAACCAACGTGCTTCTCAACTCAGTGGCGCGACTCGCCAAATCATCGACAGAGAGTTCGCTCAATTCTTTTGCGGTAGCCATGGCGTCGTTTCCTTAAAGCGTCTGCTCAGCGCGATTCACAATGCGCGTCATCACAGGAAGTTTCGCAGCCGCCAATCGAAAGGCTGCAGTAGCAAGCTTTGATTCCATGCCGGCCATCTCATAGAGAATGCGCCCAGGCTTCACCACCGCCACGTAATATTCCACGTTGCCTTTGCCGGTACCCATTCGAGTCTCGGCCGGCTTTTTGGTGATGGGCTTATCCGGGAAAATACGGATCCAGATTTTGCCGCCACGTTTGATCTCACGGCTCATCGCAATACGCGCCGCCTCGATCTGCCGAGACGTGATCCACCCCGGTTGAGTGGTCATCAGGCCGAACTCGCCGAACGCCAACTTGTTGCCGCGATGAGCAGCACCCGGCATACGGCCCTTTTGCATCTTTCGGTATTTGGTTCGTGCAGGCTGAAGCATGACTTTCCTCGTTCAGTGCCCAATACTAGCGGGCGACTTGGGCGTCCTTATTGCCCTTGGTGGGGAGCACTTCGCCGCGGCAGACCCACACCTTGCACCCGATGGTGCCGTAGGTGGTGCGAGCGATGGCGTAGCCATAGTCGATGTCGGCGCGGAGCGTGTGCAGAGGAACACGACCTTCGCGGTACCACTCGTAACGTGCCATTTCAGCCCCGCCCAAACGCCCTGAGCAAGCAACGCGAATACCTTTGGCTCCAAATTTCATCGCCGTCTGAATGGCCTTCTTCATGGCGCGGCGGAAAGCGATACGTCGCTCAAGCTGGGTGGCAATATTCTCGGCCACCAACTGGGCGTCGATCTCTGCCTTGCGAACCTCAACAATATTGAGGAACACTTCGTTCTTGGTGAACTTCTGCAGTTCCTTCTTCACCGTCTCGATGCCTGCGCCACGCTTGCCGATGACAATACCGGGGCGCGCGGTGTGCACGTTGACCTTAACCTTGTTCGCCGCGCGCTCGATTTCGACCTTCGAAACGCCGGCGTGGTTCAGGCTCTTCTTGACGTGAGCACGAATCTTGATGTCTTCATGCAGCCATTGCGCGTAGTTCCGCTCCTCGAACCACTTCGAGTCCCAGGTGCGGATGACGCCGAGCCGAAAACCAATTGGATGTACCTTCTGACCCAAGGTGTATCTCCCTAAAAATTAAAAGTGCGGCGGCGCTTACTTCTTCGCCTTGAGTGACTCGTCGGACAACACGACGTGAATATGACTGGTCTTCTTATTGATACGCGTCGCTCGGCCCATTGCGCGAGGCATATAGCGGCGACCGGTGGGACCTTGGTCGACGGAAATCATTTTGACCCAGAGCCGGTCGATGTCGACTGAGCCCTTTGAGAGGTCAGTTGCATTGGCCATCGCGCTCTCAATGAGCTTCTTGACCGGAGCCGCTGCGGCTCTGCGAGTAAATTGAAGCGTACTGATGGCCTTCGCCACCGGCATGCCACGGACCAGCGTTGCCACCACGGTAATCTTCCGTGGTGCCATGCGCAGATGTCGGAGATGAGCAATCGATTCCATGAGCGCTTAACCCTTCTTGCCCGGAGCTGGAGCGGCCTTTTTCTCGGCGCTGTGCCCACTAAACGTGCGCGTTGGCGAAAACTCGCCCAACTTGTGACCCACCATATTTTCGGTCACATACACGGGAATGAATTTACGACCATTGTGGACCGCAAACGTGTGACCCACCATCTCGGGGATGATGGTCGAACGCCGCGACCAGGTCTTAATGACCGACTTCTTACTGCCCTTGTTCATTCCATCAACCTTCTTGCTGAGGCTGATGTCGACGAAGGGACCCTTCCAGGTTGAACGAGCCATAGTCTAAGGAGCTCCTTTCCTTACTGGCTGCGCACGCCCTGACGGCGCGGCGAAACGATGAATTTGTCAGTGCGCTTATTCTTGCGCGTGGTGAGGCCCTTGGTCTTCTTGCCCCAGGGCGAAACAGGGTGTGGGTTACCTTGGCCAGACTTACCTTCACCACCGCCGTGTGGGTGGTCAACAGGGTTCATGGCCAAACCGCGAACCGTGGGTCGAATACCCAACCAACGACTCTTACCGGCCTTACCGATGGTGATGATTTCGTGATCGATATTGCCAAGCTGCCCAATAGTAGCGCGACAGACGATCAACACTCGACGCACCATTCCCGATGGGAAACGAACCTGTGCGTAGTCGCCTTCTTTGGCCATCAGCTGGCCCCAGCTCCCGGCAGAACGAATCAACTGCCCGCCGCGGCCAGGCTTAATTTCGATATTGTGAACCACCGTACCAATGGGAATGTTCTGCAGCGGCAAGGTATTGCCGGGGCGAATATCGACAGTGGCACCAGAGAACAACGTGTCGCCCACACTGAGACCAACGGGCGCGAGAATGTAGCGCTTTTCGCCGTCTGCGTAGTGAAGCAGCGCGATGTTGGCCGTGCGATTGGGGTCGTACTCGATAGAGAAGACTTTCCCCGGAACGCCGTCTTTGTTCCGTTTGAAGTCGATCATGCGGTAGCGGCGTTTGTGACCGCCACCCTGATGCCGGCGGGTGATGTGCCCGTCGCCATTTCGACCACCCGACCGCTTCATCGCAGACGTGAGGCTTTTCTCTGGCACATCGTGCGTGATCTCAGCGAAGTCAGAGACCGTCATGAGTCGGCGCGCAGCCGACGTCGGCTTAAACTTTTTGACGCCCATATTAGACCGTGCCTCCCTCGAACAGCTCGATCTTGTCCCCCTCCTTGAGGGTGACAAAGGCCTTCTTAAAGTTCGAGCGCTTGCCCATCGACGTGCCAACGCGCTTGACCTTGCCGCGCATGATCAACGTGCGAACGTCTTCTACAGTTACTTTGAATTGAGCAGTCACTGCGCGAGCCACGTCGTACTTGCTCGCCTTGCGGTCGACCACGAACGAATACTGGCGCTGCTTCTCACGAGCCTTGTCCAGCTTCTCGGTGATCAGCGGACCCTTGATGACAGAATTGAGATCCATGATCGTTCCTTTAACCCTGGGCCTTGGAGCCGCGCGGTTTGATCAATGCCTCGTTGATGGCCTTCGCCGCAGCGACGGTCAACACCAACGTCTGGCGACGCAACACCGATTCGACATTGATGCCTTCAGGAGGCAACACATCGAACTTCTCAAGATTGCGCACCGCGCGATGGAGCTTGTCGTTCTTCTTCTCATCAACGATGAGCGCATTGCCCAACTTAAGGGCCTTGGTCAGCGTCTCGAAAACCTTCTTCGATTTCCCGTCAGAAGGGAATTCGCTGATGAAGACAATCTTCTTTTCGCCAGCCCGCAGAGACAGTGCCGAAGACAGCGCCGCACGCCGAACGCCACGCGGCGGACGATACGTGTAGTCACGTTGCTTGGGCCCCATCGCCTTGCCGCCGCCAACCCAGTGTGAAGCTCGGGTTGAACCCTGACGTGCTCGGCCAGTGCCCTTCTGCTTCCAAGGCTTCTTACCGCCGCCTGAAACCAGCGAGCTGTTCTTCACCGCCACCGTACCGGCGCGGCGATTGATGTGCTGCATCTTTGCCGCCTCGTACAGCAGGTGGGCATTGGGTTCCGCAGCGAACACGTCGTCTGAGAGCTCAATCTCAGAGACCTTCTTATTTTCTAAATCGATGACGTCGAACTTGGCCATGGTCCGTTCCTCAGCTCTTGATCTCGACGTCGACACCAGCCGACAAGTCGAGCTTCATGAGGGCGTCGAGTGTTTGCTGCGTTGGCTCGAGAATGTCCAACAATCGCTTGTGGGTGCGAATCTCGAATTGTTCGCGGCTTTTCTTATCGACATGGGGCGAGCGCAGCACCGTGAACCGGTTAATGCGCGTCGGCAAAGGAATCGGGCCAGAAACTCTGGCTCCAGTTCGTTTGGCCGTCTCGACTATCTCCGTGGCACTCTGGTCCAGGAGCTTCGAGTCGTACGCCTTTAGACGAATGCGAATTTTCTGTGTTGTCGCCATGCTCAGTTGATCCCTTGTTTGCGACTACTAACACAACGCCAAAACGGCTTTGTTTACGACCCAGATGCTCCTGGTTTTCACAGAGCGAAGTTGCGGCGAAGACGAAGACGGCGGCGCATATACGGCCAAGTTCCTGATACGTCAAGGCCTTGTGTTGAATAATTCGCTGTTAGTTATAACGCTTCGTAATTACTCATGTTTCAGTACCCTCTGAGCCGTAAAAGCAAGGGTTGCATTACCGCCGCCGGAATCGGGGCGTAGTTTCCGAACTGCATGGTGTAGCTCCCGCGACCTTGAGTCAGCGTGCGGAGTGAGTCGACATACCCAAACATCTCAGCCAGAGGAACTTCAGCATCGAGCACTTGGCTGATACCCCGCTGATTCATGCCCTTGATGTTGCCGCGACGCGTGTTGACGTCACCAATGACACTGCCCATGTTTTCAGCGGGAACGATAATTTCAACTTTCATCATCGGTTCAAGCAACATGGGCGCAGCGGCCTTGCACGCTTCACTAAAAGCCATCGCCGAAGCGATTTGAAAGGCGACTTCATCTGAATCGCTTTCGTTAAAGGCTCCCCCCAGAACTTCGACTCGAATATCGATGATTGGGTAGCTGGCGACCACTCCGCGGCCCAGACCGCTGCTGATTCCACCCTCGATGGCGGGCCAAAATTCTTTCGGAATCTGCTCGGCAGACGCCAGATTCGCGTACTGAAAACCTTGGCCCTTTTCCAAAGGCTTCACCCGCAGCTTCAGGTGGGCAAATTGATTCTTCCCGCCCAACTGTTTTTCATAGTGCTGCTCGAATTCAGCGACCTGCGTAATGGTCTCTCGATAGGCCACTTGGGGCTTGCCGACGCGAGCTTCGACTTTGTGCTCGCGCTTCAAGCGGTCAACAATAATTTCTAAATGCAGTTCGCCCATACCCGCGATGATGGTCTGCCCCGTCTCATCGTCGATGCGCACGCGGAAACTCGGGTCTTCCACGGCCAGCTTCGCCAGTGCTTGCACCAATTTGTCTGCGTCTTCCGTGCTGCGAGGCTCGAGAGCGAGCTGAATCACCGGCTCGGGAAATTCAATTTTCTCGAGCAAAACGGGGTGCGATTCGGTGCACAACGTATCACCCGTCGTGGCCAGCTTGAGGCCGACGATGGCGCAAATGTCACCGGCGCAACATTCGTCAATTTCATCGCGTTTATCAGCACGCATTTGCACCAAGCGCCCTACCCGCTCGCGCTTCTTTTTTGCCGTATTCCAAACCGCCGTCCCTGACGCGAGGGTGCCTGAATACACCCGAATAAAAGTCAGTGTCCCAAAGGCATCATTCATTATTTTGAAAGCCAACGCGCTGAAGGGCGCATCGTCTTTCGTCTCGCGCAGCACCTCTTTGCCATCTTTGTCGAGGCCAACCACTGGCGGCACATCAAGTGGCGAAGGCAAGTAGTCCACCACTGCATCGAGCAACGGCTGCACGCCTTTGTGGCGGTAAGAAGAGCCACACAGAACGGGGAAAATTTTGAGCTCGATGGTGCCCTTACGAATCGCAGCCCGGAGCTCGTCTTCAGTGATGTTCGCACCTTCATTTTCGAGGTACTTTTCCATCAGTCGATCATCGAGTTCGCTGGCGACTTCCACGATTTTTAAACGGGCGTCGTGAGCGGCCTGGGCGAACTCAGCGGGAATGTCGGCCAGCTCGAAGTTGCTGCCTTTTTCTGAATCGACAAACACCAGCGCCTTCATTCGCACCAAATCGATGACGCCCTTGAGATTCACTTCTGTCCCTAAAGGGAGCTGAAGCACCAGCGGGTTCGCACCCAGTCGTTCTCGAATGGAGGCCACAGACATGTCGAAGTCAGCGCCCACTCGGTCCATCTTGTTGATGAAACAAATGCGAGGCACTTTGTACTTGTCGGCCTGCCGCCACACCGTCTCAGACTGGGGTTCGACGCCGTTGACTCCGTCGAATACAGCGATGGCCCCGTCGAGTACTCGAAGGCTTCGTTCGACTTCGATGGTGAAGTCAACGTGGCCTGGGGTGTCGATGATATTGATGCGATGTTTTTGCTTATTTCTTTCCCAAAAGCAGGTGATGGCGGCCGAAGTGATGGTGATGCCGCGCTCGCGTTCTTGCGGCATCCAATCGGTGGTGGTGGTGCCCTCATGCACCTCACCCATCTTGTGAATTGCGCCTGCGTAAAAAAGGATGCGCTCGGTGGTGGTGGTCTTCCCCGCATCGATGTGGGCCATGATGCCGATGTTGCGGTAGCGCTCGAGCGATGTGTCGCGGGCCATGACGACGCCCCTTTACGGGCTAGACGGATGTTGTGAAAGCACAAAGGCCCCGAGCGATTCGCCCGAGGCCCTTGAAGTGACGACAATACGAGCGACTACCAGCGGTAGTGCGCGAAGGCTTTATTCGCTTCAGCCATCTTGTGCGTGTCTTCACGCTTCTTCACCGCGTTGCCGCGGTTGTTGGAGGCATCCATAATCTCGCCCGCCAACTTTTCCATCATGGTCTTCTCGCCACGGCCCTTGCCGTACGAGATGATCCACCGCATACCGAGCGCAACGCGGCGGTCCTGACGGACTTCCACGGGCACTTGATACGTGGCACCACCGACGCGACGGCTCTTCACTTCAAGCACTGGCTTGACGTTATCGAGGGCCCGCTTGAACACCTTGAGAGGCTCTTCTTTAGCCCGCTCTTCAATCAGCGCAAAAGCGCCATAGGTGATCTGCTCTGCGGTGGACTTTTTGCCCTTCCGCATCAGGTCGTTAATGAATTTAGCTACCAACCGATCCTGAAACTTCGGGTCGGGGTTGATCTTCCGCTTATTAGGTACTCGTCGGCGCGGCATGGGTCAGTCTCCGAAAAAGGTGATTACTGAGGACGCTTAGCGCCGTACTTCGAACGGCTCTGTTTGCGGCCCTGCACGCCCACTGAGTCCAGCGTGCCGCGAATGATGTGGTAACGAACACCGGGAAGGTCCTTCACACGACCACCGCGAATCAGCACCACGGAGTGCTCTTGAAGGTTGTGCCCCACGCCAGGGATATACGAGGTTACTTCAACCCCGTTCGTGAGACGCACACGGGCGACTTTTCGCAAAGCCGAGTTCGGCTTCTTCGGGGTCGTCGTGTACACGCGCGTACAAACACCGCGCTTCTGCGGGTTCGATTTCAGGGCGGGGCTCTTCGATTTGTAATTGAGCTGCTCGCGGCCCTTGCGGATGAGCTGGTTGATGGTCGGCATTGATTCCTTGAAGCTGCAATTAAAGACAGAAAGGGCGGCCCGCTTACAGTTTCGAATTCACAGTGTCAAGCGCTAGCGTGCGCTAGAGGTCGAGAATCATGATCACCGCATCTTCTTTATCGTCTTGGTAATAGGCCGGCCGCATGCCCACGGCCCGAAACCCCAACGAGCTGTACAACGCCTGAGCCGCCTCATTGCTCCGCCGCACTTCGAGCACGGCCAAGCGACACCGCTGGGTCTTTCCGGTCGCGAGCACGGCTTCCATCACCCTGCGCCCAAAGCCCCGGCGACGCACTGCCCCGTCGGTCGCGACGTTGAGCACGTGTACTTCGTCAGCGGCGAGCCAAAAAATGGCGAAAGAGCGAATTTGCCAGCCGTTGGGAGCCCATTCTTCGCACAAAAGGACCGTCGACCAGTCGTGAGTCAGTTCTTGCTTCACCATCTCTGCGGACCAGGGGTTTGAAAAAGCCTGGTGTTCAATGGCCATGACGGCGCTTAAGTCGCCCACGGACATCTTTCTCAAGCGTACTTCAGCCACTCACAGCGCTCCCGGCTTCGGGGCGAAGGGGCCCAGCAGCCGCACATCGACTTGTTTACGTTGCTCGGCCAGTTCCTTTTTGACCAGCTCACTGAATTTTTGCTGAACCAACATGGCGCGCACATTCTCGAGGGGCATATTCTTGAGTTCGAAATGTGCAGAGCGATAGGCCTTCGCTTCGCCTTCATTGACCTGAGCCCGAAGCCTGAGCTTCCCCTCGAGCACGCGTTGGGCTCGCAGAGAACGCCGGAGCACCTCAGCCAGATCGTTCAAATCAGCTTCGTGGGCCGACAGAAACGCTGCAAATCGCGATTCGTCTTCAAAGCGGGCCCGAAACGCAGCGACAGCCTTTTCAAGTTCTCCCGATTCGAGCGGGTAACTTTCGACTTTATCGGCTTCTAAGACGGCAAGGCGTTGATCCACCATGGCCTGGAGGCTGGCATCAAGCGCCTGCTTGTCGAGGGCGGTGAAGGCGGCTTGCATGCCTCCTGCTGAAATCAAAAGTACCCGCGCCTCAAATTCCAACTGGGAATAGGCGATCACCCGGCCTTCGATCGAGGCCACCGCGCGGTCGATGACCCGAGGGTTTTGCGCCACGGCTACAAAAGACGAAAAGAACAAAACAATCGCCAAGTGGCGAATGGCGAAGGGCTGGTTAAGGTGGTTGTCGATCATGGTGCAGGACTACTACCAGCGCCTCAATGTCTCTCGCGGCGCATCTGCCGACGAGATCAAGAAGGCCTACCGCAAGTTAGCTAAACAATACCACCCCGATCACAACGCAGGCGACAAGAGCGCTGAAGATAAGTTCAAACAGCTCAATGAAGCCTTCGAGGTGTTGTCTGACGTCAAGAAGCGTCGTCTTTACGACGAATTTGGCGACGACGCGGCCAAACTGGGTTGGGACGAAGGTAAAGCCTCGCAGTTTCGAGCCTATCGGAATGGGGGCGGCGCTCCGGGGCACGGCTCTGGAAACGCAGGCGACGCCTCCCACTTCGATTTTGAATCGATACTCTCAGAGATGTTCGGGGCGCAACAACAGCGCCGCGGCGGTCGAAGAGCGGGCCCGCGTGCGGGCGGTGACATGCAAGCCTCGCTTGAAGTCAGCTTGGCCGATGTAGTGGTGGGCGCAGAAAAACAAATCTCGCTGCACGGCCGCCGGCTCTCGGTGAAGATTCCCCAAGGCGTAGACACAGGTTCAAAAATTCGCCTCGCGGGTCAAGGCGAGCCGGGTGAACGAGGCGGCCCACCGGGAGATCTCTTCATCGAAATCACTGTCACCGAGCACCCTTTAGTGCGTCGCGAAGGTGCAGATCTCTTTCTTGAACTTCCTGTCACCCTTGGCGAAGCGGCTTTGGGGGCGCAAATTCCCGTGCCGGTATTCGGTGGGTCGGGCACTGTCACGCTGCGCCCAGGCACTCAGTCAGGAACCAAATTACGGCTGAAGGGCAAAGGCGTGCCGGGGCTCCGTGGGGAAAGCGCGGGCGACATGTACCTGATCGTGATGATTAAATTGCCTGAAGAGCTCGACGAGGCCATGCGGCAGGCGATTTCGAGCCTTGAAAAGCAGTACCAAGGCGATCTCCGCGCAAAGTTGACGCTGTGAAGTTCTCTTCTGGCTGGTAAGGGTCACGGTCGATATGGGCTTGTTCGATTTATTCGGTGGCGGAACTCCGGCGCAAAAGGCGCAGAAACTCAAAGGCAAGGCCACCCAAAAGTATGGCGACCGAAATACGCGGCAAGGCGCCCTTGAACAACTTATTGCGCTGAAGCACGTCGATGCGGTGCCGGTGTTGATGCAACGTTTTACCTTCGCAGTCGACCCTCAAACGACCGACGCAGAGGAAAAACAGCACGTCTTTGAGGCCATTTGTGACCTCAAAAAAGACGCCGTGCCTCCAGTCAGAGACTTTTTAACCCGCAGCGATGCGGCTTCGAGTTGGGCCTTAAAAATTCTCGAGGCGGTGCTTTCTCCTGACGAGGTGTTGCAGGTCGTCACTGATGAGCTCAAACGTCTGGGCGCCGAATACACGAGAGACCCTGAAAAAAAAGAAGTGCTCATTCGTTTTCTCGAAGGCAAAAACGACAGTCGAGTCGGCCCGGTGCTGGTTCCCTTTCTTCACGACATGTCTGATGACGTCAAAATGGCAGCACTCAAAACGCTAGGCAGCCTGAAATACGAGCCGGGCCGCGAAGCGCTGCTCAATTTGCTGGTGGCCGAAGAAACCGGGAAACGGGTGCAGACCATCTGCATCTCGACGCTGGTTGAGGCCGACTTCACGGTCGAAGATTTCCGCGAGAAGGTTTTGGCTCGATTGCCTGACGGGTATCTCATCGACAAGGCGGGCAAGGTCAAGAAGCGCGGTTGAAGGGCCCAACGTCGAGCTTTTGATTCGCAAAACATTGTGGCATTGAAGCTCATGTCTCGTGATCTAATCGACCTGCACATTCACGTCGGTGGCGCAGTGGCCCCCCACATTCTTTGGTCAATTGCGCATCAGCAGGGTTTTAAGCTGCCGGTGAAGAATTACTTCGAATTTGTCGATTTGATCACTGCGTCTCCAGACAAAGTCGACAGCCTCGATAGCTACTTGAAGATCATGCACCTGTGGACCGAGAAGATTCAGAGCTCGCCCGCAGCGATCGAGCGCTCAGTCTACGAAGTCATCGGCAAAGAATATCGCAGCTCGCGAGTGACGCAGATCGAGCTCCGCTTCAACCCCATGAAGCGCAACCTTCATTCGGAACTCGATTTAGATCACATCATCTCGGCGGCCATCAGAGGCATGGACCGAGCGATGCTCGAGTACGACGTCAAGGCGTGCCTTATTTTCTGCCTCGCCCGCGAGTGGGATTCAAAGCTCAACGGCATCATGGTGGACAAGGCGATAAAATACCGGCATCGCGGAGTGCTCGGCATCGACCTGGCCGGCACCGAATCTGACGCACTCGAGCTCAAGCCCGAAGTGGTGTCTCACTATGAAGGGCTCTTCGAACGCGCCCGACAAGGGGGGTTGCGCACCACCGTGCACACCGGTGAAACCAAAGGCACAGGAGCCGAAGGTGTCATCGCGGTGCTGGAAAAGCTCAAGCCCAACCGCATCGGCCATGGCATTCGCGCTGCCTACGACGAGCAGGCGATGAAGTTGCTTAAAGAGCGCGATGTCGTGCTCGAATTGTGCCCCACCTCGAACCTGCAAACCAAAGCGGTCGAGAGCATCAAAGAGTTCGAGCACATCGTAAAGACCTTCTGGGACCGCGGCGTCAAAATCACGTTCAACACCGACGGCCCTTATCTCCTCGATACCGACATGTGCCGCGAAATTGAGCTCATCGAGAACAATCGCATTCTGACCCCCGAGCAAGTCGATCAAACATTGGCCTGGGCGCGCGAGTATTCCTTCATTCCCAAATCACCGTAAAGGCGATGTACCGGACGCTCATAAAACCGATGCTCTTTCGCCTCGATGCGGAAGTGGCCCATCATTTGGCGCTCGGGGCTTTGTCGTTCGCTGATTGGGTGCCTGGGTTTGCTCAGTCATTGCGGGCGGCTGACAGACCCAGCCTCAAGGCGAATGTAGCGGGGCTTGAATTTCCCAACCCCGTTGGGCTGGCCGCTGGGCTCGATAAAAACGCCCAAGCCATCACCGGGCTCTTTTCGCTTGGCTTTGGTTCGCTTGAAGTCGGTACTGTTACCCCGAGAGCGCAACCGGGGAACCCCAAACCGCGCCTCTTTCGAGTGCCTGAGCACGGTGCGCTCATCAACCGCCTGGGCTTCAATAATGAGGGCATGGAGGCCATGGCCACACGGTTGGCCAAGGCCACGTGGAAACCTGGCCCCATCGGCGTGAACATCGGGAAGAACAAAGACACTCCAATTGAAAGCGCCGTCGAAGACTATGTCACCTGTGCGGAACGGCTTTCACCGTTGGCAGACTATGTGGTGGTCAACTTGAGTTCGCCCAACACTCCGGGGTTGCGGCAACTGCAGGAACCTGAGGCCCTCAGCGCCCTTCTTCGCGCCGTTCGGGTCAAAGTGCATGGGCGGCCGCTCTTTTTGAAAATAGCGCCAGATCTCTCCGACGAGGCCATTGATGCAGTCGTCGATGTCGCGCGTGAGTGTCAGAGCGACGGGCTCATCTGTACCAATACCACCATCACAAGACCCTTCGAGCATGTGCTGGCTCGCGAAACGGGCGGGCTTTCGGGAAAACCGCTGTTTACCCGAAGTACTGAGGTACTCCGTCGTGCGTTTCGTCGCGCCAATGGAAAGCTGCCCCTCATCGGCGTGGGTGGCATTTTCGACGGTGAAGGGGCCTGGCAAAAAATCTGCTCTGGAGCTTCGTTGGTACAGCTGTACTCAGGGTTCATCTACCAAGGGCCGCAGCTGATTCCTGAAATCCTGGGTTACCTCGAAGAGAAACTCGAGACGCTCCATTTGAAGTCGCTGTCTGAAGCCGTGGGCCGCGACGCGGGGTAAGCCTGTTCAAACCACCAGTTGCCCAGTGACTGGCAGTGCAATCACCTTTTCTCGAGGTACCCTGCCGTCTTTCAACCAAGACGCGCCAAAATCGGTCGCAAAAGTGCCCAGCACTCGCTGAATCATGCTGTCCAAGGTTGCGACATCGACGGCCAACGTCGATTGGAGTGTTGCCAGCGCGCGTTTGCCCGCTGAGGCGCGCAGGCGCACCGGTGCAGAGTCCTCAAAGAGCCGCGAGCACAACTCGGTCAATCGCAATTCAGGGAAAGGGGCCACTTCGACCACTTCATCGACTTCTGCGCGAGCCACCACCGCCGCAAAGAGCCGCTGCGGAGTCAGTTCAGCCAGCGTCGACCCAAAGCGCGCGATCACTTCTGCGGGAGACTTGCCCAGCAACGACTGGAAGACCGCCCTTTGCTGGCGAATGCGCTGCAAAGTGGTTTCAGCCTCAATGAGTTCACGTCGCGAACGAAATGGCACAGGCTCGGCCCCAGGTACCTTCAGGGCCTTCAGTGGTCGACGTCGCAAGAGCGCAGTCACTGCAGCCGCTTCTTCCTCGAGCACGAGCCACGTTTCACCAAAGCGTGAGCCTTCTTCATGACCTAATTTCTCAGCTTGGCGACGCAGCCGCAGCGTCAGTGAAAAGCCACACTGGAACAGGGCGCGCAGGGTCGTCACTCGCACTACGTCAGTGGCAAGTTCCGGGTCTCCACCGGTGTAGTGCTCGAGCCCGAGATCCAAATAGTCGCGGGCGTGTTCCGACAGTCTCTTTAGAGCCAGCGGGTCACCGGGTTCAGCGGCATCAGCGACCAAGACACAGTTGACCAGGTAGCGAACTTCACCTTCGAGGTTTTGACGCTCAACAGGGTCAAGGCCACGGAAGGCCGCTGCGACTGAGTCAATGTGACCTTGATTTGAGAGACCGGCTTTCGGCGTGCCTTTGATTCCGAGTTTTTCGGGGTCAACCCAGGCAAACACTTTGATGGCTTCTTCCAACGGGGGAAAGCCCAAGTCTTCAAGTCGAGCGCTGCGAAACTGGTAGGCCGTTTCTTCAAGCTCGGTCACCGCTTCCCACCGAACGGCCTCAAGAAATCGACCCAATTCGAAAGGGTTCTGCGTGGTGAGATCGTACGTCAAGCGCCTCAGGGCTGCTTCGTCGACTCCGTCGATTCGAAATTCGAGCAGATACTTGCCTTCAGGCATTTCCATTGTCACCCCTTCAGTGTCGACGTCGGGGTTCTCTTCGAGATCATGAATGATAGTCAGCCGCTTGTAGATGAGCTCAAGCACTTCAATGTCGAGGGAATGAACTTTCTTGATGAAATCATCATCATCGTCGCCTCGAGCTGCGCGAAGCCAGTGCAAGACTTCTAAGGGGTCCATTCGGTCGCGCTGCCAGGCGGCCAAGTCGACGAAGGTTCGAAACTGCTCTGGAGTCGCCAGCTGCACCACTTCAGTCGAGTCGGCCAACCCCACGTCGATGATGGTGGAATAAACGTCTTCCGCAGGGAGCGAACGAACCAAGGCGCGGCCATCGACCTCTTCCATCATCGCGTCGATGCGATGACGGGGTGCAAGTTCGGTCAAACGGCGAACGAGTTCGGCTCGACGATGCAATCGCTTTTCGTGGCTGGAGCTCACTAAAAGACCCCTATTCCCCCCAGGAGGCGCAGGTCAACCGATCAAACCGAAGAGCCTATTCACAGAATGCCGAGGCAAAGGACCCGCTCAGCGAGGTCGAACCCCCGTCAGGCAACTCGAAGGTCGCATCGAAGGTGCCCGTAAGGGTGCAGGAAGCAAGCGACGTAATATTCACGACTCCTGCTGTACCTTGAGCGTGCTCCACCCCCCCATCACTGGCGGACAAAGCAAAGAGGTCGAGGCGCGCAGACATCCCCGCGTCGCGGTCGCTCCGCCTCCCAACGGGATAAGGTCCTGGCGGGAACTCGTACCTTCCTGTGTCGAAAAGATGTCCACTCACCCCCGGAAGGACGCCCTCTCCAGCAGGAGCACCGCCGTCCAGACTTTGTCTTCTATCGGCGCAACCGTAGGTGTCTGCGTAGAGACCGAACCAGAGCGACGAAATGGTGTGGCCCTCGCTCATTCTTGATTGTCTTGTTTGATACGAAGAGCGCACGGTGAAGCGCCGATCACCCGTGAGCGAGCCTGAGCCTGCCGGCACCGTTGGAGACACACCGCCTGCATCGGGACTGAGCGAATTACAGGCGATACCAGAGTCGGGAAAGTTGGAGCTGTTGCTTACGAGGTTGCAGGCCAACAGCCCAGATGCGAACACAGCGCCAACGAAACCGTAGAAACCGTGGGTCATAAATTTTCCTCAGGATTGAGTAAAGAATGGAGTGCCGCGGGCCGATGCAACTGAAGGTCCACTCCTTTTTCCTGACTTCAAGCGCAGTTCGTCACAAGCGCCTGAGCGCGGAATAGAATCCATGACATCAAGGTCATGACTTCAGTGTCTGAGTTTCAGGGGCGGCTCTCTCGAGACATCAAAGGCTGGAAAGAATCCACTTCCACCGGTTCTGGCTCAAGAGATGCCAGTGGCGGACGGAGGCATGGTTCCGACCTCCCACCACCTCAATGAGTTGGGCGAAAGAATAAGGTCAACCGATGATGCCAAGTAAGGTTCGCCAAACCTCGTCATGGCCGATGGGTTCTACGGAAGAAAAGCCCAACAGCGAATTCGCGGGGAGCTCAAGCTGTTTTTGAATTTGAGCCAAGCGTGGTTTCCGTGCAGCTTTGTTCAACCGGTCCATCTTCGTGGCCACCACTAAGATTCGCGGCGGTTTGTCTTGGAGGAAATCGAGCATCTCGAGATCGTCAGGCGTCGGGCCAATTTCACCGTCGACAATGGTGACGACGACTTTCAACGTGTGCCGGTTCGACAAGTAGGTGTCGATCATCTTGTCCCACACCAAGCGCTCTGACTTAGAGACTTTGGCAAAGCCGTAGCCGGGCAAATCGCACAAGCGCAACGTACGCTTCTTGGCGCGATGCTCGAGAGCGACGTCGAAAAAATTCAGTGTCTTGGTTCGCCCTGGAGTGTTTGACACGCGCACGAGTTTCTTACGGTGCGCCAGGGTGTTGATCATCGACGACTTGCCTACATTCGAACGGCCCACAAAAGCGACTTCAGGGGTCGCTTGACGCGGGTAATCATCGAGCTTGGTCGCGGTGGTCACAAACTCGGCCGACAACACTTTTATCATTTTGACTTTGCCAGTTCTGAGGAAGGCGCTTGGGGGACAACGGCAGCCTTGCGCTTAGCCCGTTCGACCGTCCAATGATCTATCGCTTTAAGTTTCTGTGCGAAATCGAACGGTTTGAGCGACGGACTCGACGAGTCGTGACAACCGCGACAGACCTTTTCCCCGGGGTCAACCATGCCCAAGAGACGAGCCAGCTCAGCATCTTTCATGACGTAGCTCGCCGAGTAGTACTGGCCCGCGCCATGGCATGTTTCACAACTGACATGCGCGGTCTTTTGATCGCCTTGATTGGGCGAGTGACATGACAGGCAACGAACATCTTTATGTTGTTGCCCCGAGAGAACATCACGACTGCGGGCGTGGGCCGTGGTTTGCCAGGCTGCGTAGGCATCGGGGTGACACGCCTGGCAACTCTCTGAGCCCAAAAAATCATGCGCCAAGGCAGCGCTGGCCGCACCAGTGAGCAACACCGTACACAGTCGAGAAAGCCACACTCGCATCGAGAGCTTGCGTAACATTGCCTTCAGTCTGTGTCGCGCTTCACGTTCTTTCCCTCTTTTGATTGCCCACGCTCTCATGCACATTTTTGGTCTCACCGGAGGCATCGCGACGGGGAAATCGACCGTCAGTCAAATGTTTCGCGACGAAGGGGTCGCAGTCGTCGATGCTGATCAACTCGCCCGAGACGTGGTGGCTCCGGGTCAAAGCGCGTTACTTGAAATCACCACCCGCTTCCCCACCGCAGTGACCGCCGATGGCCAACTCGACCGAGCCCGGCTGGGAACGCTCGTCTTTGCCGACGCCGCGCAGCGCGCTGCGCTCAATTCAATTATTCACCCGCATATTCACGCACTAGCCACCCGAGCGCTGGAAAACCTGGCCACGGGAGGGGCGCAAGTGGCCCTCTATGATGCAGCCCTGTTGATCGAAAATGACTTACCTCAAAGGCTCGGCCTTTCCGGAGTGATACTGGTGGTGTGCTCGGCCGAGACGCAGCGCCTTCGGCTGCAAAAGCGTAATTCTCTTTCTGAGAGTGAAGCGAGCGCACGAATTTCTGCCCAAATGCCGCTCGAGCAAAAGCGCGCGCACGCCACCTGGGTTATCGACAATGAAGGAAACCTTGAGCTCACTCGAGCTCAGGTACACAAGATCATCGCTGACTGGTCTCGCTACGGGGTGAAGCTGTGAGCATGCATGCGTTCGTAACGGGGTACCCGGGGTTCATCGGCAAACGGCTGGTGCGGCACTTGGCCAAGATGAACCCTTCAGGCCACATCACGCTGTTGGTTCAGCCGAAATTCGTGCAGCAAGCCCAGCAGTATGTCGCTGAGATGAATAGCGCCCACATCGAAATTCTCTCTGGTGACATCGTCGACATGCATTTGGGGCTTGCCGGGCCTGAGTACCAACAGCTCGTCAACCAGACCACGCACATCTTTCATCTGGCGGCCATCAGTTACCTGGGCATGCCCTACGACGTCGCGCGCAAGGTGAACGTCGAAGGCACCCGAGCGCTGTTGGAACTGGCCCAAGAATGCTCACATCTCGAACGGTTCACTTACTTCAGCACCTGCTACGTGTCAGGAGACCGTCTGGGCGTCATTGCCGAAGACGAGCTCGAGCAAAACCAATCATTTCGTAACGCCTACGAAGAGACCAAGTACGAGGCTGAAAAATTGGTGCAGCGGGCAAAAGCAAAGTTGCCCATCACCATCATTCGGCCGTCGACAGTCGTTGGCGATTCAACCACAGGAGAAATCGACCGCTTCGATGGGCCCTATTACCTCGGCATGTTGCTCGTGCTCTCGCCGTTGATTTTGCCTCTCCCCTTACCCGGTAACGGCGTCGCTCCGCTCAACGTGGTGCCAGTCGATTTTGTAGTGGAGGCCACCTGGAAACTGAATGAAAACCCCGACGCCGTGGGAAAGACGGTGCACTTGGTCGACCCCAACCCGATGAGCGCCCGGCGGGTCTACGAGTTGATTGCGCAGCGCGCGAACAAAAAACTGCCTCGATTCAACCTTTCCGCTCGGGCCGCAGATCTCCTCTTGCGCATTCCAGGCGTAGAAAAACTCACCCGCCCGCAACGAGCGGCCATCAACTATGTCAACCATTTAGCGCTCTACAACTGCCGCACCGCCCTCGAACTTCTCGATGGGACCGGGGTCCGATGTCCTCCGTTGATGAGCTACTTGGACAAGTTGATGGCCTTCGGTTTGGACAGTTGGAATGCGCGGCGCAAGAGTCAGGCGGAAGAAATCGACGACCCACTCGATCGCATTGATCAACACTAAGAAAGTCAGCCGCGACTGATTACCCCTTCTTCAACAAGCTGCGCCAAAATGCGGGCGGTATCAATGCGAGACATGCCTGAGACAGAAAATAAATCGCTGAAGCTCACCGTGCCATCGATCTGCGCCAAGACAAACCCTGCGCGGTGATCAAGATTGAGCCAAATGATTTCGTCATCTTTGAGCAAGACTCGCGGAATCACCTCAAGCTTTCCGAGCTTTGACTCGAACATGTTGAGCAACGTCTTTTCACTGCGCTCACGCATGGCCTGAACGTCGGGGTTGTCGGGCGCGAGATCTTGAGCCTTGACGATCAATTCCATCGCGCCGCTGTGATCGTCTAATTCGAGGCGATCTCTCGCCCCACGCAAAACAGCCTTGATCTCATTTTTTTGGGCGTCTGACGGCTCAGTCGGTGTGAGATCAGAAGAAATCAACTCGAGGGCCAAATCAGGTTCGACCGCAGATTCGAACCGAATGTCAGGGCTACTTCGTTTTTCCCATGCTGAGTCAGACGACGGAACCGTTGGCGAAGAGCGAGGGGACATTTCGCTCTTCATGATTTTAGAAGACTCTGTGTTCGACCACTTCCACGCAGGGCCCATGGGCTCACTGGCTCCTGGGTACGGAGCAGGAGGGCTCGCCATCGCTTTCCCCACAAAAAGCGGGGGGGTCGAATGGCGAATGGGCTCTGATTCGGGTTCTCCTCCAATGGTCACGGTAATTGAGCCCGCACCTGCCTTTCCGAATGCGGGCCGCGGTAAAACTGAGAGGCTTTCCGCCGGGCTCTGTTCTCCAAGCCCGAGCCCAAACAGCGGAGGCGTAGAAGGAGGAGCAATTTCAGGGCCAGGGTCCCCCCCAATCACAATCGTCTGTACGCCGACCCGCTCAAGCGGGGCGAGGGTTTCCTTAAAGACAACCTCCTCTGAAGGTCCATCGTCTTCATGTTCAGTAAAGGCCGATTCATCAAGCCCAGGGCCGGGTTTGGTGGCTAACCGCCCCCAGTCGCCGTCGAGACTGGGTACCAATGCGCCGGTCGCCTGCGAGCCAATCGCCATCGCCCATTCGCTCTCGTTTGAATGCGCTGGGCTGCTGTCGCTCGAAAGCAACTCGAGTGCCTTCTGATTGTCTGGGTCAAGACGGAGCGCGCGCTCAAAGAGTTTGCGAGCACCTTCTCGATCGCCTGAGAGCTTGAGCCAAATACCCGCTTCGACCAGTTTGGCAGCACGCTCCGAACTCATGGGGCAATCTTCTGAAGGACACCGCGAAAGAGACTCACCGTACGCTTCATGACATCGATACTCTGCTCGACTTTTTTGAGCTCAACGCCTGCGATTGCGCCACCCGCCTGTTCCAGCGCCGCTTTGGCCTTCTGAATGGCATCGAGGCCAAATTCGCTGCCTTGGGTTGCCAACCGCAGCTGAGGGATCAATTGCGTCACATCGTTCATGAGCGTCTTGAGTTCAACCCGCTTCGCTTTCAATTCGTCGTCGACGCGCGCTTCCAACATCATGTCGGCTTGCTCATCGAGAATTTTCTTCAATTCATCTTGAGTCAAACCACCGCTCGCCGTGACTTGAATCGACTGTTGCTGACCGGTCTCTTTGTCGCGCGCTGCAACAGAGACCAACCCTTCTGAATTGATTTCAAAGATGACGTCGATTTCCACCTCACCTCGTTTGGCGAGCCGAAGCCCCGTCAGAATGAATTCGCCCAACAATTCATTCTCATGCGCGACTTCACTTTCGCCCTGAAGCACCATGATTTTGACCGTCGTCTGTTGATCTCTTGAAGTAGTGAACACTTCAGTCACCGATGTCGGCACGGTGGTGTTTTTGGGGATCAACCGGCGCACGTAACCGCCTGCGATGGCCACTCCAAGCGATTGCGGCGTCACGTCGAGCAGCACCACTTCAGAGGCTTCATTGGTCAGCGCCTCGGCTTGCACCGCAGCGCCCAGCGCCACCACTTCATCGGGGTGAACACCCTTGCACAAGTCGCGGCGAAAATACGCCTTCACCGATTCTTGTACTCGAGGCATGCGCGTCATTCCGCCAACCAAAATCATCTCTCGCAAATCGATGGGCTTGACCCTCGCCTCAACGAGAACTTTTTCGCACAAACTGATGGTGCGTTCGATGAGATGAACCGTCAGCTCTTCGAGCTTTTCTCGAGAGAGCGTTTTTTGCAGATGCAGCGCAGAACCCCCGCCCACCGGGGTGGAAATGAAGGGCAAGTTGATCATCGTTTCTTTCGCGGTCGACAGCTCAATCTTGGCCTTCTCGGCTGCGTCTTTCAGTCGTTGGAGCGCCATTCTGTCTTGCTTGAGCGCAATGCCATGTTCCTTTTGAAATTCAGCGACCAACCAGTCGATGACGGTGTTGTCGAAGTCTTCGCCACCCAACAAGGTGTCACCACCGGTTGCGATGACATCAAAAACACCGTTGCCAATTTCCAGTACTGAGATGTCGAAGGTACCTCCTCCGAGATCAAAGACGGCAATTTTGCCCGCGATGTTTTTCCCGAACCCGTAAGCCAAAGCTGCAGCAGTAGGCTCGTTGATGATTCTTAAGACTTCGAGACCCGCGATTTTGCCTGCATCTTTGGTGGCCTGCCGTTGACCGTCATTAAAATACGCCGGTACGGTGATGATCGCCTTTTTGACGGGGCGGCCGAAGTGCGCTTCTGCATCGAGCTTGAGTTCGCGCAGCACCATTGCAGACAGTTCAGGCAGCGAATAGCGCTTGTCTCCTAACTTCACTCTGACGTCGTCGTGTTCACCCGCTTCGAGTGTGTAGGGCAACGAATTGAGCGCGGGTTGGTTTTGAACCGAACTGAATTTTCGGCCGATCAAACGCTTGCCCGCATACACGGTGTCAGTCGGGTTGGTGATGGTTTGTCGTTTGGCGATTTGGCCCACTAACATCTTCCCTGCCTTCGAAAGTGCAATCACCGAAGGCATCAGGTTCGAACCCGACCTGCCGCGTATCACCACCGGCAGACCTGACTGGACCGTAGCCACAACGCTATTGGTAGTACCTAAATCGATCCCGATGACGGGCTCACGTTCCATGGGTGACACACGTTAGAACGGCCAGAGCTTCTTGCCGTGTTTCTTGACCAAAGGATGTGAGGGCTCGAGCCGCGCCGCCTCCTCGAAGTGTTTCTTCGCCATCGCCTTCATGCCCGCTTCCATCAGCAATTCAGCCAGGTGCATTCGGTATTCCACGTTCTTCGGTGCCGCATCGACGGCCTTCTGCGCAAAACTGGTGGCTGCCTTCCCGTCTCTACCTTTCCCAAGCAATAACGCCGCCTTATGTGCAGCCTGATGGTTGAGCGGGTTGGCACTGACCGCTACTTTGAGAGCTTGAAGCGCGAGCGATTCGTCACCTCGGTTGAGCGCCTCGATGGCATGCAAATAGCTCGTTTCAGAGCGCACCAGCTCTGCGCCCTTCCGTGCCTCTACCAGCATGGCTTTCACCTCTGCCTGGGTAGGGTCAATTTGAGCGGCATTGTTGAGGTACGTCACCGCTTGGCTGAATTCTTTCATGGCAAAGTGATTCTTGGCCCTGTTGAGGTATTCCTGCACCTTGGTGGCCTTGGCTAAATACGGGTGCCGCGCCAATCTCGTGCGACGTTCAGCATCACGCGCTTCTTCGACTTCGGTCTTGGTTTGCGGGACTTCAAGTTTAAATTCCCCGCTCCCCGCGCTTGCGCGCACGGCGGCCCGGACGAAGGGGTTCGACGCCAAGTAGGCAGCCCTCTTTTCAGGGTCTGTCAGCGTCTGGTTCGCTTCGACCAAGTGCCGGAAAATGCGATCGAGCTTCTCTCGAAAACTGCCGAGGTTTTTTCCAAAATAGCGATCTGGGTGAAATTTTCGAGACGCGTCACGAAACGCAGCGCGCACCTCTTCGGGCCCGGAGCCCGCGGGCACTCCTAGAAAATCGAAGAGGTTGCTCGAAGTGACTTTGGCATCGAGAGCGAGAATCTCGGCCTTTCGACTTTCTTCGAGTTCAACCTGTTCTTCGACGGCCACGTAACGGCTCCTGCCCTTTAAAGAGACTGCTCAAACAGGTTGAGACCTTGCGTGAGTTGTTCTCGGGTCACCAAAAAAGAAGGTGCAAATCTGACTGTCTTGTCGCCGGCCAAGTTGATCAACAGCCCATTGCCTCTGCATCGGCTCACCACGTCAGCGGCTCCTTGATCAACCTCAATACCGAAGAGCATGCCACGACCGCGAACGTCGATCACCCGCTGCGGTTTGCGTGCTTTGAGTTCGAGCGCCAAGGTGCGGAAGTATTCGCCTTTGGCCTCGGTCTCTTTCATGGTGACCGGGTCCGTCGCGATGTCCCACGTGGCGATCGCGGCTGCGGCAGCAACCAAATTGCCACCAAAGGTCGAACCGTGAGTGGCACTAGGCAACGCCAGCGCCGTCTGCTCGCTGCACACCATCGCTCCCATGGGGAGCCCATTGGCCAGGGATTTCGCCAGCGAGAACGCGTCAGGAATGATGCCTTCGTGCTGAAAGGCGAAGGGCTTGCCGGTTCGGCCGATGCCCGTTTGAACTTCGTCTATCAACAGCAAAAGACCGTGCTCATCACACAATTCTCGCAGTGCTTTGAGAAAGCCAGCAGGAGCAGGCCGTACCCCACCCTCGCCTTGAATGGGCTCGACTAAAATGGCCGCAGTCGTCGGGCTGACGAGTCGTTTGATCGCTTCAATATCCCCCATCGGGGCATAGCGAAAACCGGCAGGGAGTGGCTCGAAACCCACTTGATATTTAGGCTGTGCGGTCGCGGTTACGGTGGCCAGTGTACGCCCATGAAAGCCACCTTCGAAGGTGATCAATTCAGAGCGCGCTTTGTTGCCTTGCACCTCGTGTTGCCAACGGCGAGCAAGTTTGATCAACGCCTCATTTGCTTCTGCTCCTGAATTGCAGAAAAAGGCGCGCGCACCAGGCAGGCCGGAAGCTTTGGTGAGGCGGCTGGCCAACTGAATCTGTGGTTCGGAATAGAAGACATTCGAAACGTGCCACAAGGTATCGAGCTGTTTTTTGACTGCGGCGCTCACTTGAGGGTGGCAGTGGCCTAACGCGCAGGTGGCGATGCCAGCGATGAGATCGAGATACTGACGCCCCTCAGCATCCCACACCAGGCTCCCTTCACCTCTCACGAGAACGAGCGGCTGCTGCTTATAGTTTTGCAACAGCACTTGTTTGGCGACGCCGATCACCTCTTCGGTACGGGTGCCGGAAGAAACGTGAACTGACGCTTGAGGAGCTGACTTCATCGACAGACTTTCTTTCATGGGCTTTCACAGAATGTAGCGCGAGAGGTCTTCGTCTTTCACCAAATCTGCGAGCCGCTCACGCACAAAAGCCCCGTCAATACGCTGTTCCTTTTCCGTGAGCTCGGAAGCCGAAAATGCCACCTCGTCAAGGAGCCGTTCCAACAGTGTATGTAAGCGTCTGGCACCGATATTTTGCGAGCGCTCGTTCACCTGAGCCGCAAGGCGGGCAAGTTCCTCGAGGGAATCGTCGGTAAATGTAAGCGTGACGCCTTCAGTGGCCAACAACGCCTGATACTGTTTGATGAGGGAGTTTTTGGGTTCGCGCAAAATGCGCACCAAATCGTCATTGGTGAGGGCTTCGAGCTCGACCCGAATGGGAAAACGCCCCTGCAATTCAGGAATAAGATCCGAGGGTTTCGAAACGTGAAAAGCGCCAGCGGCGATGAACAGCACATGGTCGGTCTTCACCTGGCCGTATTTCGTATTGACGGTACTTCCCTCGACGATGGGCAACAAATCTCTCTGCACACCTTCCCGTGAAACGTCGGGGCCGCCCTTGCTTTCGCGGCTGGCGATTTTGTCAATTTCATCGAGGAAGATGATGCCATCGTTCTCAGCGCGCTTGAGGGCTTCGCGATTGACTCGATCTTGATCAATGAGTTTTGAAGCCTCGTCTTGCTCGAGCACCTTGAGCGCATCAGGAGCGGCCATGCGATGCCGGCGAGTGCGATTTCCGAAGCCGGGCATATTCTTGAAGAGATCCTGAAGATTCACTCCCACTTCTTCCATGCCCTGGCCTGAGAAATTTTTCATCATCACCACGTTGGAATCTTGAACTTCGACTTCAACTTGCGTGTCGTCGAGAGTGCCCGCGCGAATTTGGGCCCGCAGCTTGTCGCGCTCGAGCTCAGAAAGATGGGGGCTGGTGCGCCCATTGCCCCCTTTAAGGAGGTCTTGCAGGCGATCTTCGGCATGGTCCATCGCGCGCGCTTGAACGCGTGCCAATTCTTCGTCACGCACCAAAGAAATCGACGCCTCGACCAAATCACGCACCATCGATTCGACGTCTCGGCCGACGTAGCCGACTTCAGTAAACTTCGATGCCTCGACTTTGATGAAAGGGGCCTGAGCCAATTTAGCGAGGCGGCGAGCAATCTCGGTCTTTCCCACCCCCGTAGGGCCGATGAGAATGATGTTTTTCGGTGTGATGTCATCGCGCAAATCAGGCGAAGCGTGTTGTCGACGCCAGCGATTGCGCAAGGCGATGGCTACCGCGCGTTTGGCTGCCGTCTGGCCAACGATGTAGCGATCGAGTTCGCCGACGATTTCGCGAGGGGTCAGTGAGGCGCGCATCTACAGTTCCTCGAAGGCAAAATTCTGATTGGTGTAAATGCAGATGTCGGCCGCAATTTGAAGCGACTGCTCTACGATTTTTTTCGCGTCGAGATTTGAATGCATCAGGAGCGCGCGTGCTGAAGCTTGGGCAAAAGGGCCTCCGCTGCCCACTGCGGCGATGCCGTGGTCTGGTTCCACCACATCGCCTGCGCCAGAAAGAATGAACGTCTTCTCTTTGTCAGCAACCACCAAGAGCGCTTCTAAGCGTCGCAAGAATCGGTCTGTTCGCCAGTCCTTGCCCAGCTCGACGGCTGCACGGGCGAGATTCTTTTGGTGCTCTTTGAGCTTGGTCTCAAAACGTTCAAATAAAGTGAAGGCGTCGGCAGTACCGCCGGCAAACCCGGCGATGACTGAACCTTCTGCCAAGCGACGTACCTTTCTCGCGTTGCCCTTCATCACGATTTTGTCCAACGTCACTTGGCCGTCACCGCCCAACACCACCCTGCCATCTCGGCGCACACAGAGGATTGTGGTCATGAGACTGCCTTGTAACGACTTTGCGTGTTGAACGGTGAAAACTGGGCCTAGATGTTCGGCTGAGCCCAGTGTCGCATCGAGCTACCAAGCGCCTTCGCTGTGACTATGTCGAGGAGGCGGCTCATTGAGCCGCGACCAAAACGCCCCCAAAACTTTCACAGCCTCTGTGAATTGGGGATAGTCGACTGGCTTTCGCACGTAAGCATTTGCACCAAGCGAATAGCTCCGAGCGATATCAACATCTTCTTTTGATGAGCTCAAAATCACGATGGGAAGAAATCGAGTTCGCTCATCAGCGCGAACTTTTCTCAGCACATCGAGGCCACTCATCTTGGGCAAGTTCAAATCAAGCAGCACGACTCGAGGCAAATGACTTACATCTCGGCCGGCATATTTTCCGGTTCCGAATAGGAAATCGAGCGCCGCTTCACCGTTGCGAGTGACTGAAACGTCGGGGGGAATGTTGCTTTTTGAAAAGGCGAGCAAGGTAAGTTCTTCGTCGTCTTTGTTGTCTTCGACCAACAAGATGGGTCTGGTTGATGCATTCATGGAAGGTTTGAACTCCCTGAAAGGGTAAAATAGAAAGCCGCGCCTTTGTCTTCGGCGGCTTTGGCCCAAATTCGACCACCGTGGCGATGAATGATGCGTTGCACGGTGGCAAGCCCAATCCCCGTTCCTTCAAATTGCTCATCGGTATGCAGCCGTCGGAAGGGAACAAAAAGCTTTTCAGCTAAGGCCATGTCAAAGCCAGAACCATTGTCTCGCACAAAATAGGTGGGTTTCCCGTCAATCTCTGTACACCCGAACTCAATGCGAGCCGCGTTTCGTTTGCTGGTAAATTTCCAGGCATTTCCAAGAAGATTTTCTAAAGCCACCTGAAGAAGTTGTGGGTCTCCGAGCGCCACGAGATCATCCATGACGACCAATTCAGGGTGGCGAGTGGGCTCAGCAGATTGCAACTGCTCGCCTATTTTGCGTACGAGCGCGGTGAGATTCACTGTTTCCCAGCGGGGTTCAGCTCGTGTCAACCGAGCCAAAGCAAGCAAGGTGTCGATAATTTCACCCATTCGACTTGCACCAGCGACAATTCGCTTCAAATAACCCTGGTTCGCGGGCCCAACTTTGTCAGCGCAATCTTCTATCAAAATCGAGCCAAAGCCATTGATGGCCCTCAGTGGTGATCGCAAGTCGTGCGCCACTGAGTAGCTAAAGGCCTCGAGTTCTTGGTTCGCAACGCGGAGTTGCGCCGTTCTTTCCAATACCAACTGCTCGAGATTCTCGTTGAGCCGACGAATTTCGTTCTCTGCACTCTTTCTGGCGGTGATGTCGAGATTGACGCCCAACAGTCGCTGCGGTTTACCTGTTTCGTCTTTGAAAACTTGGAAACGGCCGACCAGCCAATGCACACTACCGTCGGGCCACACCACTCTCCATTCGCCTTCGACAGGTAAAAACGATTCGAACGCCTGTTCAACTTTCTTGATTGCAGCAGCACAGTCTTCAGGGTGAACGAGTTGTTCCCAACTCTGTTGTGTCTTTCCAAATTCACCCGGTGCCAACCCATACATCGCTTCTAATTCTGGCGGCCACCGATTTACTCCCGTTTGAATATTCCATTCAAACGTCGCTACGCGAGCGGCCTGTTGGGCCAGCTGGTTTGTTTCTTGATTCATGCGAAGGCGTTCATTCGCCAGGGTAATGTCTGTCTCATCTTTGTAAGTTGCCGCGACGTATTCGATTTCGCCGGTGCTTTTGAAGAGCGGGAAGATGGTCATCGAAATCGCGACCCGTCGTCCTTCAGAGACACTGACGTTCTTGAGTTCGCGCGGGTCGTACCAGAAGGTCGGCACCTTCACCGTCTCGCCCTTAAAGGCACGCTCAAACAGCGCGAGCATGCCGCTCTCGGCGAGGACGGTGTCTTTGAGGACATTGTACTCAGGCGGCGGTTCGCTCCCGAAGAGATGCAGAAAGGCCGCGTTGGTAAGCAATGGGTAACCCTGAGCATCCCAGACAGCAAACCCCACTGGTGCGTGCGTAAAAAGATTGACCAAAAATTCGATGGGGTCGGCAACGGACCTCAACCGTTCCTGGACTCGATGGAAGTCATGGAGCGACATTTCGCGCATCACTATCGCATCTTCATTTGCGAACGAAGCAGAGGAACGGCACAAAGACAGCGTGTCATTGTCAGAGTGAAAGGATTGAGGGCCTAAAGAGAGCGAAGGGTGAAGTTATTTGCTTCTTCCTCAGTGTCACTCAGTGCCCAGCCATAAGCTCTTGGAGTCGTTTACGAGCGGCATGAAGACGTGACCAAACTGTTCCTTCGGGAACACATAGAACCTCGGCAATCTGTTTCTGGGAGAGCCCTTCAGTCGAAAAGAGCGAAATGACTACCCGTTGTTCCGCCGAGAGTTCTTGCAGCGCCACTTTGAGGCGACGTCCGTTCTTGGTCTCATTAGGGGTGCCGCGCTCGGTGTAAGTTGCGGCAGTTCAGGGCAACCTCTCGTTTACCCAGAGGGGCATCCATGCCGCACATTGAGAGGCTGTGAGCAATACATCAGCCTCCCGGACGGTGGAGCGATCGAAGATCCAGGTCCTGACGCGGGGGTCGCGGGAACGCGGCAAATGTGTGGTTCCTGCAACGGCTGAAATAACAGAGCGCGTTGCGGCGTTCGTGCGGCGCCCGGTTGCCTCTTTTCCACCCGCCACCGCGTTCGATCCTGCGATTCTTGAATCAGACGCTCTTGAGGCCGCGCGAATCGTCTGGGGTCGTCGGGTTGTAAACGAAGGCGGTTCTGTCGAAGTTGCACAGAGGCTATTTCAGACAAGCTCAGCGGTCGGTGACATGCCCAATGGCATCTTGAGCGCGCTTGAACGCCTTGAGGCAGACGAAGTGGCCATCACTCGCAGCTCACTTTGATCCACTCACCCTCTTCTCGAAACACCAAACCCAGTTGAAGGCCGATGGCATCGACCACCAATCGAAGCGGTGCGTTCTGGAATCGAACGTCAACTCTGCGGTCTGCAATGCACGAATCCAGACGAAACTTTTTCTCGGCTATATCCCCCAGGAGCCGAAACAAATTCTGAGCGGAGACCTGCTTGAACTCGAGCGACACCTTCCGCGTCGACAAAGCCGAGAGTGGAGTCGATGACGCTGTTTGCTCTGCTCGCACCGTCTTGATCGCCAGAGGCATGCTGAGCAAGGTCGCGCCAATGATTCCAATTTTCCAGTAACGCATGTTCGTTCCCCTCGCCCCGAATAGAAATGAGAAGGGCCTCGCTGTCAGGGCGATCAGCGAAGCCGACGTAAAATTCGATTGTTTCGGGTGTTTTGGAATCGGCGAGGACAAGTGCCAGGCTGCACAAAGCAAGTGTCAGAGCCACCGCAACGACGGCCCGCTGGCGAACATGGCGACGACGCCTACGAGGGGCAGGAATGCTTGCACGTTTCGCGGCCTCATCCATCATTTCCCTGAATAGCTTTCGAACCATGATCTAGGCCTCAGTTTGATCCATGGCGTCATGCGCCAAAGAGGTGGTTGGGAAATCTTCCTCAGGGAATTCGAGACCCTGATCGAGTGCCACAATTCGAAGCGCTCGGAGCGCCCTGTGCAGAGCAACCCGAGTGGCATTCGCGGTTGAACCAATGATGATCGCTATCTCTGATGGCGGCAGATCTTCATCAAAGTGGAGCGCGAGAAGTGCTCGCTGATGACTTCCGATCTGGCTCAAGCACACACGAAGCTTCGCCACGACCTCGTTGCGGCTCGCCGCTGATTCTGGCCCTCGTGGCGAAGACTCAACATGAAGCTCACGGCGAAACCAAGCTGCGAAACGCCGACGTGAACTTATTGCTTTACGGACGGCGACTCTTCTCAGCCAAGTGTGCACGGCAGGCGCTTCGACCTCGTTCAGATGGTCATGAAATCGCATAAAAACGTCTTGAGCGATGTCGTGAGCTTCATGATCATCAAGCGCAATGGCAAAGGCGATTCGATAGACGAATCGATAGTGCTGCGCGTAGAGAACGCGAAACAATTGCTCACTGTCGTCATTTTCAACAGAGATGATCAGCTCCTGGCGTGCGCATTCGTCGGAAGGAACGCCACCGAGGCATCAAGCATTACGCTCCATGATTCACAATTGGTTACCACGGCATTCTTCATATGGCGCGCGCCCGAGCGAATACCAAGGTGTTGAGAACCTTTTCCCGATCGCCGGCGGAAGTTGCTTGTTAGAAAACAACCAGGTGTGAGTCGACGATGAGCACGTCAATGGAATTACCGCTGGCTTATGGAACACCTTCCTTGACCGAAAGCTGATGGCTTTCGAGCCCATGAACAGACGATGGCAATTCCAAATGAGTTCTGAGAACAAGGAATAACTATGCGTTTCTTGTCGATGTTTCTACTTGCCTTGTCGTGTGCAAACCCTCGCGGGGCGCTCGAAGGTGAACCGACATCTATAAGGTCTGTCCCCGACGAATCTGATGCGACGATATCTAAGCCGTGCAAACGCTACGAAGAGCGGCTCCGAGGGCAATGTGTCCCGGTGAGGGTCACGGGCATTGAGAGCCAACCTCTGAACTTCAGCCGCGCCGGTTACACCCTCAATGGGACAGTGCTTCGCCCAAAGACGGAGGGCAACTACCGCGCACCTGGGGTTGTTTTGATTCACGGCTCTGGGCCGAATGACCGCGATGAGTCTGTCTCTGGGAGC
>JAYUVR010000357.1:0-5738 GCA_043753955.1 Archangium sp. | reverse complement strand
TGATGAGTTACCCCCGGCGGCTCCCTCGAGTTCATCTCAGAACACGTCCTTACAAACCCATTTCCGCACGAAGTCTCACTGTTCCATTTCTTCAACCACCCGATTGCCTTCCTCAAGCAACTTGGCCACTTCGGCGTGAGCGCGCTTGGTCAATGCGTCTCGCTCATCGGGTTTCATTCCCGCGGTGATGATGGGGTGGCCGATTATGAGCGCTGAGGGCCTCGGGCGAATCATGGCCGAGCCCTTTTGGAGAATGAGATGTGTGCCCGCGATGGCCGCAGGAACCAAAGGCACACCTGCTTCAATTGCCATCGTCGCTGCCCCTTTTTTGAAAGGCCTCAACTGACCATCATCGCTGCGCGTACCTTCTGCAAAAAAAACGACGCTGACCCGTTCTCTCACAGCCTTCGCGGCTTCTTTGAGTTTCGCTTTGTCAGCATCGCCGCCAGTACGGTCGACGAAAATATTGCCTGCATTTCGCAACGCAGGCCCCAACAGCGGCACTTTCAACAGTTCTGCTTTGGCCACGTACCGCAAGTGCCTTCGAATGTGCCGAAACAGCACCAGGGGGTCAAAATTCGATTGATGATTGGCGCACAAGACGAAGTGACTGGGCGGTAGATTGTCGAGGCCGTGACACTCGCTGCGCACCCCTGAAGCGGTGAGAATCGCGTCAGCCCAAATGTGAATGGCGCCGTCTGAAGCGCGCTCATCGAGCAAACTCAAGGCAGACACGAGAGGAGAAAAAGCGCCGGTGATGCCCACTGTTGCGGCTCCAGCGAACGCAGTGCGAAGCAACTCTTTGGGGTTCGGGAACACGGCCCGTACGCTACACGAAGTCGCGCGCGGGGAAGAGCAACACCTGGGCAATCTCGGTCGCTTCGAGCAGCAATATCAGCACTCGGTCGAGGCCCACGGCAATGCCTCCTGACGGCGGCATGCGCGGGAGCGCTGCTAAAAACGCCTCGTCGAGCGCAAATACAGGCCGCCCCAAGGTGCGCCGCAGTTCTTGTTCTTCTTGCAAGCGCAGTCGCTGTTCCACCGGGTCAATCAGTTCAGAAAACCCGTTGGCCAGTTCGACCCCTTGCGCATAGAGCTCGACGCGCTCGGCCACCGAAGCGTCGCCTGGCTTGAGTCGGGAAAGCGAAGCCATCGAAGCGGGGTACTCGATGAGAAACGTAGGTCGCCCTACCCCCAGCTTTCGTTCCACCAGTTCAAGAAAGAGATGAAAGAAAACATCGTCAAACGTGGTCGATTGACCGACGTGAACGCCAATGTCTTGTGCCGCACGGCGAAGTGAGGCCGAGTCTGAATGCATTAAAAGGTCGATGCCGGTGTGACGCAGAACTGCCTCACGCACAGTCAGCCGCTCAAAAGGCAGCGAGGTAAAGAGCCCAAGCCCCGGAGCCACCACCCGTTCCACCGCGGCCAGCGCCGTCTCAAGGTCGGCCATGATGGCGTGGTAGTCGGCATGGGGCCGATAGAATTCAAGCATGGTGAATTCTGGGTTGTGCGTGCCTGACACTTCACCGTTGCGATAGGTCTTACACAGTTGAAACAGCGGCCCGCTACCGTCGGCGAGTAACCGCTTCATCGCGTATTCGGGGCTGGTGTGCAGCCACAATGGGCGCATCTTTCCTACGCCGGTCTGCGGAACAAAGGGCGTTTCGAAAGGGTCGATGTGCGGTTCTAAACCCGGAGTCGGCACCAGCGTCGGTGTTTCCACTTCGAGGTAGCCTTGGGTTCCAAAAAAAGTACGTAATGCCCCGTACATCTGCATACGCGCCTTCGCGGCTCGCCATTGAAATTCAGAAGGCACCTTAAGGCGTTCTCTTTTTAAACATGCCCCACCCCGTCATGTGCATCACCAGCTCGCCCTTCTGATTAAAGATTTCCCACTTCGACAAAATGGAACCCATGTCTGGGCGACTGCGCGAGGGCCTTTGTTCCAAAACAGTCATCTTCCAATTGAGCGAGTCGCCCACAAATACGGGCTTGGTCCAACGCAGCTCATCGACTCCCGGGCTTCCGAGACTGGCCGAATCGAGCAGATACGCGTCGCACATCATTCGCATGGCCAAAGCAGCGGTATGCCAGCCACTCGCAATCAGGCCGCCAAAAAATGACGATTGAGCGGCCTCGGGGTCGACGTGAAAGTATTGAGGGTCATACTTCTTCGCGAAATCAATGATGTCTTCGGCATTCAAGGTCGGGCCATCGGCTTCCTTCACGAAGCCGGGAACAAAATCTTCGAAGTACCAACGAGGCATGGCTGACGTCTTCCCACAACTTACTGCGCGTTGAAACCCTCAGCATCGCCAGGGTTGGCTACAGTGCTTCCAATGAATTCGCTGCGCGTTGTCTTCTTCGTTTTTATTTGTACGGGTTGCCCTAAAGATTTTCCCCTCGTTGCAGAAGTCACCTTGAATGAAGCTGACGTGATTGGAGCCAAAGTCGACGCGCTCGAAAGCGAAATCGCGACCGTGGTGAAGACCGTCGATGAGCAACTGTGGCAACACTGGACCAGCGGCGTTCCCCTCGACTTCAATACCGTCACGCAGCGCCATGCTTCGCTTTTTTCAAAACAGTCACTGATGACGCTGCGACGAGCGCGAGAAATCAGACCGCTCGATGTCAAACGCCTCGAGAACCTTGAGCGATGGCTCGCGGGCGAGTTGCTCGCTCGGGCCGTCGCGTCAGAATCAGAAGCACTGGCCAACCTCGAGGCGAGCGACACCATCGTACTCGAGGGCAAAGACTACCCCTGGAGCGACCTCAGTAAGCTCTTGGCCAATGAAAGAAGCGCTATCAAACGGCGTGCACTGTGGGCCGCGTCGCATGAGACAGCGCGTCACCTTGAGGCCGCGATTGTTCGGCGTGACGAGAAGATAAAAGAAACGCTGGCCGCACTCGAGCTTCCTTCTGCGCTCGACTTCGCAGCCGACATTCGGAAACTCGACCTTGAGGCATTGGCAAAAGTGGCCAATGACGAACTCGCTCGAACTGATGCTGAATGGAAGGCGACGCTCGAAGCATTGTCGGAAGACACGGTAAAACTACCCGTCAATACGTTAACCCGTGCTGATTTACCTCGATTGATGCGAGTTGCTGCGACAGTCGACGCTCAATTTCCAAAGGCGAAAATCGCAACTCGAGCGGTGCAGACATTAGGAACGTTGGGTGTGTATGGGAAACCAGGCCTCACGCTCGATTTGGCGGTGACGGCGAAGAAGATTCCCTTGCCTCTCACGGTGGCTCCGTCGCTTCAAGATGTGCGCGTCAGCATCAAACCCGTGGGTGGAATGAAGGATCAACAAGCAGTATTGGCTGAACTGGGTACTGCGCTCTCATTGCATCGAACGCAATCAAGTTCATTCGCGCTCGAACGGCTGAAGAACCCCAGCGAGGCGTTGCGCACCAGCGAACTGTTTGGCTCACTTGTCGAAGAAACGTCATGGCTCGAGGCCAATGAAGTGTCTCAACCCGCACAGGTCATCGCCGCCGCCAAAGCTCAGCGCCTCTATGCACTTCGTCATGCGGCAGGCGTGGTGCTGGCAAAACTTGAAACCCAAGGCCTGAGCGATGAAGCCGAGTCCCAAGCCAAATTCGTCACCATTACCGCGCGCGCACTGGGCTTGAACGTGGGGCCTGAAGAAGGCGTGCGCTGGCGACTTGAAACAGATGATTTTTTAAGGTCAGCGACTCAGCTTGAGGCGATGCGCGGCGCCGTGAAATTGCGGGCGACTTTGGGTGAGGGGTGGTGGCTCAAGCCATTGACGAATTTTGTAACTGATGTCAGCTCTCGCTGAGTGCTTAGAGGCTTTTGCCGTGCCCGCGAATATGCGTCAGCATGGAGGCATCAATATGAAGGCGCATCGGTACACCATCCGCAACGTCTCCCACCAGATTGATCGAGCGCTTCGGAAAAAGGCGAGCGACCAAGGTGTAAGTTTGAACACGTTAGTGGTGCGTGCCCTGCAGGCCGAGGCAGGGTTGAGTACAGAACCCAAAGAATATGACGATCTCGATGACCTCTTCGGCACTTGGGTTCCCGATCGTGCCGTCGACCGAGCGCTGGCAAAACAGCGGCAAGTTGACCTGAGCGACTGGACATGAAGCTTGCCGTCGATGCCAATGGCGCGAAAACGGCTCAAAGAAGCAGGGCACGCCCATTCCCCTCAGCAACATCTGGATCGCCACATTGGTGCTCCCACGGCTCCCAGAATGTGAACGGGTCACCGTGAACTAATCATCTAAATCAAGGAGATTTTCAAAAGGCTTATGCTGCTTCCAGCGGTAAGTACGAAAGTCGCGACGGTCTGTGGTCAGCACCCTTCCATCTCCTTGCTCTTCGGCAAGTACCACCAGCGAGGCATCAGCAAAGTCCATCGGAAGGTCTGCAAATTGGCGCATAAGGGCTTCGACTCGAGGCCAATGACTGGGCGTGAGATTGAATATTTCGAAAGCGCCGGCTCGAGCACTCGCAACAAATGAAAGCAACGCTTGAGTTCCCAGCCGCGCTAAAAGCAGATGTGTCGTCTCTGTCACCACTGGCCATGTCGTTACCAGCCCTTCAGTGAGACGACCCAGAGCAGCTACGGCAGACTTGTTGTCTGCATCGGAGCGATTGGCGAGGGCCACAAAAAAACCAGTATCAGCGATGATCACGCCTTCCTCTTCAATGACCGTGCAATGTACTGCTTACTGTTTCTTGCGAGATCACGCGGCCCTTTTCCCGACCCCACAAAACCTGCTTTCGTGAAGACCTCTGCCGCCGAGGTACGTTTGCGCAGTTCTTGTCTTGTCCACGCGCGAATAGCAGCAACGATGATTTCTGTAAGCGTTTTTCCCGATTGTCGACTGAGTTGCTGCAGCTGCTCGGCAAGGTCGTCATCGATACGTGCGTTAAGGCGAGTACTCATGTCATACGAATCGTATGACAATTCATCCATGGCTACAATCCTAGTCTTTAAGTTACGTTGTACACAACTGTGGCTTCCGGCAACACACTGCTTCTTACCATTGTCGCCACGCGAGGAAAGACGGGTCATTCTCTCCTCACTTTGGCTGAGAGGAATTCACAGCTGCTTCATCAGTTCAGCCCGCTTGGTATTGAACTCATCGTCTGTAATGAGGCCCGCGGCTTTCAATTCGCCAAGTTCCTTCAGCCGATCGGTCACCGAGCGACTGCTGCTCGCATTCGACTGCGGGGGAGCTTGATTCATAAACGTCTGGGCCATGCCAAACCCCATGCCCATTCCCATTCCTCCCAGCGCATTGCTGGCTCCCCCGCCTTCTCCTCCACCTTTGGCCAAGCCTTCAGCCGCGCCCAGCATCGCTTGCCCTTGGGCGTATTGAGAAAAGCCGCCCGCCAATTTCGAATACGCCACGTCTTTCGAAAGCTTCTTCAACGAGGCTTCATCGTCAGGCTTGATGCTGACCGTGAAATTGCCAAAACGAACAATACTGACGCCATAAGTCGAGGTGTGTGTACCGAGGCCGGCGATGACGTCGGTCTCAATTTCTTCTGTATACGCCCCGCTGGTCACATCGAGGAGCGGCCACTTTTTCTTCACAATGAGTTCCGCGATGCGATCGCGGGTGACTTTGAGTACCTGACTCTTAAACCAACCAATGAATTCCTCATTGTGAGTCGAACTCAAACCAACCATGCCCAAAAGCAGTTGCTCAGGGTTAGTCACCTGCATCGAAAAATCACCGTGCACCATGGTGCCGAT
>JAYUVR010000356.1:0-8018 GCA_043753955.1 Archangium sp. | reverse complement strand
TGTCCTTCATCATGATTTCTTCGATGAATTGACGCGTGTTTTGCTTTACTGCGGGCAATTCCAGAATGTGATTCATTGTTTCCTGGTTTACGGTATTTGACGCTCCCGGTTTTATGTTGAGCCCAGCAAGCTCTGGCAGGACGCTCGTAAGCAACGCGTCATTGGCCGCTCGCATTCTTGCCCACGGGTCAAATTTTGATTTGTTCAGTCCATCGACGTCTGACATGTGTTTCTTCCTCTTTCGGGTGAAAGACAGTTTTATCAAATAGGTACTACAAGCCACACGTTGGCGGAGGGGCTCCTCAGGTAAGTGGAGGCTCGATGCAAAAGTCGCAAAAATAAGACGAAAACATCTCTCTCACTGCCTTCTTGCCGCCCATTCTCGCTGAGGCCTTAGGCGACCCATTTCGACGAATGGCATACTCCGCCCCTGAATCGTACTCGTCGGCTGTTGTCTCACGTCGCGGCACTGCCCTCGGCGGAAACACCTTTCAATACCCAATCGTTCTCTCAGCGATCTTAAGAAATCGCGTTTGCAACTGATTGATGGTCGCCCTCGATGGCGTAGAAATTTGTGTTCGTTCTTTGCCCCTTCACGCAGCGAATCGCTGCGTGTGAGTGTGCACTGAGCAGCACACAAAAGCGTGCAGAGGGGTAGCGCCTGCCGACACGCGTTGGAGCTGCGCCTGTCCAGTCCACTTGTCTCGTTTTGAGGAGGGAGAGCACCCAATATCAATGAGATTCCTTCTGGCGCATCCCTTGCTCAAGGGAGTTGCACGCTGACGCAAGAGGCAGCGCCACTTAGGGGATTTCAATTCATGTCAACACAATCACGCAGAACGTTTTTTGGATCACGACTTGGAATGGGAAGCAAAGCAGCACTCTTTAGTTTGGTGATGGCGACGTTGGGCTGCGGTGGCCCGGAGTTGGACGGCGCAGATGAAGTGTATGCAGATTCTGAGGTGTATGCAGATACCGCAGCACTGGCGCCCCTCCCTCCCGGAACGGTGGGTACCAAATGGCACCCAGGTCACTATGTGCAGCCGATGGGTGGTGACCGCAGTGTGAATGGTTGGGTGATGAAGCAGACGTACGCAGAGATGAAGACCACTCCTGCCATCGTCGGTCTGCAGCTCCGTTTCCGTTGGTCTGAACTCGAGACAGCCAAGAATGTCTACGACTTCAGCATCATCGACGGGCACCTCGCTAAATTGGCCACGATGGGCAACAAGCGCGTGATGGTTGTTCTGTCGACGAAGACTTTTGAAACCACCAGCGAACTGATGCCCGACTACTTTACCAACCCAAACAACGCGGGCTATTCGGCGCAGTATGAAGGTGGCACCTATCGCTTTGGAAACGACGTCGGCGGTGACAACCCGAATGTATGGAAGGGAAACGCCATGAAGCTCTGGTTGCCGGCCGTTCGTGAACGCCTGGTTGCACTGATGCAAGCCTTAGGCGCTCGTTACAATTCGAACCCCTACTTTGAAGGCATGATCATCTCGGAAACGGCCATGGGCCAATCGCTTACGCCCATCACCCGTGCTCAAGAAGATGCCTACTACGAGACGCACTTGGTGGTGCTGAAGGCGATGCGTACGGCCTTCCCAAACACCCAAACGATACAATTTGTGAACTACCCCAGAAATATGCTGAGCAACTTCGTAGGCAGCATGGAAGACATGGGTGCGACGCTGGGTGGGCCCGATATCTTCCTCGATGACGAAGGCCTCAATGTGATCAACAAGCCAAACACTCCAGACGGCATCTACAGCTACTACGCAAAACTTTCAGGCAAGCTGGCTTTGGCACCTTCGATCATGCCGGGCAATTTCAGAGATACCAAAGCGTCTGGTGGGGCCGGAAGCCGTCAACCAAGCATTAGTGAGTTGTTGAATTTCGCTCAAAATAAACTCCACGCGACACATTTGTTTTGGAGCCGCGACCCAAAATTCTTCTCGCCAGTGTTGAACCTACTGAAATCAAATAATGGAATTGCACTCCAAAGCGGTTGCCCCACTGCGCTAGCCCCCTGCATCACCAACTAAATGTAAGCAGTAGGGAAGCCGGCTCTCTTTGGGGGAGCCGGCCTTTTTTGTTTCAAGTCGTATTTGGTCGTATGGGAAGCAATTTGTGTGACTCCATGCACAACTTGAGTGGCTAAGGGGTCAAACCGGCCCCCAGAGAAAATGCCCAAGCACTCGCAAGACCCTTACATCATTGAGCCATACAGCGGAAAAATAGTGGTCTGAGAGTTGCTTTGCGAACGGGTGTGAATGCCCAAGCCCCGTACCAACGAGTAATCATAGTCCTTACATGTGGTCTGTTGATTCTTTCTGCTGGCTGCATTGACCAGAGCGCCCTGGGAGGAGCGCAGCCCCGCGAAGAGGTTGATCGAACCGAACAGGCTGCGAGCAGCAACGCACCCATGAATGCGCCGATGAACGCGCCGCTCAATGCGCCGCTCAACGCACCCATGAATGCGCCGATGAACTCGCCCATGAATGCGCCCATGAACTCGCCCATGAACGCACCGCTCAACGCGCCCATGAATGCGCCGCTCAACGCGCCTCTCAATGCACCGATGAATGCGATGCTCGTTTCCAACACCATTCAGGTCGAGAAGGCAGCCAACTTGGTCACCGCCGCTGGCAAAGCAGTCAGCGACGGCATCAGCCTCAATTTGGGTTCGGCCTTCGGTGGCTCAACTACCGTAGAAGACTTCTCTGACTACACACCCACTCAATTTGAGCGGCTGTGTGAAGCCACCAAAATTCCCCACACTTTGCCGACCACGGGCCCCGTCGATTTGGTGCTGCCAAAGTTAGTGACTTTGAAAGACCAGTTTGAACTGGTGAAGAGCATCAGCAACGCCGACGTCACCATCGACATTTTTGAAGGGGCCACCTCGGTTCGCTATCGCCTCGTTCGCGGTATTGGGTTGGCCTGTGCTGACCGAGCCTATCGCCCCCTCTTCTTGAGCAAGACTGCCGCGGGCACGCCTTTGACGATTCGCTCGTACAAAGATGACTTGAGCTACATGTGCTTCAAACACGAAGACCCCCATTCATGCACGCTGAACGACGACAAAACCTGCCCCAGCACCTGTCAAATCGTCGATGGTTCCTGCATGGTGATGGCGGGCAACCCAACCAACCCCAACTTTCACCAACCCACGTATTCTTGCGGCAAAGGCAAACTCGCTGACGGCGTCGTTGGTTATGCGTTGAGAAAGTGGACGCCTCGACCCTTCTTCCTCAATTCATTGATATGGCAAGACAACACCTGGACTCGGCACTGGGAATTCATCAACGCCGGCTTGGGCCCCATCTCAGAAGCCAACCCTCAGAATGACGGCTATGCCTACAGTGGTTGGGGAATTGACCCCACGGTCTCAGCGGCCAAAAAGAAAGAATATCTTGCGGCGATTGCCATCAAGTCGGCCACCAACCGCAGCGGTGTTTCAATCAGCCCTTACAACTTTGCCAATCGCTCGAGCACGCCGTTCAAGGCGCTCAAGACGACATCTCTGAATCAATGCGAAGTAGGTCACCGCAACAAGCCAGACATCGCCAGCAAGGGTACTTTGGTTGAAGGAATGTTAATCGATATCGGCGTGGGCCCGTTCTATCAAAACCAAAACAACAGCTGCTCTTGGCAGGCAGATTGGAATCTCCCGTCAGTAGCTGTCGTGACGACGACGGCCACCGACGGCGTTACTACCTGTGACACCTTTGACGTCGATGCGGCCGATCCTGCGAAGCCGGTGATGGGCGTCAATCTGGCCGATAACACCGAACATCGTTGTCCCGCGTGGACGGCGTGCCCCGCTGGCAAGTTCTGCTGCGTCGCTGCTGTTTCCACCGGTGCGAATGCCATCTGTACCCAAAAGGTCGATGGCACCGTTTGGTGCTGGGGAAATGGTGTGCCTGACTCGACTGGCTCTGCTTGGGGCGTGTCGCCGGTTCAAGTGAAAAAAGACGACGATACGCCGCTGACGGGCGTACGCAGTGTTTCTTCTGGCCCCACGCACACCTGCGCCGCACTCAATGACGGCTCTGTCTGGTGTTGGGGAAGTAATTCTTCGGGGCAACTCGGCGATGGCACCACCACGACTCCCTCAGGCCCGGTACGGGTGAAATCTGATGCGACGACTCCTTTCTGGGGTGCCATGAAGGTGTTCAGCAGCAACGACTTCACCTGTGCTTTGAGAGCCGGCTCCACCGTTTTTTGCTGGGGCAAAAACAATGTGGGGCAATTGGGCAACGGCTCGACCACCAACAGCCTGTATGCCACTTCAGTCAGAATCGGCAGCGTAGACCTCAACTCTGTCGTCGAAGTCGGTGTGGGCGGCACTTTCGCCTGTGCACGCAGAAGCAGTGGAACGGTCAAATGTTGGGGTGAAAATGATGATGGCCAACTGGGTAACTTAAGCAGCGCCAACAGCTCACAACCCGTCGACGTCAAAACCGCTGACGGTGCCGTCCTCTACAATGCGCGAAGCCTTTCAACCGGAGAGAGTCATTCTTGTGTACGCAAAGAATGGGCTCCGAACAGCAACCTCTACAATATCTATTGCTGGGGGCGCAACCTAGGTGGCCAGCTCGGCGACGGCTCGTATACTTCTCGTCAAACTCCGGTGCCAGTCACAACCACCGATGGAAACCCGATGGGGAGCTTCATCGAGGTGGCCGCGTATAAGGCACACACCTGCGCCATTCGTAGTGACCACTCACTCTGGTGCTGGGGCGGGAACTTCTACGGCCAACTGGGCATCGGCGTCGTTGAAGTCGGAAAGAGCTACTTGAACCCCGTGCGCGTGCGTGGGCCTGGCAATGTAGGCTTTGTGACCGATGCCTTAAATCTCTCTGCTGGCCCAAACAGCGATACCTCATGCGTCAGATTGAGCGATGGGAGCCCGCATTGTTGGGGCCGAAACAGCTCACTCCAAATCGACGGAACCATGTCGGTGAATGACCATGCGCCGAACTTGGTCAAGCAGCCCATTCTCTGCGGCCGTGGCGGTGCTGAAGACCAATCACCTAAAACTTCGGCTGAGGTTGATAATTTCAATACAACCACGCTTCACAATCGGTGGAACCCCGTCAATATCACCGACCCCATCAACAACAATCGCGTCGAGCTCGGCGGCATCATCAACAAATGGCAAAGCATCATTTTGAAAACGGCAGAAGTAAGCGACCTCACCGATTCGACTTCGACTGTCGAATTGGTCAGCATCGGTACTGCTCCAGGTTCAATTGCCCGCTTCCGCTTAGGGCCGAATGGTGCGAGCAACCTCGAATTCAGGGTAGCCCTCGGTTCGACTCTTTCCGCCACCCGGAAAATAGGTGGAGTGACTTCGTTCCTCCCGGGCTCGGTGACCTACAACCCGACTGCGCAACGGTTCCTTCGTTTCCGCGAAAGCAATGGCACCGTCTTTATGGAATATGCGGCCTTAAAAGCGGGCCCGTGGATGGTGCTGCGGAGCGAACCCACCCCGTTCCCGATTGATGAAGTTAGAGTTGAACTCACCGGTTACAACACGACCACTACCAATCGAATCGTGTTTGACAACTTCAACGTGCCGTAAAGCGTTCGATGCGTAAAAAGGGGCGGGCTAAAAATTCCAACCGATGCCCGCCCCGACCAGGACAGCTTGAGACAGAAATTCGAGCTGCTTGATGACGAAATGCTCGTACCCGGCGTCTGCGAAAAACTGCAGATGCCCATACCGAACAGTGATGCCCAAAGCGCCTCGCAAAGCCAGTCCTCCAACGAAACCTGAAACGCCGAGCGCAATATGCGGCCGAGCGACTGCCGAAGCGAAGGGGTAGAATCGACCCTCAAGTCGTGCTCCTGGGTTGGGTTTGGGCAGCACGGTGAGGCTTCCTCCGAGGTAACGAGTGGCATATTCAGCCGAAATACCTGGTGAGACAGCGAGGCCCAACGCATCGACATCTGCACGTATACCCAAAGTGAAACCCCGAAAGCCGCTGTCCATCACCAAGGGGTTGTCTTTTCGAGCTGGGTCTGCGTTCACCAATTCATAAACCAACGGTCGAACTTCATCGAGAAGAGACGAAAGTTTCCCTTCTACTTTGCGACCCACTCGAGCGATGGGCGAACTGGAACGAACGTCGAGCAAAGAGAGATTCAGCACCCACGAGTCATCTACTTTTGCCAAATCACCGGTGACGGCGAGAGAGGCATCGAGCGCTCCGGCGAGCTCGGCGGTGCAACTGACGGCATCATTGGCGCAGCCGAGGAGTTGTTTTTGTCTTTCAATACCAATCAACGCTCCGATGTCAGAGCTGCTCATGACGTTAAATGCATTGAGTGAGGCGAGCTCGCTCTGCAGCACGTCGACCAGCGTGGCCGCTGCTTCTTCTGATGCTCCAGTGCCGTTACGAATGCCAATGAGCGCCAAGGTAGGTCGTGAAGAAGCCGCGTGTGCGCTTTCAATGGAAACAAGTGCAATCGCGAGCAATGGGAATGCCTTTCTGTTGCGCGAGCTCAACACATAGACAATCAATATCGCCAGCCACAACGCGACATCAGAAGGAGACCCAGTACACCCCCAGCCGTATTGAGACGCGCGTTTTATGCATGCCCCAGCACGGCATACATTTTCATTCTCACAGGTTTGTCCATCGGCCACGGCGGTATCTGCGGGGCAATCGGCTGACTGACCGCTGCACACTTCAATGGCGTCGCATGAGTTACCATTCTGTACGCCTCGACACACTTGTTCGGGGCCGAAGAATTGATCTGCCGGGCAATCTTTTTGGCTCCCGGTGCATCGCTCGGTTCGGTCACATGCGCTTCCCACTTGAGCGCTTCTGCACACCACTGTCTCGGGCAAAAAAGTATCGAGCGGGCAAGCTGGAGCGTTCCCAGTGCAATTTTCTTCCACGTCGCATGCGCCGAAAGAATCGCGACATCTGACTTCTGGGCCAGAGAAGGCATCTGCGGGGCAGCTGGGGTCTGTCCCGTTGCACGACTCGGCGATGTCACAATCACCAACGGCTGGCCGACAGGCGTAACCGTCTGGGTGCAACAGGCCCGCAGGACAAGAGATATCAGTGCCAGAGCACGTGGCGCTTCCGGTGCACAATAAGGTGGAATTTTGACAAACGCTGCCACTTGGGCGCAGCACATCGACGACTGGGCATATCTTACTTGCCCCATCGCATTTCTCTTCGACATCGCAAGGCCCTTGCGTTGCTCGACACACTTCAGTGTCAGGAGCAATCGCATCTGCGGGGCAGGTGGAAGCCACCCCGTCGCAGTTTTCAATCGCATCACAAAGTCCTCCGGCGGCTCGACAGACCACGCTGGAAGGGCGCGGCGCACACAGCCCATCACGTGAAGCGCCTTGAGCAGCCAGGCAGGTTTCACAGACACCGCCACACGCTGAATTACAACACACACCTTGTACACAAAAACCGCTGGGGCAATCGGTTCCACCCAGACACGTGTCACCGACGTCGACTTGGAGCACGCTGGTGTACACCCGGTTGGCAGCGATAGATGCACCCAACCTTGATTGAGTCCACGACAAGAGGGTGCGGCCTGGGCCCAAATGTGCGAGCGAAGGTTCCTTCACTGTTTCACCTGAATACAGCCCACTGTCATAGGCGACGCTCAAATCGGGACGAAGCCACTGCAACTCAATGTGTCGGCCTCCATCGAGATATTCGTTTTCCATCGCGAGAACGTGTTGGTAGCCATTCCAGCTCAAGGCGATGGCCGTCGTTTTGGCCAGGGAGCGATCGAGTGCTCGGGGATTGCTGTCGATGAGTGTTCCATCGGCGTTGACCCGAGCGGCATACACATCGTTGTCGGTGGTGACCAGATTGCGGCTGTCGACCCAAGCGACCAGGTAGTTGGTGCCATCACTGTCGACCGCCACTTGGTCGCGCCCGGCGCCCGGCACCTGCGCTGACAGCGGTGTGAAAGAAGGCCCGATTCCACTGTTATTGACCACGGTGAACTGAACGCCGTACGGAGGG